>JAKQSZ010000028.1 GCA_029569475.1 Candidatus Eiseniibacteriota bacterium | reverse complement strand
ACGGCGGTATGAGGAGAAGCTTCGGCCAGGATCGCCTCGACCCGCTGGTACACCGGCGCGTCCCAGCCCAGGACCTTGCTGGCCGTCTCCATCGCGCGATCCCAGGCCAGCACAGCCACCGGCGGCGCCTCAAAACGAACGGTGCGTCCCAGCGGCGGGCCATCGCGATCGTCCTGGGTTACATCCCACCGGCGACCGCCCATCGACGACGAGGCCGCGGGGGCACTCGTGGAAGAGGCGCCGGAGGCGAGAGAGCCCGAGGCGGGTTCCTGCGCATCGCCCGCGGCGAGATCCGCCAGACGCTTCACCTCCGCCCGCACCTTCCGGGTGAGTCCCTGGACGGTGCAACCGCGGGCCTCCGTGATCCAATCGACTTCCCCTTCAGCGTCCAGGTCGGCCACACGCAGGACCGGGGCAAGGGCCAGCACCTGGTAGAGCGAGAGATCCCCGGCCCGAAAAGCCTCCGCCGCCAGGGGGCGCCCTTCCAGCAATCGATGCAGACGGACATGCTCCTGCGCGGTCCGCGGCGCCATCTGCATCGTGCGGGCGAAGTCGGCGAAGGCGTTGAAGCCGAGACTGCGGTAGCGGTGGTCGTGGGAGGTCCAGTTCAGGAGGCGGGCCTCTTCCCGGAGGATGCGGCGCTCCAGGTAGCGGACGGCATGCATGGCGGTGAAGAGCTCGTTGTCGATCCAGGGCCGCCGCGCCGGTCTCGATTGGGCCGGTGAGTCGGGGGCCACAGCGGGTCGTGGACGGACCCGGCCGTGCGCAGCTCCTGCGCGATAGATTGAGCCGGCGCTTTCACGAACGACCCCGGCACCGCCGTGAAGCTCTGCCCATCTGCGCGCGATCCCCTCGCCGGGTTCGGGATAGACGCGTGCCCGCTCACCGGGAACGCATTCGCCAAGCGGCATCATACTGCCCAAGGACGCGAGCGCGTGGACCAACGAAGGAGCCTCCTTCTCGGATAACCTCCATGCTCTCCCAGTCATTGGATGCACCAGAGAACCAGACGATTGTACGTATTATCACTCATCGGGTTCCATCTTTTTTTTCGTTTTTTTCTTTTTCTTCTTCGTCCTCGTCACCTTCTTCGTTTTCTCGTCTTCCGCCCTTTCTTCGCTCAGAGCTCGCCGCACCTGCCGCGTGGTCTCCTCCAGCCCGCCCATAGTTTTCGGGCCGATCGTTTGTCCTGCGACTGACGCTTCGGGTTGGCCGCTCTCGCGCAGACAGGCACGTCCCAACCAATCGTTCGCCCTCCAACCTCGAGAAGCGGGTCACGAACACGCTGGGGACTTTGATCGCTCAAACAACGGATCGGAACAATCACCGACAGCATGCCCCAGGATTCCCAGATGCCCCTGGGTCCCCAGGATCCACTGGGGTCCAGGATCCCCCCTGGGTCCCCAGGATCCCCTGGGCCCCCAGGATCCCCAGGATCCCCTGGGTCCCCAGGATCCCCAGGATCCCCAGGATCCCCAGGATCCCCAGGATCCCCTGGGATCCCCTGGATCCCCTGGGATCCCCTGGATCCCCTGGATCCCCTGGAATCCCAGGATCCCCCAGGATCTCAGGATCCCAGGGTCCTGCAGGAATCCCCGGGATTCCCCGGGACTCAAGGATCTCAGCATCCCAGGATCCCAGGATCCCAGGCTCCTGGAGGATCCGTGGCCCACCCTCTCAAGCGAAGGTGGAAGGACACATTGCCTTATCGCGCCAAAACGACCTTGCGGGCCCGTCCCTCGCTGCCGGCGGACAAGCGCACGAAGTAGACACCAGAGGGCGCCGTGCCCCCCCGGTCCATCGTGCCGGTCCACTTCGCGGTTACTGTCTTCTCACCCTCGATCGTGCCGCGCACGAGCGACGCGACGCGGCTGCCGCGCACGTCGAAGACCGCCAGGTCAACATGTCCGGTCTCGCGAAGGATGAAACTGACCTCGACCTCGGCCGCGACCGGCCGCTCGACTCGCAGATGCGAGGCCTCGCCCTTCTCGAACTCGGCCCATCCGCGATCCGGGCTGCGACCGGGGCCGGCGCCGCCCGGTTGCGGCGCGGAGGAGGTCCCTCCCGCGCGCAGCATGCGCACGATCGTCCCGTTGGTGCCGCCCACCACGAATCCTCCTTCCACCGCCGCGACGCACGAGCCGCCGCCGGTGGAGGGGAGGTCGACCGAGTTCCAACTGAGGCCGCCGTCCTCGGTCACCTGGACTCGACCATGCGTCCAGAACGTTTCCTCCGATGCGCAGCCCAGCAGGGCGTCATCGAAGGCGATCTCGTTGGCTGCCTGGGTGGAAACCCGGGTCCAGGTGCTGCCGCCGTTCGTCGTGCGAAAGATCCCGGACTCGGCCTGCCAGGCGGTGGCGAAGCCGACTTGAGCGTCGAGGAACAGCAGGTCGTTCGGCCGCGACGGGAAGCCCGCCGTCGGCACCACGGTCCATGAGGCCCCGGCGTTGGTCGTCTTGTACAGGAAAGCCGCCCCCGTGCTGAATCCGGTGACGTAACCGGTCTGGCCGGTCACGAAGGAGATGCCGACCAGATAGCCGCCACCGGGAAGGCCTGTTCCGCGTTGATGCCACGAAGAGCCGGAATCCGTCGTGCGGTATACGGTCGATTGCGTCTGACCGGAGACCGCGGCGAAGCCGATTCCTGCTTCCGGCAAGGAGAGATCCCACGCCGCTCCGTTCTGCGGCGGGTTCGGCAGGGCGATGTCCGTCCACTGCGCGCCCCCGTCGGTGGTGCGCCACATGCGCAGATAGTCGCCGGCCGCGATCCCGTTGGCACCATCCCAGTAACGGATGTCGGAGGTGAAGGCGATCTCCGGACCGGCCTGGTTCGGCTGCCACGTGGCGCCATGGTCGGTGGTCTGGTACCAGCGAAGCCCCGGAGTCCCTGAGGTCCCCGCCGCGCCGAGACCGGCGGGGGAGAGGCCGATCGCGCCGACGTAGTTGCGCGGGGGTTGGTCACCGGTGCGCAGAGTCCAGGTCTGGCCGTCGTCGGTGGATCGGAAGACGTCGCCGCCGTTGCTGGCGGTGATCATCGCCCCATCGGGCAGACGTTCGAGGTCGAGGAAGCCGTCCGCGCCAGACAACAACCGGAGGTCCCAGTTGGAGCCGCCGTCGGTGGTCTCGGCGACCACCGCACCCTCCAGGTTGCTGACGGCGATGAAGTGCAGCGGACCCAGGACGATGACGTTGGCGCAATAGAGGAACTGGCCGAAGATGAAGTCGCCTGTCCAACTCGCCCCGCCGTTGGTTGTCTTGTACAGATGGAAGTCGTCGAACATGTACCCGTGCTGCGCGTCGGTGAACCACATCTCGTTGAAGGCCGAGCCGGAGTCCGTGACGCCCGGAACAGCCGTCCAGGTCTGGCCGGAGTCGGTGGTCTGGCGAACACTCCCGATGCCGAGGACGTAGCCGCGGGAGGGGGAGATCCAGTGCTGTTCCTGGAGATCCATCGGGGCCGTGCCCAGGAGGGTCCAGGTTGACCCGGAATCGGTGGAGCGCAGCACCTGGCCGGAGGCTCCCACGACGCTCAAAGTCGCGCCCTGCAGGACCTCGATATCCTGCAGCGTGGCGGTCGAAGGGTTCGGCACCGGCGCCCAGGTCTGCCCGCCATCGTCGGATCGGAAGATGCCGGGAGAGGACCCGACCGCCAGAAGGGACCCGGGTGACAGCACCAGAACGTCCTTCAAGTCGGCGGACAGGGCCGGAAAGAGCGAGATGTGCTCCCAGATGAGGCCGCCGTCGGTGCTCTTGATGACCGCCCCGCGATCGCCCACGGCGTAGCCGGTCGATGCGTCCTCGAAGGCGACCCCGCCGAGCGCGTTGCCCTGTGGAAGAGGGTTGGCCCACGAGAACTCCCACTCGGTTGCGTGCGCCGACAGCGCAGCCGCTGCCATGGCGAGTGAGGCGCACAAGATGGCTGTTTGGGCGGCGTGGCGGAGGGCGGGCCGGCCGTCCAGCCGCCGGATCCACGAGTGAATGGTCTGTTGGTGATCCCACGGGCGGTCTTGACGATGACGGTAGCTCAAGGTGTCTGTCTCCCTTCCTTGCCAGCGACATGGGCGCCTGGAAGTCATGGCGCGATCATGGTCGTGGTGGCTCCGCTGAGGCCGAGCCGACCGCGTTCGCTGATGCAGATCTGTTGTCTCGGTTGAAATGACCACGGCCGGAGGGCGGTCCGTGTGGCACGAGCGAATAGTCGCGGTGCCGCCCAATCTCGTACATGTCTTCCCGTCTCGAACCCCTGGGGAAGGTAAGCAACCATCCCGGTCGTCTCGTCTCTGTTGAGGGCGGTTTGGATCAGGGACGGAAAGGATGAAGATGGTTCGTCGCACCTGCTCGTTGTTCTGCGGAGGATGGGGGGCATACACTCCCCGCCGGAGAGGAGGCCAGCCATGCCACGCATCGCGCGAGTCCACGTTCTCCTGATTTCCCACGTTGTGCTCGTTTTCTGGGTCGTTTCCGGGCTGGCCTTCGCCGACCCGTGGTTTGCCCCTCGAACAGCCAAGGCCAATCCGATCCCAGCGCCGCCGGAACCTCGCCTGCTGGAGGCGGATTCCCTGCTGAGTGCGCTTAAGGTCTTCGGGTCCGCCAACCGGCTTGCAGCCGTCCAACAACTCCAACTTCTCGGCTCCTCGCATAGGGACGTCCTCGAGGCGGCCATGGGCATCGAGTACCACGACGTCCAGATGGCGGCCCTCTCCGCGCTGTCCAGGATCGGAACGGAGGAGGCCATGGTCCTGCTCAGAGAAGCCTTCCTGGACACCACATTGGACCAGGGTGTGAGGATCGCCGCCGCCGAAGCGCTCGGCGACGCGCGGGACTTCGCGTCCACTGCCATGCTGGAGGGGGCCGCGAACCGGTCGGGGAGTCGTCACTTTCGGTCCGCGGTCCGAAAGGCAGTCCGGCGGATGTCGGACCCCGACTTCGATCGCCCCATCATGGCCCTGGTGGACGGGCGCCTGTGGTACCGGTTCCTTCGCGAGGATGTGA
Organism: Candidatus Eiseniibacteriota bacterium; assembly: GCA_029569475.1. Next base: position 27,305 of record JAKQSZ010000028.1, on the reverse strand, counting down.
TTTCAGTCAGGATCGTGAACTCGTCGACCGAGCGGACGGAACACCAGCTCAACGCCTCCGAGTCTGACAGCGTTCTTGCGTTGCTCACCCGAAGTACGCCCGCCACTTCCGGCGAGATGATCCTAGAGCGCCATCTGGAGATCTCCTTGCGGGACGGCCGGTCCGCCTTGCTCAGATTTCACGACGCCCGCTTCTCGTATGCGGACACGTCTCGCTATTGGCACTCGGGCTTCGCCTTGGCCAATCCGGAGCTCGGAGGCTACCTCGGCCGCTGGGCGAACGCCGGGTCAGGGTCATCAAGAGATGCGCGATCGGTACCCTAGCTGCCGAACCGCCGCGGACGGCAGCAAACGCATTGCGGAACGGACCGGCCGCGATGTCTCCCTCAGCCGTGACGCGGATGAGCTCGTTCAACGTCCAGAAGGCCGCGCAAGGGTCGAGAGCGGCTCGGCGCAGGTTCAGCGCGGCCCGGGCGGAGCTGTCATCATGGCCTCAGCCTCGGGACGAGGTCGATTGCCTGAAGCGTCCCAGTAGGGCGAGATGCGCCGCAAGCTCGCCACGATCTCCGGAAAGACCTCGAGGACGCGTGTCACGTCCTCCTCCTGGTTGTAGCGGCTGAAGCTGAAGCGGATCGAGCCGTGCACCGCGGTGAAGGGTACTCGCATGGCCCGCAGAACGTGGGAGGGCTCGAGCGATCCGGAGGTGCAGGCCGACCCGCTGCTGGCGCAGATGTCGTACTCGCTCAGCCGGTAGAGGATGCCTTCTCCCTCGATGAAGTGGGCGGAGATGTTCAGGGTGTTGTCCAGCCGGGTCGCTTCGCCCCCATTGACCTCAAGGCAAGGAATGCGGGACATAAGCCCGCTCTGGAGCTGGTCGCGCAGATCCCGTATCCGCGTCCCGTCGGTCGCGTGCGCCTGCCGCGCCAGGGCGCAGGCCGCGCCGAGCCCGGCGATGAAGGCGACGTTTTCCGTGCCCCCTCGGCGTCCTCCCTCCTGATGGCCGCCCACCAGGTAGGCGCGCACCGCCGTGCCGCGGCGGATGTAGAGGACCCCGATCCCCTTGGGCGCATGCAGCTTGTGCCCCGAGAAGGCGAGCAGATCGACGTGGCGGAGTTCGCCTCTCAGATCGAGCGGGAGCTTGCCCGCGGTCTGCGTGGCGTCGGTCAGGAAGAGGATCTTCGGATCGGTCTCCTTGACCACCCGTGACAATTCGGCGATCGGGAACACGACCCCGGTCTCGTTGTTGGCGTGCATGATCGCCACCATCAGGGTGGTGGAGTCCAGCGCCCGGATCAGGTCGCGGACATCCAGCCGTCCCGCGCGATCGACCGGCAGGAAGACCACGTCGTAGCCGTCGCGGGCCAGGTCGCGGCAGAGCTCGTAGACCGCGGGGTGTTCCACCGAGGTGGTGATGATGCGCCGGCGGCCGGTGTTGGCCCGGGCGGCGCCGATGACCGCGGCGTTGATGCTCTCGGTGGCGCAGGAGGTGAAGAGGATCTCGCTCGGATCGGCCGCGCCGAGAAAGCCGGCAATCTCCTGGCGCGCTTCCCGGATCGCCCGGGCCGCCGGTTGAGCGCGCTCGTAGGCCGAACTCGGGTTGAAGAACTCCGTGGTCAGATACGGCTGCATGGCCTCGAGGACCTCAGGGGCCAGCGCGGTCGTCGCGTTGTTGTCCAGGTAGATCACGTCCTGCCTCCCGGTGCCGTCCTCCGCCCGCTCCTCCCGCACGAGGCCCGCGGCCGTGGGCGTCAAGCCTCGATGACGCGGATGCGCTGGTCGACGTTCTCCTTGAGGGTCCGCTCGATCATGAGCTTCATGGTCTGCCCGGCTCCCGCGCAGCCGGCACAGGCTCCGGAGAGGCGCAGATAGACCAGGGCGTCCTTGATGTCGACCAGTTCGACGTCGCCGCCGTCGCGCATCAGCTGCGGCCGGATGTAATCGTCCAGGCAACGCTCGACCGCCTTCATGAACTGGAAGGGGGAGAGTGCCGGGGCGGGCGTCTCGGCCGGTTGCGGGTCGGTCGGACGTTCCAGCACGCGGGTCGGCTGCCGTCCCCAGGCGGCGTCGAGAAGGTCCTGCAGTCCGCCGGGGGCATGGTGGCAGGACATGCAGGCGCCGCCCGCCTTGATCGCGCCGGTGATCTCGGGGATCGTCTTCAAACCCAGCTCGCGGATCTTGCGGGCGATGTAGGGCTCTGAAAGCGAGAAGCACTGACAGACGATGCGTCCCTCTTCCTGGTCTTCCTGGTGAAGATCGAGGCCGAGTTCCTTCAGGTCCACGCCGCGCTTCTGCGCCCAGTTGAAGACCGCGGCCTCGAGAGCTTCCGCGCCCATCACCGAGCAGTGGATCTTCTGCTCGGGAAGGCCCTCCAGATAGTTGACGATGTCGCTGTTCTTGATCGTGAGCGCTTCGATCGGGGTGTATCCGGCGCCTTCGATCAGGGCGCAGAGCGCCTCGGAGGAAGCGATGGCCGAGGTGCAGCCGAAGGTCAGGTAGCGAGCTTCCGTGATCACGTCCTTCAGGGGATCCTGCGGATGGCGGCGGACGCGAAACGTGAAACGCAGAGCGTCGCCGCAGGCGATCGATCCGTGCTCGCCGATACCGTCCGGATCCTCGATCTCTCCCAGGTGGGTGCCTGCCTTGCCCTGCACGGCGTCCAGGAAGATCTGCTTGGTCTTCTCGCTGTACTCCCAGCCCATGTCCCCTCCCTTCCCGATGTCCGGCTCCATTCTAGACCAGGGGAGACGGGGGCAGGGGGGGATTCGCAAGGACCGACCGGGCAGGAGAGAGCGTTATCACCGCCGCCCGGGTGCCGTCAGGGCGTGGGCCGTTCGCGTCGTACAGTGGGTCAGGCCACTTGGGGCGGTGGGCGGCTGCCTCGGGCCGTGGCCCGCTGTGTCGCGCCGGCAGTCCGGTGCCGCCGGCGGGCCGGCCAGGTATCGTCAGGCAGGCGGTCGCGCCACGAGGGGCATGAGATCGGGAGCCAGCGTCTTCAGGACCTGCACCGCGAGGGCGCTGGTGAAGACGTAGCGCTCCGCGCCGGGGCCCGGGACGTAGGCCGTCACCGTTCCGTAGAAACGATCTCCGATCAGGAAGACGAACGTCGCGGTACGATTGACGACCCGCGAATCGATCAGCCGCCCGCCGGGGGCGTAGGTCTCGTAACGGTTGTCGCCGGTCCCGGTCTTGCCCCCGAAGGGAATCACCTCGCCATCGGCGGTCGTGAAGATCCCCGCCGCGCGCCGTGCCGTGCCGTTTTCCACCACATCGATCAGGCAGGCCCGCGCCGCGCGCGCCACCTCCGGCCGCAGCAACTGCTCCCCCTGCAGGACGGGGGCGTCGAAGGTGGTTTCAAAGGGTGTGCCTTCCGCGAACTGCAGCCGCTCGAGCTTCTGCAGCGGATAACGCACGCCATCGTTGATGAGGATGCCCATCAACTCCGCCAGGGCGGCCGGACGGTCCGCCGAACTGCCGATGGCGGTCGCGTAGGAGGGGACGAGCGAGCCGAAGGGGTAGCCGAGCCGCCGCCAGGCCTGGTGGATGAGGCCGAACGCGTCTTCCTCGACGAGAGTGCGGATCCGCGAGTCCTGCGCCCGCTTCTTCGAGTCGCGGAAGAGCCACTGGTAGACCTCCTGCCGCTCCTCCGCGCTCGCCTCGACCGTTTCCTTCCAAGTCGCCCCCGGATGCGCCTCCAGGTAGGCGACCAGCCAGAGTTCGAGGGGATGCACATTGGCCAGGTATCCTCGGTCCGCCAGCGAAAACGCCTCCGGCCCGTAGCGTTCGTGAAGGCTGGCGGCGTCGGCCGCGGAGACCTCCACACCATTCAGGTTCCGCACGAGGAATCCATGCAGCTCTTCCGGCGAGGCCTCGGGACGGGCCGTCCGGTACATCACGGCCAGCCGCCGCGGGGTCGGCCGCGTCGAGGCGGCCAGCAGGGACAGCCGCTTCTCGGGCGCCTGTTTGGCGTAACGCTTCCAGAAGCGGGACAGGAAGACCCGCCCCTCCTCATCGGCGAAGCGCTCCAGGTACTGCTGGCGAGCCGGGCTCCCCGGCTCCTGCAGGTCCCCCGACTCCATGATCGGAAGCAGGGCGGACTCGTAGCGCACGAGGTCGCGCATCATTCGGATGAAGACGAGGTTGACCGACTGCCGGAAGGCCTGGGCGACCGGCATGACCCGGCCGTTGTCCTCCTTCTGGAAGTTGGCGAAGGTGTGCAGGCCGCCCCCGGTGAAGAACCGCTCGCCGGGACTGGCCGAGTACTTGCGCTGCAGGGCCGCCTCGCACATCGCCCGCAACGACGTGTCGGCCGAGGCCGCCATCCAACCGAAGGCCCACCGGCGGATCGGGTCCTTCGCCTCGTTCGCCCGCTCGACCAACTCGGTGCGCCGCATTCCGGCATGACCGGCGTGAAGGTCGGAGACGACTTCCAGATAGTGCACGAGGGTCCGCAGCTTGGCCGTGGAGCCAAGATCCAGCTTGGCGCCGGTGTTGATGTCCAGCGGTTGATCGAGGTTGTCGGCCTGAGCCCGCAGGAGGTTTCCCTCCGGGGTGCTCTCGTAGAGGGTGAAGCTGTAGTACACGTTGGCCGGATCCCCCCGCATGAGCAACCGGTCCCCGCGCAGGCCGGCCGAATCGGCGAAGGCCGGGTCCGCGAGCCGTCCGAGGGTCCGGGTGACGCGCTCCTGGGTCGGCCGGTCGAGCGTGGTCTCCACCGTCAGATCCAGGCGGTCAAGCTGGTACAGGCTCCGCAACGGGAGCTGCGCGAGCAGGCGGCTACGGATGGCGTTGGTGGCCTTGCGCTCGATGAAGGATGGGCGATCCCGCCGGGGCGGCCGCTCATGGAACTCCAGACGCGCGGCCAGGGCGGCATCGCGCAGTTCCGGGGAGATGACGCCCGCCCGTGCCAGAAGGCGGCAGCGCTGGTCGGTTTCCCGCTCCAGGGCCGAGGTCTCCGAGAGCAGGTAGTAGCTCGGACGCCGCTGGGCCAGGAAAAGGGCCAGGACCTGCTTGTAGGCGAGCCCCTGGCGCGCCTGTTCCCGCGGCGTGCGCGGAGTGGTGGAGAGCACGCGGTTGACCTCCGCGAAGCCGGCGCCGAACCACGCCCAGAGCCCGTCGCCCAGGCCGTTGATCTCGCCGAGGCCGGGAAGCGCGGCAAGGGGGACGGAGTTGACGTAATCGAGCACGATGCGTTCACGCGCCCCCATCGTCTGCCGCCCGTCGCGGTAGGCGCGTAGGCTCGCGGCCGTCATCTGGCGCACCTTGTCCAGGGGCGTTGCCGTGCGCCCTTCGGCGGAGTGGCGGTACTTCTCGATTTGCGTCGCCAGGGTGCTTCCGCCGGCCTGGCCCTTCTTCAGCCCCAGCTTGTTCAGCCCCAGATCCACCACCGCCCGGGCGAGCCGGTCCCACTCGACCGCCGGGTTACGGTAGGGATGCTCTCCCTGCATGAGCTCGCGGTTCTCCAGGTAAAGCAGGCTCTCCCGCACCAGGGGCGGGATCGACGCGTAGTCTGGGTAGAGCCGCTCCGGCACGCCGGTGCGGTAGATCTCCTCCCCGGTCTGATCCTTGATCGTGAGCCCGGCCTGGACCTTGGCGGGGTAGATCGGAGCGATGCCATGGTCGATCAGATTCAGCATCTGGGGCGACATCCGGACCTGGCGGGCGATGTGATAGCCGTTGGCCAGCAGGCTGTCGGTGATCTGCGGCAGCAGGGAGTAGCCGCGGCGCTCATCGAAGGGACCGGTTACCGGGAAGGCCACAGCGGGGCTGGGACCGTCCTCCACCGTCCAGGTCAGGCGCGAGGCCAGTTTGTGGAAGACGATGGACTGGAGGCCCGAGTCGCGGGTCTCGAAGAACACCAGGAGCAAGGCTGCCAGGAGGAGAAGGAGAGGGAGAAGGAAACCGGGGACTCTCCGCCCCGTCCCGTCCCGGGCCGTCGAGAGCCCTCGCAGGCCGATCGGGATCCGTCCTCCGCCCGCCAGGCGTCCCGGAGCGCCGGCGCTGGGGCCGCCGCGGGCAGCACTCGTCTGGGACGCGGCATGGCCGCCCCTGACGCCCATGGCGGGGTCCGTCCCCGCGTGGACCCGGCCCAGGACCACGCCCCTCGCCGTCCGTCCGCGCGCCCGGCGGCCGGCGCCGGAGCCCGGGAGGATCGCCGGCCGAGTTCGCGCGGAGGCTGTACCAGTTCGTTCGCTCAAGTGTGCCATGTCTTCAGGACAGTCCCTGTTCCGGTGATCCGGTCTTTCGGTGGTTAGCCACTGGATCTGTGTGCCTGCCCCGTGCTGGCCCCGCTGGCCGGAGGTTCCGGTCGTGCCGAGGTCCGTCGGACCCCCCGACGGAAGATCGGCCGCGGTGAAGCGCGGCTGAAGCAGGATCCCGGGGGCCCTGTTTCTCAACACCATTCAAGACCGGTGCCATGAACAACCACGGCAAGGCGGCCGCGCAGTTTCGCTCGCGGACGTCCATGTCCGCGGGTGATCGGCCGCTCGACCGGGATGGCCTCTCTGGGCTGCCGGCCGGTGAGGGCGGGCGCCCGCCAGGCGCCCCCGGCGCGGGTGCTGAGACGAGGCCGCCTGTGCCAGGCGGGAAGCTCCCTGGACCAGGATTCCTGGTGCCGTGCGGGTCCCTGGACCAGGTCTCCCGGCGCCGTGCGGGCTGCCGCCGCGCCTGCAGTCGGGCCGAGGCTAGTCCTCGCTCTGGATTGGATGCAAGCCGGGACGGTTCGGCGCGTGGAGCTCTGCGATATCCTCCTCGACTCACGATCTGTGGAACTGCCCAAGTTGGGATAGACTGTCGGGCATATGGAATTCCGACTTGTATCCCGGTTCCAGCCGACCGGCGACCAGCCCCAGGCGATCGAGGAACTGACCGCCGGCATTGCGCGGGGAGATCGCTGTCAGGTGCTGCTCGGGGCTACCGGCAGCGGCAAGACCTTCACGCTGGCCAACGTCATCGCCCGGCTCAACCGCCCGACGCTGGTGCTTTCGCACAACAAGACCCTGGCGGCCCAACTCTACGGGGAGTTCCGCGGGTTCTTCCCGGAGAACGCCGTTGGGTACTTCGTCTCCTACTACGACTACTACCAGCCCGAAGCCTACGTGCCGCAGACCGATACCTACATCGAGAAGGACGCCTCGATCAACGAGAACATCGACCGTCTTCGCCTCGAGGCCACCAGCCATCTCCTCTCGCGTCGCGATGTGGTCATCGTCGCCTCCGTCTCGTGCATCTACGGCCTGGGCGCGCCGGAGGACTTCCAGAAACAGATGCTGCGGCTCTCCGTGGGGGAGACCCGCTCCCGGGAGGAAATCCTCCATCGGCTGGTGTCTATCCAATACCAGCGCAACGATGTCGAGTTCAAGCGCGGCGTCTTCCGGGTCCGCGGCGACGTCATCGACCTCTTTCCCTCTCATGCCGAGGAGGCGTTCCGCATCGAGCTCTTCGGCGACGAAGTCGAGAAGATCAAGGTGCTTGACCCGGTGACCATGAAGGTGAAGCGGGAGCAGGAAGGTCTGGTCGCGTTCCCGACCACCCATTTCTCGACTCCGCTGCAGCGGCTGACCGGCGCGATCCTGGGCATCGAGGACGAGTTGCGGGAACGGCTGGCCGAGTTGGAGGCCCAGGACAAGCGCCTCGAGGCCCAGCGGCTGCGGATGCGGGTGCGCTACGACCTGGAGATGCTGCGCGAGGTGGGCCACTGCCCCGGCATCGAGAACTATGCCCGGCATCTGGCCGGCCGGCTTCCCGGGGAACGCCCCGCCTGTCTGCTCGACTACTTCCCCGAGGACTTTCTGATGGTCATCGACGAGAGCCACGTGACCGTGCCCCAGGTCAACGGCATGTACGCCGGCGACCGCTCCCGCAAGCAGACGCTGGTCGATTTCGGGTTCCGCCTTCCTTCCGCCCTCGATAACCGCCCGCTCCGCTTCGACGAGTTCGAGAAGATGATGCGGCAGGTCGTGTTCGTTTCGGCGACGCCCGCCGACTATGAGTTGGAGCGGACAGGGGGAGTGGTGATCGAACAGGTGATCCGCCCGACCGGCCTGGTCGATCCGCAGATCGAGGTGCGCCCGACCGACGGGCAGATCGACGACCTCCTGCACGAGATCCGCGGACGGGCCGCCCGCCAGGAACGGACCCTCGTGACGACCCTGACGAAGCGGATGGCCGAGGACCTGACGGACTACCTGGTGGAGGCGGGAGTTCGCGTGCGCTATATCCACTCCGACGTCGGCGCTATCGAGCGGATGGAGATCCTGCGGGGCCTGCGCCTGGGGCAGTTCGACGTGCTGGTCGGCATCAACCTGCTGCGCGAGGGGCTCGACCTCCCCGAGGTCTCGCTCGTCGCGATTCTCGACGCGGACAAGGAAGGCTTCCTGCGCAGCGAGCGCAGCCTCATCCAGACCGCGGGCCGGGCGGCCCGCAACGCGATGGGTATGGTCATTCTCTACGCCGACACCGTCACGGGCAGCATGGAGCGCGCGCTCGCCGAGACCAACCGCCGCCGGGAGAAGCAGGTGGCCTACAATCGCGAGCACGGGATCACCCCGCGGACGGTGTACAAGAGCGTGGAGGAGATCCTGCATGCCACTTCGGTGGCCGACGCAATGAAACAGGCCGAGCCCGCGTCGTCTCCGGCTGTGCCCGCCGATCCCGGGGGGCTCAGTCAGGACGAGTACGTGGACATGCTGGTGCGAGAGATGAAGGCGGCGGCCGCGAACCTGGAGTACGAGAGGGCGGCCTCCATCCGGGACCGGATCCTGGAGATCAAAGGGGCGATTTGAGGCGATTGGAAGGGCCGTTGCCACATCCGGCCCGCCGGGATCAGCGCCGGCCGACCCACCACGGTCGAGTACCGAGTATCGTCTTTCGGGCGTTGACCGAGGACGTCGGCTCCGGCGACGTCAGGACCGTCGAACGCCGAGTCCTGAAAGGTGCACTCATCGAAGTCGGGAGGTTCTCATGTCCACCGCGGAGATGGGCCAAGGGGCCGAGTTGGAGGAAATCGTCTTTCGGGCGTTGGCCGAGGATGTCGGCCCCGGCGACGTCACGACCATGGCCACCGTCAGCGCGCATTCCCATGGCATCGCCCGTGTGCTGGCGCAGGAACCTGGGGTCTTTTCCGGACTCGAGGTGGTCCGGGAGGTCATCCGTCTCTCCGATCCCGCCGTCACGTTCGACCAGGAGTGGGAGGACGGCAAAACCTTCGCCGCCGGGGACGTGCTCTTCGTGCTGCGCGGGCGGTCGCGCAGCCTGCTCACCATGGAACGGGTGCTGCTGAACTTCATCCAGCGCCTCAGCGGGATTGCCACACTTACGCGTCGCTATGTCGATGCCATCGCGGGGACCGGGGCCGAGATCACCGATACCCGCAAGACGACGCCGGGATTGCGCCCTCTGGAGAAGGCCGCCGTTCGCCACGGCGGGGGCGTCAATCACCGGATGGGCCTCTACGACGCCTTTCTGATCAAGAACAACCACATCACCGCCGCCGGCGGCCTGGCGGCGGCGGTCGGCCTGGCCCGCGCCTCGGAGATCAAGATGCACCTGACCGTGGAGGCCCGGACCATGGAAGAGGTGGCCGAGGCCGCTCCCCTCGAGGTCGATCAGATCATGCTCGACAACATGGATCCGCCGGCGATCGCTCGCGCGGTCGAGGTCATCCGCCGGGCGCAGTCCGGCCTCCAGCGGGCGCGTCCGGTCCTCATCGAAGTCTCCGGTGGGGTCAACCTCGAGAACGCCCGCTCGCGCGCCGTGCCGGGGGTGGATCTGGTGTCGGTCGGCGCGCTGACACATTCGGTCCGGTCTCTGGACCTGGCGATGCGTCTCGAGTGAATCGACCCCTCCTGGATCTCAAGACCCCGCCCCTCTTGACCTGCGCCTCCACGCAGGCGCTCTGCATTGCGCGCGCCCGGGCCGGCGCTCCCGAAGGGACTTGCGTGCGCGCATTGGAGCAGACGGAGGGGCGGGGACGCGGGGAACACCGCTGGCACTCCGCCCCCGGGCTCGGGCTTTACCTGAGCTTTCTTCTCCGGCCCAAGGTCAGCCGTTCTCTTTGGCCGGGCCTGACGCCGCTGGTCGCGCTGGCCCTCGCCGAGACCCTCGACAGCTACGCCACCCCCTGCGCCGTTCCCGACGCCGCCTCCGGTGCGGGATGCGGCACCGGCAGCGACGCCGGAAGCGAAGATGGGGGTTCCGCCGCTCCGCGTCTCATGATCAAGTGGCCGAACGATGTGTTCGGCCGCCGCGGCAAGGTGGCCGGCATCCTGGCCGATGTGGTCGGCGAAGCTGGCACCGCCTTCCCGCCCGAGCAATCCGCCGGCGTCGTCGTCGGCGTCGGGATCAACCTGGCGCACCGTGAGGCGGACTTCCCGCCGGAGATCCGTGGCAAGGCCTCCTCGCTCTTCCTGGAAGGGATCGACCCGCTTCCGGCGTTTGATGGCCTGGCCATCCGGCTCAACGAGCGTTTGACCTTTCGGTATCGCCAATTCCAGAATGCGTTGCGGGACGTGGACCTCGAGTTCCTGCGCCGGGAACTCCTGTCCCGGTTCTTCCTGCAAGGGGCCCGGGTCCGGATCCGGACGGGCCTCGACCCCGCCGGCGCCCGCCATCCGATCGAGGAGACGACCGTGGACCAGGCAGGGGGGAGGTCCACAGACCGGATCGAGGGAACGGCCCGGGACCTCGGGCCATTGGGGGAGCTGATTCTGGCGACGTCAGAGGGAGATCGGGTCATCGTCAGCGGCGAGGTCGAGAGCTGGTCGAGGCCTTCGGGGGAGAGCCGGTAGCGTGCGATGTCCGAGCTGCGCCCATGAAGAAGACCGTGTGCTGGAGACCCGGATGGTCCGCGACGGAACGGCCATTCGCCGGAGGCGGGAGTGTCTGGCCTGCCAGAACCGGTTCACGACCTATGAGTACATCGAAGTCGTCGCCTTCCAGGTCGCCAAGAAGGATGGCCGGCGCGAGCCCTTCAGCCGCGAGAAACTGATCCGCGGCCTGGCCAAGGCTTGCGAGAAACGCCCCATCGCCGCCACGACGATTGAGGAGGTGGCCGAACGGATCGAGGCGGATCTCGCGCGCAGCGGCAAGCTGGAAGTGCGCAGCTCGGACATCGGCTTGCGGGTCCTGGAGGCCTTGCGCGGGCTCGATCCGGTGGCCTACGTGCGTTTCGCGTCGGTCTACCAGAGCTTCAGCGACATCCGGCAGTTCCTGGACACCATCAGCGAACTCCCCGGGGGACCGGCCCCGCCGCCGCCCGATCCAGGCGCCTGAACTTCGCCTCGGGCCCCGGTCGATACGCTATTGTGATCGGGTTCGCCCCGCGGCCGCGTCTGCCTGTCGCGCGCGGGCCCAGGGTCTTCTCCTTTCGACACGAGCCGTCGCTCGCCGGGGTCCAAGCCACATGAAATCGTTCTTCAAGAAGATCGCCGAGGGATTCAAGAAGACCCGTGAGGTCGTGGCCGAGGGAATTCAGGAGGTGCTGCAGCAGCACAAAGACCTGGATCCCGAACTCTACGACGACCTCGAGGCCGTCCTGTTGCGTGGCGACGTCGGCCCGTCGGCAACCTCCGAGCTGATTGACCGGCTGAAGAAGAAGGTGGCCGGCGACCGGATCGAGGACGTGGCCGGGCTGCGCGCCGCCCTCAAGCAGATCGTCGAGGAGATCCTGCGCGGCGGATTGGAGGGTCCCGGCGGCCGTCCGGTTCCCGAGGGAGAGCCCGAGGTCCTGCTCATCGTGGGGGTCAACGGGGTCGGCAAGACCACCTCCCTCGCCAAGCTGGCGCACCGCGCCCAGAGCGAAGGGCGGAGCTGCCTGATCGTGGCCTCCGACACTTTTCGCGCCGCGGCCAGCGAGCAGCTCGAGGTCTGGGCCAAGCGGCTGGGGGTCCAGATGGTCCGCAGCCAGACCGGCGCTGACCCTGGGGCGGTCGCCTTCGACGGCGTCCGTTCGGCGCGCTCTCGCGGCACGAGCCTGGTCCTGGTCGACACGGCCGGGCGCCTGCAGACCAAGGGCAACCTGATGGAAGAGCTGAAGAAAATCCATCGGGTCTGCGGCAAGGCCTCGCCGGGAGCGCCGCACAAGACGCTGCTGGTGCTCGATGCCACGATCGGCCAGAACGCCATCTCCCAGGCCCGGCTTTTCTCCGAGGCGGTGCCGATCGACGGGATCCTGTTGGCGAAGCTCGACGGCACCAGCAAGGGCGGCGTAATCCTGGCGATCGCCCACGAGTGCAACATCCCCGTCCTCTATGCCGGTGTCGGAGAGAAGGCCGACGACCTCGTGGACTTCGATCCGGCATCGTTCGCCGAAGGGCTGGTGGGCAGCGAAGGGTAAGACACCGGAAGCCCAGCCTGAGTCCGCGGCTACCCTCGGGCATGATCTACGCACCCGACAGTCGGTCTATGGGAACAGCTTGTGCAGGTCGGTCGCGCACGACCACGCGAGGCGCTTGCGGGTGTCGGCGACATCGTTGTGCCTGGCACGTTCCTCGCTATCTCCCGGTTTGGTGACGTGGATCCCGCGGGCTTGCGCGGGTCAGGCCGGGGAAAGCCCCACTCGATCCACGGCCTCATGGATGAAAGGGCAGGGAGGCAGGACGTGCCGGCAGCAGGGAGCAATGTACGTCAACGAGCCACGCCTCGGTATGACCGCGTCGGCATCGGAGTGCGCGAGGGTCGTGGACCGCGAGAGCAGATCCAGGAGCACGGAGTCGAGCACCTCTCGGATCGTGAGCTTCTCGCCGCCATTCTGGGGACGGGGTGTCACGGCACGCCGGTCGGGGCGTTGGCCGAATCCCTGCTCAAGGACGGCCCGCTGGAATCGCTCGCGCAGTCGAACTCACGGGACCTGCGGCGCGTCCGCGGACTGGGGTCGGCGCGGGCCTGCCAGATCCTGGCCGCCTTCGAGGTCGGCCGGCGCGTCTTTGGCAGGATCGGCGGAACCGAGCGACCGATCCGCACGCCTCAGGACCTGCTCCCGCTCGTCCAGCAGTACTCCCGCGCGAAGAAGGAGCACTTCCTCATCGCGATGCTCAACACGCGTCATATGCCCCTCGCCATCGAGTTGATCTCCGTCGGCTCCCTCGCGGCCAGCATCGTGCACCCGCGCGAGGTCTTCCGCCCGGCGATCCTGGCCGCGGCCGCTTCGATGATCCTGATCCACAACCACCCGAGCGGCGACGCGACCCCCAGCGAGGACGACCTGGAGATCACCCAGCGTCTGTGCCGCGTCGGAGATCTGACCGGCATCGAAGTGCTCGACCATATCATTCTGGGAGGAGGCGCCCCCTTCTCCTTCCGGGAGGCGGGCCTGATGCCCATGCATGGTGACGGGGCGGTTCGTCACCGCTGACCGGCAGAAAAGAGAAACCCCAGGGATCCTTACCCCAGGGATCCTTGAAGAGGGATCCTCAAAAGAGAAACCCAGGGATCCTTCCGGTCTCTTGCGAGACCGGCCCCGAATGACGAGTTCGGGGATCCCTGGGTTCGGCTACCTGTTTTGATTCCGCCGGCGGCCGGCCTGCGGGCAGCTTGCGCTGCAAAAATCAACTCGCGGCCAGGCCGCCTAGCGTTCAGGCACCTCACAGGTCATATTTTGCATATATGGACCACCTCCTTTCTTGTGTACCCGCAGCGTACAAAAGCGCAGCGACGTGCGCAAGGTGAAAGTGCAGGCCCAGCTTCGAGTTTGTCGCTCGCGCGGATCCGTGCCGCGATCTATTGCAGCAGGATGAAGCCGGTGGCGGGCGACCGGATGACGCCGGCCGGGGAGGAGGTGACGTACCGCGACCAGTACATTCCGGGGCCGGCGCGGCGCCCGTGGTTGTCCAGGCGGTCCCAGCCGACCTGGCGAACCGCCAGGGGCGGGCTTCCCCTTCCGTCCGCTGGGGGCGCGGTATCGGTAAAGAGCAGGCGCACCAGTCGACCCGAGGAGTCAAAGATCTCGAACCGACCGACCTGCGCATCGGGACGGGACCAACCGAGGCTTACCGGCCCGGTTGCCGGGTTGGGCCAGACAAGGACCGATCCGTGGGCGCCGGCGCCATGGTCCCCTTCAGCCGAGGCGCCACCGCCGTCCTCCGGGCCTCTGATCTCTCCGTCCACCGGCAGGCCGTCGGCCAGGCCTCCCGACGGGGGTACCCAGAAGCTGAACCAGGCCGGTTCACACAACCCCTCATGCTTGCCGCGGTCGGTGCTGACCACCCGCCAGTAGTAAGTCCGTCCGGCTCCGTAGGGAAGGAGCATCAGGCGGAACTCGGTGGTCCACAGCGGGGGCGAGGCGAAGAAGGTGCTGAAAGTGCTGTCCGGCGACAGGTGAACCCGGTAGCTGACCCGGTCGCCTACCTCGGGATCCACCGCCGCCGTCCAGACGAAGGGATCCGGATCGTTCGGCCAGACCGTGTCGCGGTCCGCCGGCGCCAGCAGCGAGCAAGGTCCGGGTGGCAGGTGGAAGTGCCGGGCCAGGCTGTCATGCGCGCCGGCGATCCGGCTGAGGACGTACAGCCGGTTGCCCTCGCTGGTCCAGTTACCGCGGTTCTGGACGAACATCTCGAGCGAATCGGCCATGTCGCACATCACCCCGGCATCGTAGGTATGGGAGCAGCCCTTCCCGGCGAGCTTTACCATGACGGCGCCGGTATGGGCGAAGAGCGTGTCGGAGATAGCCATCCGCATGTCGGTGTGGCCGCTGACCCGCAAGGCCAGCCAGGAGGGCTCGTGCAACTCCACCGTGGTGACGAACTCCGCGCTCGTTCCGTTCAGCCCGGGGTTCAAGGAGAAGGTCCGCTCGACGACGCCGTTACGAACCAGTTCCGCCCTGGGCACCGGCAAGGCGGATTCGACCTGGAAGTGCACCTCGACGGTGGTTGTGGAGTCGGGGAACTCGAGGGTGGAGCCTGCTTCGGCGCCGTTGACGGTGAATCGGGGGATGAGAGGGAAGTTGGTCACGAAGGTGCGCCCGGCCTTGAGCGCCTCGACCCAGCGTTCGGCGTTGTGGGGACCGCCCTCCTCCCGTACGTACACCCTCCAGCCGCCGGGGGGGCGGACCCAGTAGACGTTGAAGGCGCAATCGGTGCCGGCTGAGGGCGGGATGTTGTAGCCGAGATTGAGGATGTTGTACCACCACTCCAAGGCCAGTTCTGATTCGTTCCCGTAGGAAGCTATGTCGAACGCATCCATCTTGCCGCGCGTGACCTGGATCGGGATCTCGCGGGCGAGGCCCCATGCGGGATAGCCCCCCTCGTCGTCGAGGAAGTCGGCGCCGGTGTACGGATGCGCCAGCGGAAACGCCTCCCCGTAGCCCGGATTCCAGGTGTCGTGGAAGTCGGAGAGGAGCGGGAAGGCCTGGGCGGGAGGCGTGCAACAACCTGTGCTGGTGATGCTCTTCAGCCCGAGCATCTCCGCATGGCCGTAGGCCTGGTTGCGATACTCCACCGTGTAATAGATGATCTCATTCGGGGTGCTCGAGGGATGCGGGGCTCCGGTAAAGCGGTGTTCGTTGTCCAGCGTCCAGCAGATGTTCAAGCCCTCGGCCTGGGCCATCTTCAGCAGGTGCTCGGGGGTGATCGTGAATTCGCTTGGATGATGGTTGGAGTGGACGTGGGTGTCGCCGCTGTACCAGCCCTCATTCCGGATGTCCGTGCGCCGGGACAGGCTGAAGATCAATGTCATGTCCCGGTCGATGTTGACCTGGGCCCGGATCGGTTTGTACTCGAACCCCTTGCTGACCAGGAAGGTGGCATTGCCCGCCGCCATGGGCATGGTTACACGGTCGATCGGATAGAAGTACTCCCCCATCCAAGGCCACTCGCGATGGCTCAGGTAGAAAGTGTCGGGCCCGGCTGGGAAGAAACGCCCGGAGTGATCGCGCGCCGACACGCGCGCCGGGGTGATCTGGCCGAACTCGTCCCGGACCTCGAGTTGCACGGTGAAGGCCGAGGCCGGGCCGGCCAGGGTGACCAGACAAGTCAGCCAGCAGGCGCCTCGGGACACAGACCTTGACACGAAGCCCGGCATCTTTCGGGCTTCCAGGCAGGGTGCAAACACTGCGTCGCTTCTCATGAAACCGCCCCCCTGAAGTTTCGTGCAAATGATTATAGCACGCGCCGGGATCCGGCAAGACAAGATTCTCCGGTCCCGCAAAATGGATGCCCGAACTCGTCAGGGATCATGGCCGAGTCGTCGAGAGAGCCGTGAAGGGCTGCGACGAGATGAGTCCTGGGTCTTCCCCCGGCGACGAGTTGTCGCGGCATCAGGACCAACTGTCCGGACCACTGTCTTGTTCAGAGGATCAGATGGAGCCTACGTTTTGTCGAAGTTCTGAAGTATACGATCCAGGCTGCGAGGTGGTCCGGGGAGACCATCTGCTGGAGGATGACTTTGCCGGAGGATCAGTTTTTCTGGGAGCGGTCTGCTGGAGGCTCAGTCCGCCGGAAGGTCGGCCTGCTGGAGGACGATCAGTCTGCAGGAGGGTCAGTCCTGCCGGATCGGTCTGCCGGAGGGTCGGTTCTGCCGAAAGAACAGGCCCGCGGAGAACTGGTTCAGCCCTGCGGGGAGGCCGCGCTCACCGATCCGACGGGTGCCGGGATCTCCGCCTTCACTCCCTCCCGTGTCTTGCGAAGTGGACGGATCCGGTTGTGGATGTGCAGGTTGTCTTGCGCCTTGTTACAGCTCGTAAAGCACTCGCGGCAGATCCAGCGGCCGGACTTGGGCATGTTCAGGCTGTCGTTGCGGAACTGGCGATAGAGGGCTCCGTACCAGATCTCCACGAAGCTGGTGTCGGTGACATTGCCAAGGTGCGTCTCCTCGCAGTAACAACAA
Source organism: Candidatus Eiseniibacteriota bacterium (assembly GCA_029569475.1). The sequence continues at coordinate 10,491 of JAKQSZ010000028.1, read as the reverse complement.
GGGACCACCGTCCCGTCAGGTCCGATGACGCAGAACACCCAGCCTTCGTAGCAGGGGATCCTCTCCTGCAGGGGGTTGCTCTGGACCGGGGCCCCGTGCCGCACGCGCAGGGAGAGATCGCGGGCGAACTTCTCGAGGGTGTGCGAGATCCCGGCGCCGTTCAACTCGGAGACGTACTCCTCGAGCCGGTCCTGAATGCCCCCGACCTGCTCGCCGGTCAGCTGCAGGTGCTGGCTCTCCGGCAATTCGCCCATCGCGTAGAAGGTCACCTCGTTGACGCCGAGGTCGCGAGCGATGTGCACCATGCCCGCGAAGTCTTCCACGTTTTCCTGGGACACCACGTGGCTCAAGCGGATCCACGGGTACTGGCTTCCCCTGCGGTTGCGCTCCTCGATCACTGAACGAAGGAAGTGGATGGCCTTGTCCCAGAGGTCGCGATGGTTGCTGCGCAGGTAGTACTCGCGGCTGCCGGCGTTGAGCGAGACGTTCAAGCGGCCGAGTCCGGTCTCCACCAGGGTAGGCGCCAGGTCGGGACGGGCCAGGGTGCCGTTGGTCACGATCGCGCACTGAAGCCCGGCGGCGCGCAGGGCGCGTACCACCTCGGTGAGCTGCGGATGGGAGATCGGATCGCCCTTGCCGGAGAGCTCCACGAGATCGACCCCGATCTCCGCCATCTCGCCGGCCAGGCGCTGCACGGTCTCCAAGCGCATCGTGGACCGCCCGCCCTGGTAGGTGCGCCGCGAAGTGATCGGAGCCGCTTGGAGGATGCCGTGGGACTCGCAGAACGAGCAGCGGAGATTGCAGTGATGGGTGATCTCCAGGCTGACGACCTGCGGGCCGATCAAGGTCTTTCCAAGGGCAGCGCCCAGGAGCCGTTTGAACCGGCGCCCTCGCGTCGTGTACCGAAAACTCTCCACTTCGCCTCCGTGGCACGAGCTGAAAACTGATCACGTCGATCAATCTGTACGAGCGAGCTTATCACTGTAGCGCTTGAGACAGCAAGACAATAGTGGTGGACCCGGGAGCGAGGGCGCCATGGCTGGATGGAAGCGGCGCCCGGGCCAGGCAGTCGAGTAGAGAAGCCAAAGGCGGACACGGGTCACCAGAGACGGCGCAGAGAGGAGGAAGAGAGGGCCCGAGATGGACTGATGGCAGCGCGGAAGGCATCCACGAGAGAAAGAGAGAGGCGGGACCGCCGCGTCGAGGGCCAGGGCCAACGGCATCATGGCGGGCGCGACAGCGACAGCGAGAGGGACAGAGAGAGACGGAAGCAGAGAGGAAGAGAAGAGATGGTGCGGAAGAGGGGAGTTGAACCCCTACGAGGGAACCCTCACTGGACCCTGAACCCAGCGCGTCTACCAGTTCCGCCACTTCCGCACACCCTGGCGCCGATCGGGGACCGGCGACCAAGGAGCCGAGCATAGGGACGGCGCGGGGGGCGTGTCAATCCCGATTGCCTCCGACGGTCTCCTCTGGTACTAGTCTGCTCTACCCGAAGGCGGAGCAAATGACCCCCAAGAACGACCCGGAACGGAAGATCCTGATCGCGAACCGCAAGGCGCGCCATGACTACGAGATCCTCGAGTCATGGGAGGCCGGACTTGTTCTGGCCGGGACCGAGGTCAAAAGCCTGCGAGCCGGCCGGGCCAACCTGGGGGACAGCTACGCCGTGATTGAAGGGGGAGAGGCCTGGCTCCTCCAACTCCACATCAGCCCTTACGAGCAGGCCAATCGCTTCAACCACGACCCGCTCCGGCGCCGCAAGCTGCTCCTCCACAAACCCCAGATCAACCGGCTCAAGGTCAAGACACAAGAGAAGGGACTGACCCTGATACCGCTGGCCCTGGTGCTGGTGCGCAACAAGGTCAAGGTCGACCTTGGGCTGGGTCGGGGGAAGAAGAGCTACGACAAGAGGGAAACCACCGCCAAGCGAGAGGCTGACCGGGAGATGGAGCGGGCAAAACGGGCGGCACGGGGATGACCCCCGCGGATTCGGGGTCCCGGGCCATCGGCCGAGCGGTGTTCCCGTGCTTGTCGTTCTCGGCGTGGCTGTCGTTCTTGGCGTGCCTGGCGCTTCTGACCTGCCTCGCGCCTCTACCGGCCCGTGCCCAGGCCCAGGACGGATCGGCTTCCGAAGAGATCCTGCCGTCCGGCCAGGAGCCCGAGGTCCGCGACGCGCCCACCGTCCCATCTCCCGGCGACGAGGGTGCCACGGAGGATGGCTTGTCCCCCGGCCTGGGGCAGTCCCGGGTCGAGGAGCCTTCCCGGCGCCGGGTCCCTCTCCCTGATGGCGCCAGTGTGGCCGCAGCGATCCAGGCGTCCGCGCTGCTGGACTCGATCACGGTGCGGGTCCTGGATGGGCGGCCCGACTTCGCCCTGCGGATCCTGCGTGACGGCGAGGCCGGACTCATTGAGGCCGTGGGACTCGCCGCAGCCCTGGGTAGACTTACGTGGAACCCCGAGACCTGGCAGGGGAGCTTCCTGGTCGATTCTCTCGAGGTCCGGTTCGTCCTCGACACCTCCGTCTTCTGGGTCGATGGCCGGCCGGTGCAACTCGGCGCGGCGACCCGCTACCGGCAGGAAGCTCTCTGGGTGCCTCTATCCATCATCGATGGCGCGGTGGTGCCGATCCTGCAGCAGCGGTGCCGGTGGGACCCGTATCGCGGGATGCTGGAGATCGCGCTGCCCGGGCCGCACCTGGCGGGCGCGAGGCTGAGCCAGGCCGGGGGTGTGGCGACCCTGACCCTCGATGGGGTCCATCCGGAGAGCCCCATCCGCCTGGTGGTGGACGCGGCGGGGCAGGCTCTCGTTGAGGTGAAGGGCGCCAGGCTTCCCGCAGGATTCACGGCCGGGGGGCGTGTCCAGGATGGGATATCGATAGCCCAGGTGCGGGCGACTCCCCAGGGCTGCGAGTTCTGGCTCGATTTCGATCCGCGCTGGAAGGGTGTGCGGTCGCGCCCGTTGAAGGATGACGCCGGGATCGCGATCGACTTCACGGCTCGCCAGGTCGAGGTCGACCGTGGCCGCTACGGGGCGCTGGAAAGCTATGTCGACCCGGCGCGTCTGCGGCTCGGCACCGGAGGGCCTCGCCGCCGCATTCTCCTGGAGCTTCCGGGCCTGGCTGTGACGCCGCAAGATGTCGATCCCCTGCCCCCACCCTCCGTGCAGATTCCCGGGCAGGACGTCGCGCTGACGCCGGCCACCTCGACCGATGGGGCGATCCGTCTCCTGGCGGCCAACCTCCGGGCAATCCTTCAGGGGGATTTCGGCCATGAGGTGGTCCTCACCTCCGACCGTTCCGCCCGCTCCGCGCTGCGCTCTCCCTCCGGCCTGCCCGAGACGGCGCCCGCTCCGGCCGGAGATTGCTGGCTGGGACTGCGCATGGAGCGCTGGCCGGGCTCCCCGCAGGAGTTTCTGCTCTGCATCGCCGGACCGCCCGCAAGGTTCGAGACGGTCGAGTTGCGTTCCTCGACCTGGTCGGAGGACCGGCCGCAGATTCGCGACAGCGACACCGGAGGCGGGGGTATCGCCAGCCTGGTGCCGTGGAGCCAGGTCGCCCGCATGGCCGAGCCCGCTTCGCGGCGCCTGGCGCGCAACATCGCCGACCACCTCGCCTACCAGTGGGAAGGAAGGCCGGTCCGCATCGTCCGGCGGCCTGCGCGTGTCTTCCGGGGACTTGCCATGCCGGCCGTCCTCCTCTATCCCGCCTCGACCGGCGATCGGCTCGGGGTGGAGGCCATCTCGGATCCGCTCAAGAGCGCCGAACTGGCTCGTAGCATGGCTTTCGCCATAGACGAGTTCCTCCTCGGACTGGGCATCGAATGAAGAACATGGATGAGCCCAGGACCCCCGGCCACGAGGGGAGGCCTGAAAGACGCGGGGCGAGGAGCGGGGCAAGAGGGCGCGCGGGACGACCTGGCGCGGCACAACCGCGAGCGGATCGACCATGGGCGGGACAACCGGGAGCGGATCGACCATGAGCGGGACGACCGGGAGCGGGTCGACCAGGAGCCGGATGACCGGGAGCGGGTCGACCAGGAGCGGCGGGACCAAGCGCGGGACGACCAGGCACGGCGCGATCGGGCGTTGGATCATCATCACTGCAGTCGCGGTCGTGGCGGTCACCGCGGCCATCTTCTACTTCCTCGGCCGCGAGAAGATCGAGGGCCCGACCGTGGAGGGCCCACTGCGGCCCGTCGAGGAGGCCCGGCTGATGGCGGTTCGCCTCTATTTCGGAGACGCCGGCGGCTACGCGCTGCGCCCCGAACAGCGCGTCATCGTGGCGGGAGAGACCTTGACCGATCGCTTGCGGGACTGCATCCGCGAACTCGCGCAGGGATCTTTGACCGGGCTTGCTCCCACCTTGCCTCCGGAAACAGCGTTGACCGGCGTCTTCGTCGACCCCTGGGGGCTGGCCTACCTCGACTTCACCCGCTCGCTGCTCGGCACCCGCACACGTGGCGACGGGGAGGAGTGGCTCGCCGTAGGCTCGATTGTGCGCACGGTTTGCGACAACTTCCCCGAGATCCGGGAGGTGCGGCTGCTGATCGGCGGCCAGGTGGTCACCAGCCTTTGGGGATACATCGACCTGGAAGAGCCGCTTTCGAGCCGGGACTTTCCTGATGAGCAGGAACCGGCGCCGGACGCAGAACGAGGGGATGCGGCGAATGGTGTGGATGGGGCCAGCCGGATGGTCCAGGGACGTGGTGGGAGCTGACGGAGCACGGGAGCTGACGGAGCCGGGAGAAGACGGAATGAAGGAAGGTACGGAGTGCGGGAGATGACCGAGCCGGGAGACGGCGTGGGGCGTGATGGAGCGCGGGAGATGACGGAGCGTTGCAGATGACGGAGGGGATCGTGGATCGCGAGGGGCCGATCGGGGTCTTCGACTCGGGGATTGGAGGCCTGACGGTCGTTCGCCAGCTTCTGCAGAAACTTCCTCACGAGCGGATCATCTACTTCGGCGATTCGGCCCGGGTCCCCTATGGCACGAAGTCGCCAGAGACAGTGACCCGCTTCTCGATCGAGAACGCCCGCTTTCTGGTGCGTCGCGACGTGAAGTACCTCATCGTGGCCTGCAACACCGCCAGCGCGATGGCCCTGCCCGTCCTGCAGCGCCGCTTCGACGTGCCGATGGTCGGCGTCATCGAACCGGGCGCCCGAGCCGCGGTGGCTGCCAGCCGCAATCACCGCATCGGCGTCATCGGCACCATCGGCACGATCGCCTCGGGCGCCTACGAGCGGTTGATCCTCTCCCTGGATCCCGGGTGCACCGTGGTCGAGACGCCGTGCCCGCTATTCGTGCCTCTGGCCGAGGAAGGGTGGACCAGCGGCAACGTGGTCGAGGAGGTGGCGCACATCTACCTGGATCCGATCATCGCCACCGGTATCGACACGCTGATCCTGGGGTGCACGCACTATCCGCTGCTCAGGGACACGATCGCCAAGGTGGCCGGTCCCGCGGTCACGCTGATCGACACCGCCGAGGAGACCGTCGAACTGGTGCGCCGGCAGCTTGAATCCCGGGGGCTTCTGCGAGACAAGCCGGATGGCGGAGACGGTATGGCTGAGAGGGCTGGCGTGAGCGAGGGCGGAGGCGAGGGCGCGGGCGAAGGCGGGGGCGAGCTCGCGGGCGCGGGCCCGGACGCGGGCGCGGGTCCGGGTGCAGGCGCGGGTCCGGGTGCGGGTCCGGGTGCGGGCAAGGAGTGCCGGTTCTTCGTGAGCGACGTGCCCGCGCAGTTCAGCGCCGTCGGAGGCCGGTTTCTCGGTACTCCCATCACCTCCGTCGAGTGGGTGGACCAGAGCGACCTGCCCTGGTTCGAGCGTTGACCTCACTAGTGCCGCGGGACTTCGGGATCGTTCTCGAGGAGGACGCGCTTCCCGTGAGAGCTGCGAGAGGAGAATCATGAAGCGAGCTGACGGCCGCGGACCCGAGGATCTCCGAAAGATAGATCTGCTGCGCTCCTGCCAGCGCCTGGCGGCGGGTTCGGCGATGATCCGCGCCGGCCATACTCAAATCCTCTGCGCCGCCACCATCGAGGGCAAGTCCCCGCCCTTCCTGCGTGGCACCGGCAAGGGGTGGGTCACCGCCGAGTACGGCATGCTGCCGGCCTCGGTCCCCGAACGGGCCGCGCGCAACAAGATCAGCGGCCGTTCCATGGAGATCCAGCGCCTGATCGGCCGTTCCTTGCGCTCGGTCGTGCGGCTGGAACTCCTCGGAGAACGCACCATCACGATCGACTGCGACGTCCTTGACGCCGACGGCGGCACTCGCACCGCCGCGATCACGGCAGGCTACGTGGCGCTCCGCGAGGCAGTGGACGGGCTGCTCAGCTCGGGCGCCATCGCGGAAGACCCCTTCATCGACTCCGTGGCCGCGGTCAGCGTCGGCCGGGTCGACGGCGTCATCCTCCTCGATCTCTGCCACAACGAGGACAGTCGCGCCGAGGTTGACTTGAACCTGGTCGCCACGGGCCGGGGACAGCTCATCGAAGTCCAGGGCACGGCCGAGCACGGCTCGTTCTCCGACCACGAGCTGTCGAAGATGGTTCGCGTCGGGTTGGAGGGTATCTCCCAGATCCGTCTTCTGCAGCGGAGGTGTCTCGAGTCGGAGGTGCAGCCGGACGGGGCGGTGTGGATCGCCGGCGGCCGGCCCGAGGAGCGCGTTGCCGAGGACGCGGGCCAGACACTCCAGACATCCGGAACAGGGATCAAGGCCGAGCCATCGGCCAAGGCGCGCGCAACGAGCAAGGCGGGCCCCAACACGGCGACGATCACGCCAACCAGCGGCAGCCCGAAGTCGCCGGGAGCGGCCAGGAAGGGGATCGGCGGGACATCATCCGAGACGTCCCGACGGCCATCCGTCGGGCGGTCGTAGGGAGATCCCGAAGAGAGCGTTCCGACGCCCCACCGGCCTGGCAGTCAGGTGGGAAGGACGGTGACGTCGATGGGGGAGACGCGTGCGAGCGATCTATCTGGCCACGAAGAACCGTGACAAGGTGAGCGAACTGGCGCATGCCTTGCAGCATTTGCCGGTACGTGTGATTTCCGTCGCTGAACTGGAGCACTGGCCCGATGTCGAGGAGACCGGCGCGACGCTCGCGGAGAACGCGCTGCTGAAAGTCCGCGCCACACTCGCGCGGATTCCGGCGACGTGTCTCGCCGATGACACGGGGCTGGAGGTCGACGCGCTGGGCGGAGCGCCCGGGGTGCGGAGCAGCCGGTATGCGGGCGAGGGCGTGACGTACGCGCAGAACGTCGAGAAGCTGCTGGCTGACCTGGCGGGCGTGCCGCCCGAGAAACGGACGGCGCGGTTTCGGTGCGTGGTCGCGCTGGCCGATCCTGACGGCCGCGAGGCGTGCGTCGAGGGGATCGTCGAGGGGCGGATCCTGCTCGAGCCGCGGGGCGCGGGTGGCTTCGGCTACGATCCGGTCTTCTGGATCGCGGAGACCGGGCGGACGTTCGCTGAAATGAGCGTGGCGGAGAAAGACGCCATCAGTCATCGCGGGCGCGCGGTGCGGGCGGCGGCGGACGTGCTGGCCAGGTGGTATGGCTGGTGACGGAGCCGGGCCGACTACAGAAGCGCGGGATGTCGCGCGGCAACTGCGCGCCTGGCAGGACTCGAACCTGCGACCGACGGATTAGAAATCCGTTGCTCTATCCGACTGAGCTACAGGCGCAAAGGGCCGGAGGACCCAAGGAAGAAGGTGGGTGGGTGATGGGGCTCGAACCCACGACAACTGGAACCACAATCCAGCGCTCTGCCAACTGAGCTACACCCACCGCGAACTGCGTGGCCGGAACGGTGACCGGCTCCCGTGCGCCGCGGCGATTCGCGCAGGACAAACACTGCGTGACCGCGGCCGCGCGATCCTGCGATCATCGCCAGTCGGGGCGATCCAGTCGGGACGATCCCGTCCGAGCGATCCAGTCGGAGCGATCAGCGGCCGAGGCAGGGGATTCGGGGTGAGAGGATTTGAACCTCCGACACCCTGCTCCCAAAGCAGGTGCGCTACCAGGCTGCGCCACACCCCGAGCTGCTACGACTGAAGGGCAGAATACGGCACGGGCGCGCGAGGTGTCAACAAGTGCGGGCCTTCCCCTGGATTGGCCCGGAAAGGCCCCGCCGGCCGGCGGGGGGTGAGGACGCGAGGAGGAGCAAGGGACGATGAGAAGTCTGAACAAGGTCATGCTGATCGGCAATCTGGGGAGCGACCCCGAGCTGCGCCACACGCCCAGCGGCCAGGCGGTCGCAACCTTCAACCTCGCCACCAACGAGAGCTGGGGCGGGCGCGACGGCCAGCCGGCCCAGGAGCGGACCGAGTGGCACCGGCTGGTGCTCTGGGGGCGCCTGGCCGAGATCGCCAACGAGTACCTGCGCAAGGGCCGGCAGGTCTACATCGAGGGACGCCTGCAGACGCGGCAATGGCAGGACCAGCAGGGAAACAAGAAGTACACAACCGAGGTCATCGTCCAGAACATGCTCATGCTCGGCGGGCGTGGTGGCGACACGGGCGAGGGAGCTCCCGGCGGCGGCGGGAGCCGGCAGCGGGAGACCCGGGCAGACTGGCCGGCGGCCCCGGTCCCGGATTCGCCGGATACGGCCGGAGCCGGAGGGTTCGGCGACGACGACAACGACCTCCCGTTCTGATCCGGCGCGGCGCAGTCCGGGCGGATTCGGCACCGCCGGAGTCCGCGGATCGGCATCCAAACAGAAGGAGGCAAGGCCCTGCAAGGTGGGCGAGCCATCCAGGATCGGCTCGACCATCCCAACAGAAGATGGGCTTGACCGGCGCGTCCTGAGGATCCTATCCTCTGCATCTGCCGTGACGCGCCGCTAGCTCAATCGGCAGAGCAACTGACTCTTAATCAGTAGGTTCTAGGTTCGATTCCTAGGCGGCGCACATCTTTTCCAACGACTGTGGCGACCGTGTCGCGGACTTCCAGCGACCGGACTCCCGGATCGCGCACCGGCCAGACCGCCCGGCCGGACGCGAAGTAAGTTTGGGGGCGAATTGGATTCGACGGGGGAGGGGAGGCAGGGATTGCATGCCGAGGCGCCAGGACCTCGTTAATCACCGGGCAAAAACACAACTGCCGACACTGAGTTGGCTCTCGCCGCCTAACTAACGGCGACGTCCCCTGCGATTGCGCCTGCCGGGTCGTAGGAGGACGCTGTTACGGTGGGCTGGTCGGCCAAGCGCCCGACGCGGCTGACGAGAACTTCAGGGCTGGTCCTTCTTGAACCCTGCCGGCCGGGGTCTTGAGGGACGAGATCAAACGACCGGACAAGCATGTAGATATCCTTGTTGAGCTTCTTTCGGACGCGGGTTCGATTCCCGCCGCCTCCACATCGTAACGTGTTTTGTTCCAGCTACTTCGCATCTTGCCCCGAAGCCGTCTCCCCCATCTCTCCCCGGCCAAAACCAGTTTCGAGCGTCCGAATGGCGCTCTCGACCGCGGCGGGGGAGAGGTGCATGTAGCCCATGGTCGTGCTCAGGTGGGCATGGCCGGCCAGCTCCTGGATGGCGCGGGCCGGAACGCCCCTCATCGCCAGGTGTGAGCAGAAGGTGTGTCGCAGGGCGTGGACGCCGAGCGCCCGCAGGCTCGCGGCCCGCTCGCACCGCTGGACGATCGTACGAACGATTTTCTGGGTGAGAGGAGTGCCGTCGTCCCGGGAGAGGACGCGTTCGGAACGCAGGTGCCGATGCGCCTTCAGCGCCGCATAGAGCGGCGAGGCCAGGGGCACCAGGCGCACCTTCCGGCCTTTGGTCTCGGTGAGCTGGCCCTTCCACTCGCTCGAGCGCACGGCCAGGCGCTGGCGCTTCAGATCGACGTCCGTCCAGGCCAGGGCCATGATCTCGCCACAACGCAGCCCGGCCTTCGATCCGAGGAGCACGACCAGGTGCTCCCTCCAGCCGAGATCCCGCGCGGCGCCGACGAGCTGCTCCAGCTCCTCGAAGTCCCAGAACGCTCGCTCCGGACGTTCGTAGGGCAGGAGACTCATCGCGCAGGGCTGGCCCGGCAGGACGCCCCACTCGGCCGCCACCGTGAGGGCCGTGTGGAGCACCGAGAGAACGTTGTTCGTGGTCTTGGCGTTCTTGCCCTTGAGCGCGAGCTTCACCTTCTGGACCTCGGCCGGCCCGATCTCGTCGAGACGCTTCTGTCCCAGGAGCGGAATCAGGTGCGTGTCGAGGATCGTCTGCTTGGCCGCGATCCCGGAGGGCTTCTGGCGGTTGGCCTCGGCATACTCCTCGATGAAACGCTTGGAGAAGGCCTCCAGGGTCGGGATCTCGCTCGCCGCGGCAGCCTTTGCGGCGGCGCTCCCCTCGAGACCGAACTCGATCAGCTCTCGCTCGCGTCCCTGTGCCCAGCGCAGCGAGCCGGACGGGGACTTGGCCGGGGACTTGACCCGCAAGCGGATCTTCTCGCCCGCCGGACCTCGTGTCCGGATGTCCACTTCCCACCCGCTGCCGCCTTTCCAGGGTTTGA
>JAKQSZ010000021.1 GCA_029569475.1 Candidatus Eiseniibacteriota bacterium | reverse complement strand
GGCGCACAGGATCAACTTGACTGCGATTCCCACCTCGAGAGCCAGCATGGCTCCCTGGATGTCCAGTCGTAGCACCATGAGGAACAAAACGGTACACAGGAGCCAGATCATGTCACCGGCGACCGAGACGATGCTGTTGCGCTTGACCCCACCGTGGATTCCCATCAAAGCAAAGCTGAACAGGGAGTAGATCGTGTTGAGGTACAGGAAGAGAAGATGATGCGGGAGGTGTGCGTCGAGCACCTCCGAACCGAGGAGGTGGGCGCAGACGCGAAGGAGCGGGGACCAGAAAAGCAGCATCGCCGCGAGAACCGCAAGGCTCTGTATTACCAGATGTTGTCGGAGGCGCCTTTCCCCATAGGTGCCCCGCCGGAGATGGTACTGGTAGGCTTGGCCCAGGCCGAGCGTGAGTAGGGCGGAACCAAGAGACGCGAATTGCAGAAACAGGCCGAGGCCACCCCGGCCGGTGGGCCCGAGGGTGCGGGCGACAATGATCCCGGTCACGACCGACCCGAGGGTACGGACGAGCGTCGACAGGACGACGAGGGAGCTGTCTCGAAACAGCCGCATCAGGTGCTTCCTGTTTCCGAGTCGCGGAGGCGCGCCCAGCTTCGCGATCCGTCGGTATGCCGCCGCCTAGCCTGGCTCAAATGGTGGTCTCTTGGCTGGCCGGTCCGCCTGGATCCGCCGGCAAAGGCGGATCGTAGCGTCCTTCGTCGGACATGTCTTCAACGAGCTTCGTGCGAATCGCCGGTACACCGGCCAGTACGCAATGGCCCCGAGGGTAGCTTCGGGCTACCACGGATCCCGCCGCCACGACGGTGTGATCGCCCAAGGTGACGCCCGGCAGGATTACCGAGTTCATGCCGATCCAGCAATCACGCCCGATGGATACATCGCGTGGCGGAAGATGCTTGGCAGGGTCCTGCAGATCGTGGTTCGTTGTGATGATTCCCACGTTGGGAGCGATCCATGTGCCCTTGCCTATCCGGATCCGACCTCCTTGGAGGTTTGAGTAATAGCATCCAAAGTGCCAGAAGTTGTGCATGTCGTCCGGGTCGAAGTCGATTCGGCGGGGATCATCGATGGCGATGAAGGGGCTGACGGGCCAGGGCACATGACGGTTGTAGCCGAAGACTTTCTGGACCCAAAAAGCCCGCCACAGGTGCGGCCACCCGTAAGGGCTGTTGTCGAAATACCGCCCCCGGAGATACTGACGGTCGAAAAACGGTGAGGCCAGTAGCTTGAGAACCGGATTTAAGACACGGCGGTACAGCCCGCGACGCGCTACGCTCCCAAATCTCGGACGCGGGGCCATGACGTTCGAGGGGTTCACTCTGCCGGCCCTCGCTCGGACATCGATCGCTTCTGGGTGTGAAGCGGACCGCCGTCGGTCTTGTCATTGAACGCCACCGAACCAGCGCTGTCCGCGCCGAACGCATGGGCGAGCACACGTTCCTCCGGAAAACTGATGAGCACCGCCCGCAACCTTCCCTGGAAGACAAACATGCTTCCGGCTGCCGCCGCCGAGGCGCCCGCCCGCGTGGCCGCGACCAGATCGGGCACGCCGCCGGCGCCGCCGCAGGCCACCACCGGGACGCGCACCGCCGTACTGACTGACCGGATCGTCTCGAGATCGTAGCCCTTCATCGTGCCGTCGCGGTCCACCGACTGCAGCAGGATCTCGCCCGCCCCAGCCGACTCCAGCCGCCGCGCGTGCTCCTCGGGCCGTGTCTGGAAGCCCTTGCCGCGGACGTGGGCATAGACCTGCGGATGGCGGAGGAGACCGGCGGCGTGTACGTCGACGCCGGCCACCACCGACTGGCTTCCCACCCGGCGCGCCGACTCCTCGATGACGGCCGGGTTTTCCAGGGCGGCGGTGTTGATCACCACCTTTTCGATCCCGATGGCGATGATCGCCTCCACGTCTTCCGCCGTGCGGATCCCGCCGCCGTAACCCAGCGGCATGAAGCTCTCATTGGCGATCTCCCGCAGGAGGTCGAAGTTCGGCCCGCGCCGCTGCTTTGAGGCCTCGATGTCGAGGATCACCAGCTCGTCGGCCTCTTTGTCATTGAAGATCTTGACGACGTTCCGCGGATCCCCTAGGTAGACCGGCTGCTCGAACCGGGTGGTCTTGACCAGGCCGGTTCCACGGAGCAGGAGGCAGGGAATGACGCGGGGTCGCGGTGTGTACAACTGCTTGACCTCTCCTGGTCAGGTCCGTGCCGCAGCGCCGGAGGCCCCACAGAAACGTCGGAAGATCTGCATTCCCCAACGGAGGCTCTTCTCCGGGTGGCACTGCAGTCCGACGATGTTGTGTTGATGGACGGCGGAGACGAACTCGATCCCGTAGGTCGTGGTGGCGAGTATTGCCTCCGGGTCCGCGCAGACCAGGTGGTAAGAGTGGACGAAGTAAAAGCGGGCGTTCCCCTCCATCTCCTCGAGGATCGGGTGCGGTCGGGCCGGCGAGAGGGTGTTCCAGCCCATGTGGGGTACACGCATCTCCGGGCGGAGGTCGAAACGTTCGTTGCGGCCGCGGATCCAGGCCAGCCCGGGCGTGGTTCCCTCCGCGCTACCTTCCGCGAAGAGCTGCATGCCCAGACAGATGCCAAGAATCGGCACGCCGGCCTCGAGAACGCGTTCGTTGAGCAGTGGGACCAGCCCCAGGCGATGGAGCCGACCCATCCCCTCGTCGAAGGCTCCGACCCCGGGGAGGACGATCTTCGCCGCGGTCCGCACTACGTCGGGATCGGAGGTGAGCGTCCCCTCCGCGCCGACACGGCGGAGGATGCTCAGGATCGACCCGGAGTTGCCCATCCCGTAGTCGATCACCGCGATCACGGGCGGGCTCCTTTGTCCGCCGTGGCGGGGCGGGCGCCGTCGCTTCCTGCCGTTGCGGCCGATCGCAAGGCTTCCTCTCGGAGCGCTTGCTCGTAGACCGCGAGCAGCCGCGCCGCCACTGCCGGCGCGCCGAATCGATCGACGGCGCCTGACCGGATGGCTTTTGCCGGCCCCGGCGGTGTCGCCCGGACAGTCCGCAGCGCCGCGGCAAGAGCCTCGACGTCGTCGCTAGCGACCAGCAACCCGTTCTCGGGGGTGACGATGTCCTCAGCTCCGCCGCAGCGGGTCGCCACCACCGGCCGGCCGGTCGCCAGCGCTTCGATGAGGACGATCCCGAAGGTCTCCGAACGACTGGTCAGCGCCAGGGCGTGCGACCTCCAGAGTGCTTCGCGCATGGCCTGGCGGGAGAGGTGGCCCAGGAACTCGACCCGCTGGCCGATCTCCAGTTCCTCGGCCAGAGCGGGCAGGACCGATCGCAGCGGTCCGTCCCCACCGATACGCAGACGACAGCTGGGCGCCGAACCGAAGGCGGCGGCCCAAGCGCGCAGCAGGAGGGAGAAGTTCTTGTTCTCGTTCAGCCCGCCGACGGCGAGCAGCGTCCAGGGAATCGCGGGCGGTTCTTCGGGGGGCAAGGTGAACCAGGTTTCGTCGACCAGGTTGGGGACGACCTCGACCTCCCGATCGGTATAGGCGCCCATGGCGCGTGCCAGACTCCGGCTCACCGCGAGAAGCCGCGCTGCCCCCGCGTAGGCTTCCCGCACAAAGACACCGGCGGTCGGCCGGATCTGGTGTCCATGGATGCCGGAAAAGTGCTCGGTGAGCACGTAGGGGATGCCATGGCGTCGCGCCAGCCCGGCGGCCGCATGCCCGGCCCAGAGGGCGTTCTGGGCGTGGACCAGGTCGGGACGGCCGTGCACGCGCAGGTAGCGTTCGGCGAGGCGCCGGGTGAGCCAGGCGCCCAGGCGTCCGCCCCGCACACTGCGGACATTCGTGTTCCAGCCCATGCGCCGCATGGTGAAGACGGCTCCCTCACGTCCCTCGCGCACCTGGAAGTGGCTTTCGGCGAGCGCCGCGGGGGAAAGGGTGCGCAGGCTGCGCGGCTCCACGAAGACCACATCCAACCGCGTCCCCGCGGCGTTCAAGGCCTGCGCCTGATCCCGGAAAAAGATTCCCCCGAGAGGAAAGTTGGAGTGGTCGTACTCCGAAACCAGCATGAGGACCCGTGGAGACACCGCCTCAGGCTCCCTGCGCCGACGATCCGGCTCCGACTGGATCCGCCAGCCCCGGTGGGAGCGGCGGCAGGTCCCGCCACACCCGGCGGGGCAGATCGCTGGAAGGAGAAAAGACCACCCAGGCGGTGAGCAGAAAGACCTGCAAGTCCAGCCACAGACTTCGCCGCTCGATGTACCACAGCTCGAGCTGCCCCTTGTAGGGCGAGATCTCGTTCTCATAGCAGTCCAGCCAGTGCCGGCCGCTGGCCGCGATGATGGACTCCTCGTCGCGGAAGATAATCGAACCGACGCCGGTCAGGCCCGGGGTGACCGACACGATGCGCTCGCCGACCTCGCGGGAGTAATAGCTGAAGTCCTCGCGTGTCATGGGACGCGGGCCGATCACGCTCATCTCCCCGGTCAGGATGTTCCAGAGCTGCGGCACCTCGTTGAGCTTGGTCTTGCGCAGCACACGGCCGACCGGCAGCACCCGCGGATCGCCTCGCAGCGTGATCGAGCCCGAGCCGAGTTTTGGGCTGTCTTTGAGCATCGTGGCGAACTTCAGCACGCCGAACAGGGCGCCGCCACGCCCAACCCGCTTCTGCCGGTAGAAGACCTCTCCCTCTCCGGTTACCCGGAGCAGGCCGGCGATGAGGAGGCCGAAGGGAAGGAAGACCAGGATCCCAAGCAGGGCCATGGCCACATCCGTGATTCGTTTGCAGGAGGTGTAGAACCCGGTCATTCCTGGGCTCCTTTCAGCCGGTCTCTCGACCTCGCCATCACATCTTCTCGTCGAGAAACTTGTGCGCTTCCTGGTGCCGGAACTCCGGCTCCACTTCCTCGCAGAGGCTGATCAACTCCTCTCGAGTCCAGCGCCCCCTGGCGTAGAGTTCACGGATCGACGCGAGAAACCGATCCAACGCCTCGGGCGCGCCGGTCCGACGGGAGCGGATCACCCCGATCGCCCGGAAGCGTTCCAGGTCCAGATCGTCGCCCGGCGCGTGAAACTCCTCCTCGTCCTTCTCTCCCGTCGTGTCGCTGGTGAAGTAGTAGCAGGGCCACTGGCGCCGCGCGATCAGCTCCGCTGCGCGGTCGCGGGCCTCCTGCTCGCTGGCGCACCGGAAGGGCGTGTAGCCGAGCGAGGCCAGGTACCGCTCCGCGATCTCGGGGAAGGTGGTCAGGCGCAGCTCGTCGGAGGGTTTCGGGAAGAAGATCTCCCGGTTGCCGCCGAGAAGCGCCGACATCAGGCAGAGTTCGCCGGACTCCGCCGGCGTGATGAACCATCTGCGCACGTCCAGCGGGGCGGAGATCGGCTGCCGCTTGGCGAAGCGCAGGGTGAACCCGTGCGGTAGGCTGCCGTCGGAGAAGAGGACGTTGGCGAAGCGCGCGGTCGAGACGGGGACGGTGGCGCCGGCGCGCAGGAGGAAGAGCTCCATGATGCTCTTGGTCACGCCCATCATGTTGGCCGGCCGGCAGGCCTTGTCGGTGGAGACCGCGAAATACTTGGCCGACTGCTGCCGGGCCGCCAGCTCGACCAGCTCGATGGCGTTGACGATGTTGGTGCGGATCATCCGCATCAGCGACCAGGGGTCCTTCTCGCTGCGCACGTGCTTCAACGCCGAGAGGTTCAGGATGTAGTCGTAGCGTGGCCCTTCGGCCAGGAACGCGCGGAACTCCGCCGACCCGCAGTCGAGGGGCAGCGCCGCGAACTCGCCCGAGGTGTAGCCCAGCGAGCCGCGCAGGTCACGCACCAGCTCGACCAGGTTGTTCTCGCTTAGGTCGACCAGATGCAGGATCCGCGGATCGCGCTGGAAGATCTCGCGGGTCACCGCGTGGCCGACCGATCCGGCCGCCCCCACCACCAGGAAGGCCGCGCCCCGGATGGTCTCGCCGAGTTCTCGCTCTCTCTCCCCGATATCTGCGCGGAAGAGCTCGCGGGTCCGTCCGGCCATGGTCAGCAGATCCATGTTGCCCGCCCTCCCGGATGTGAGGACCGAGTTCATGCGTCGAGGGCGCGGCGAAGGGCGCCGGTCACCGTGTCCACTGCCTCGAGGGATAGTCCGGGGAAGAGTGGAAGGGTCAGTTCCCCTAGAGAAATGCGGTCGGCCAGCGGAGTCTCTCCGAGCGCCAGGCCGCGGCAGGCCGTGAAGCCTCGCATCGAGGGGTAGTGGATGCTCGATTGAATCCCCTCCTCGCGCAGCCGGGCGATGACCGCGAGGCGTCTTTCCGCGTCTTCCAGGAGCACAGGCAGGATGTGGAAGGAAGGGAGGACGTCGGCGTTCCCCTCGACGGCCGCGCCGAAGGGGAGGGTGAGCCCACGGATACCGGCGAGGCGCCCGTGATAGCGGCGCGTCAAGTCGCCACGGCGCGCGTTGCCGGCCGGCAGCTTCTCGAGCTGCACCAGCCCGAGGGCGGCGCGCATCTCGTCCATCCGGTAGTTCAGCCCAGGCTCGAGGACGTCGTAGGTGACGGCCCGCCCCTGGTGACGGTCGAGCGTCAGTGAGGTCATCCCGTGCGATCGCAGGTGGCGCGCCCTGCGGTCCAGCGCCTCCGAACGGGTGACGAACATGCCGCCTTCACCCACCGAGAGGTTCTTGTTGGTGAAGAAGCTGAAGCAGGCGATGTCGCCGAAGACGCCGCAACGGCGGCCCCGGTACGCGGCGCCGGGGGCGTGCGAGGCATCCTCGATCAGGGCGACTCCGCGATCCCGGCAGAGCGCGGCCAGCGCGTCCATGTCGCAGGGATAGCCCGCGTAGTGGACGCAGAGCACGGCGCGGGTGCGCGCGGTGATTTTGCGCGCGGCATCGGCGGGGCTGATGTTCCAGTCCTTCTCCGATGTGCAGTCAGCCAGGACCGGTATCGCCCCCGCCATGCGGACGACGTTGAGGTCGGCCACGAAGGTGAGCGCGGGGACGATGACCTCGTCGCCGGGTCCGATACCCAGGGCCAGGATAGCCATGTGCAGGGCGGCAGTGCCGCTGGAAACCGCGGTCGCCCGAACGGCTGTCGCGTCCCCGCACTCCTCCGCAGGGAGCGACTCCCCCAGGTACGCGGCGAAACGGGCCTCGAACTCCCGTGTCCGCTCGCCCATCGTGATCCAACGGGACTCGAGGACCTGGGCGACGGCGCGGCTCTCGCGATCATCGTAGCCGAGCTCGAAGAGCTGGATCTTCCAGGGGTTCGCCGTCACGATCGCTCCCGGTTCCGGAGGCGCTCCGCGATCGCGGCCCGCCAGCGCCCCCCGCTTTCGGCGACAAAGGCCGCGACCAGACCGACTGCGCCGGAGACCAGGCCGCCGATCACAACCGCCAGCGAACGACGTGGTGAACTGCGCAGCACGGGCGGCGCCGCTCGCTCCACCACCACAAGATCGGAGGTGTTCCGCTGCCGTTCGATCTGCGCGATCTCCAACTGGCTGCGGAGGGTGAGATAGACCTGTTCGCTCGTGGTGAGCGCGCGTAGATGCCGCGCCTCTTCCAGCATCAGCTCGGGCGAACCCGAGACCAGCCGATTGCGCTCGCGGAACCGTTTCAGATCCTCCTCGGCCATCGCGAGGGAGTCGCTCACCTGGCTCAGCCGTCGTTCGATGAAGCGCACCTGCTGTTCGGCCTGACCGGTCTTGAGGGCCCGGATCTGCTGGCCGAGCGCGTCGACGCAGGCGTTGAGGAAGGCGGCCGCGATCACCGGATCGCCCGCGACCACCTGAGCGGTGGTGATACCGGTACGAAAGTCGAAGTTGCTGGCGATGAGGCGGCGGCCGGTGATGGTTGCGGCGTACTCGAGACGGATCTGCCGATCGCTTCCCGCAACGCGGAAGTAATCGAGCGGGTCGACCTTTCCCTCGCGGGTCGGCAGGGGCTCGGCAAAGGCCTGCAGCAGGACCTCCCGGCTGGCGAGCATGTCGGGGTAGATGTTGGTGGGGCTCGTGCCCGGCGAAAGGAAGTCGAGGCCGAAGGTTCCGCCCGTGCCGCGGAGGGCGGAGAGAGCGCCCGCTTCGCCCCTCGGGGAGAACATGCTCGAGGACACGATCTTGGTTTGGGCTCGGTACATCTTGGGCGTCAGGAGAGACCAGGCCACGGCGATCGCGACGCCGGCAAGGGCGATGGATAGGATGAGCTTACGACGCCGGTAGCAGATGGCGATCAGGTCCGCGACGCTGACCTCGGACTCTCCCACGGCGTCCCTTGACCACGGCGCCGCCGTGGCCCGATCGGCACCGGCGGTGCCCGCGGCTGTCGGCTCCCCATCCCTGCTCATTGCGCCGGATGATGGCACATGCCATTTTGCGTGGCAACGCGCGACTGGCCTGGCGCACGCCGGGCCTCGCCCACCCCGCTCGGTTCAGGGGTTCGTGACCGGAGAGACGTGCTGGCTCCGCGATCCCGGCAGGCCCCGGGTGGAGGGACATGCTCGAGCGGGCGCTGTGGCCCATCGGCCGGGCCGGATCGAATGACGTCGCGCGCCCCGGCGCGCAGATCGCCGGGAGGAGGGAACGTAGGTGGATCTGACCCACGCGAGGATGCCCGAGGATCTTGCCGGCATCGTGGACGTGCACGTCCGCGCGTTCCCGGGATTCTTCCTCACCCTCGCCGGCCGCCGTTTCGTCTCCGAGTACTACCGCGCCATCGCCGAGTATACGGGTGGCATCCTCCTGGTGGCCCGGTCCGGGGACTCGATCGCCGGCTTTGTCTCCGGCTTTGCGGATCCTCCCGGGTTCTATGCCTTCTATCGCGCCCGGCGCCGCCGGCTGGCGGCGGTTCTCGCGCTCGCCGTCCTGCGCCGCCCCTCCCTGCTCCCGCGCGTCATCAACAACGTGCGGAGGGTCTCGGCGGTGGAGGCCGGCGCGGACGAAGCTGAGCTCTCCTCCATCGGGGTGGATCCCGCCGCCGGAGGCCGGGGCACCGGGCAGGCGCTGGTCAATGGTTTCATCCGGGAGGCGGCCGGACGAGGCTGCCCCACCGTCTTTCTCACCACCGATGAGGCGGAGAACGAGCGGGTGATCGCCTTCTACGAGAGGCTGGGGTTTTCTCACGAGGCTTCGTTTCGCCGGGGCAGACGCGCGATGCGCCGCTACCGGATCGCGACGTCGTTCCGCTCCGGGGCGGGTCCGGGCCCGGGGAGCGACAGGGGGCTCAGCAGCGCGCCGTCCGCGGCAGAGTCGCCCTGATCCCGTCCCTCAGGAACGGCCCGCGGGCCATGAGAACCTCATCCCCACCGAAGATCCAGGGTTCCGCTCGCAGGTTTCCTCCGAGCCGGTCTGGGGCGAACCAGACCTCGACCCGCTCGAAAGGCTCCGGCACGCGCGCGAGGACCTCCTCCAGCGACGGAATTGCATCCGCGACCACGTCCTTCAAGCGTAGCGACCGGTCCACGACGTCGAACATGAGGACAGCGTCCAGATCCGGCGCGTAGTGCAGCGGGTGTCCGGCGGTATTGAAGAGGAAGACCGGCGATTCGCGGGTGACCCCGAGGAGCGCGGAGACCGGAGCCCGGTCGCGCAGGAGGCGGCGGAGGATCGCACATTCTTCAGCCCGGTCAGGGTCGAGGCGACGAAGCGGCGGCGGCGATCCGCCCCGCGGCAGGCGGTCCTCGCCCGGCGTGGCGGGAGTTTTCGCGCGGGCGACCCTGGAGGCGGCCGTGGCGATGCCGGGCTTGCCTCCCACGAACCGGTGCTCCGGGACGACCCTGAACCCGAACCTGGTGTACAGTTCCGCCTCCCCGGCCGTGAGGACCGCCAGCTCGTAACGCTCGTCCACGAAGGCCAGCGCTGCTTCCACCACCCGTTTCATGTGCCCCCGTCCCCGGTGTGCCGGGTCGGTCGCGACGGCATGGACACCGGCGGCCCGGACCGGCCTTCCCTCGATCACCAGCGGGAGCTCGAGGACACCGGCGTGGGCGACAACCTTGCCCTCCTCCCGGTGCACGAAAGGAGTGGAGCACTCGGCCCAGCGCAGACCCCGGCGGGCGGCCCGGTCATGCGTGTCGCGAAACCAGGGCCACACCCGGTCCATCAGCTCGAGGATCTCCTCCAACGATGCTCGCATTGCGTCCCTTCCCTTCAGGCTGTGCTCCCGTCGCGCCCGAGGCCTGGCCAGAGGCAACCCTGGGCGGGGCTGCTTCGTAAGGCCGGCTTGTGACGCTGTCAGGACCTCGGCCATGCGTCCGACGTCGGCCAAGAGCCCGATCCTGGCCATGAGCCTGATCCTGGCCATGGGCCTGACCGGGCCGTTGCCTGACGCGGGACACGGGTTTGACCTCGGACCCGGCATCGTCCATTCTGGACCGGCCCCACGCGGGTGTGCGCGGAGCCGCCGCCACGTTTTACCCGGCCGCCATCTCGCCGGCATTGGAGGATCTGCTCATGCTGTGTCGCCACCGCCCCGCGCGCCGGATCGGATCCGGCTGGACCTGCCGCTGGCTTTGTCTCTCCGCGATCTGTCTGGCGCTCTCGTGGGTATCGGCCGGTCCTGCTCTCGCGCAGGATGTCGATCCCCTCCCACAGCCCGTGCCGCAGCCGCCCGAGATGGCCCAGGGCGACAGGCTTGGCGCCATCCCCGGTGTGAACTCGCCAGCCATCAACGACGACGTCACTTCCATCCTGGGAAACCCGGCCGCGATCGGCCGCGCCTATCCCTTCGGAATGTACTTCGGCTGGGACCGCTCGACCAGCCGCGACGAGGAACGCTCGGACCTGGGGACCGTGGCCCTGAGCGCCGGCGGCCTCGGCCTCGCCTACCAGCGTGGATTCTTCGCCGGCAGCGAGCGGCTCACCCGCTGGACGTTCGCGGGCGGTGGTGGCAGAGGGCCCTTGACCGCCGGCTTGCGCGGGACGCGGGAGAGTTACCGGCGTTCGTCGTTTTCCGCCAGTGCCTGGCGCTGGGACGCCGGCCTGCTCTGGAGGCCCGTGCGTTTCGCCTCTCTCGGCGCCGTGGCGCAGGACCTCAATCAGGACCGCCTCATCGCGGGAGGGCCGGTCTACGACCGGTCCTATACGGTCGGACTCGGCGTGCGGCCGCTCGGCCTCGCGTACAGCTCCCGGCTGACGATCTTCGGCGACGTGACCGGTCGCGAGTCCGAAGTGTGGAAGGATGATGCCTGGCTCCAGACCGGTCTGTCGGTCGAGCCGCTGGCGGGCCTCGAGCTGTCGGGCGCGATGCGCGGCCGCCTGGGCGACTTCGCCGGCTCGCGCGAGCTCCGGGTGGGAGCCTCCTTGCACGCCCGGCATGCCTCGGTCCTGACCGGGTACCGCTATGACGACAATGAGCGCTACGCCCGTTCCATTCACGCGCTCACGGTGACCGCGGCGCGGCAACGCACCCTGGTGCCGTCTCCCCGGCTCATCCGGATGGATCTCCATGGCAACTACGCCGACGCCGGCCAGTCAGGGATCCCGATCCCGATTCCGCTGGTGGGCAGCCCCTCGTCGCGCAGCATCCGTCCGGTGCTTCGCCGGCTCGAGGATGCCGCCCGCGATCCGGACGTGCGTGGCGTGGTGCTGCGGATCGACAACAGCCGCATGGCGGCTCTCTCCGACGAGGTGCGCGATGCCATCGGCCGCGTACGGGCCGCCGGCAAGCCGGTCGTAGCCTACCTCGATCCCACCGACGGCATTGGCGGCTACTACATCGCCGCGGCGTGCAACCAGGTGGTGATGGACTCGGTCAGCGAGATCAGCGGGCTGGGAGTGCGCAACGACGTGAAGTACTTCGCGGAGATGCTGGACTCCGCGGGCGTGCAATTCGAGAAGATCGAGCATGGCAAGTACAAGAGCGCCGGGGAGCAGCTGGTGCGGACCAGCGCCTCCGAGGGCTTCCGCGAGCAGACGAACTCGATGATCGATGCGCAGCGCGACGCCATCCTCGGCAACATCTCCCGCGACCGTAACATCGAGCGGGCCCGGCTCGAGGAAATGGCCGACGGCCGTCTGGTGGAAGGTCCCGAGGCGCTGCGGCTCGGCCTGGTCGATTCCCTGGGCGACTTCAGGTCCGCCGAGCGCATCCTGGCCCGCCTCGCCGGAGAAGACAGGAAGGAGCCGCGACCGGCGCGGGACGTGGAGGACCGCCGCTACCTGTGGGCCGATCCTCCCAAGATTGCGGTGCTCTGGGTGGATGGCACGATCAACGACGGCGAGAGCTCCGGCGGGTTCTTCTCGGAAAACACCATGGGCTCCGAGACCGTCGTGAAGCAGCTCCGCGACCTGGGCGGCCGCTCCGACGTCAAGGCGATCGTCCTGCGCATCGACTCTCCCGGCGGCAGCGGCTTCGCCTCCGATCTGATCTGGCGGGCCGTGGAAGAAGTGCAGGCCAAGGGCAAGAAGGTCGTCGCATCGATGTCGCGGCTGGCGGCCTCGGGTGGATACTACATCGCCTGCGGCGCCGATGAGATCTGGGCTGACCCGATGACGCTGACCGGCTCGATCGGCGTGCTCATGCTCAAGCCGAACTTCGCCGGCTTCTACGACAAGCACGGCATCAACGTCGAGACCTTTGAGCGCGGCCGCTACATGGGCATCTACTCGACGGCCGAGCCCCTGAGCGCGGAGGAAAGGGCCCATCTGGTCGAAAAGATCGACCTCTTCTACCAGCACTTCCTCCGTCGCGTCGCCAAGGACCGCCCGCTGACGGTGGAGCAGATCGATGCGGTCGGCCAGGGCAGGGTCTGGACCGGGCGGCAGGCGCTCGAGCACAAGCTGATCGACCGTCTCGGCGGCCTGCACGAGGCCGTGGCGCGGGCGCGCGAGCTGGCCGGCCTGCCCGAACAGAGCAAGGTGATCAACATCGAGCGTCCGGGCGGCGGATTCCTCAGTTTCCTCTCCAAGGACGTTCGGGCCGCGTCCACCTTCCGTCCGACGCTTCCCTGGCTGGGCCTCGGGACCGACCTCTCCCCGCTGGATGCCTGGATGCTGCGCCAGCAGCTTCGGGGGATGGAGCGGCCCGGGTCGATGGCGGGCTGGCGAGCGGAGAATCCGGTCGTCGAGGCGCTGGTCGAGGGATTCTGATCGCGCGAGCGGACACCCCTGGATTGCGGCACGACCGTCTCGGTGGCGGGGTCAACCTCCGGCGATGGCGCCGACCACGAGGAATGGCTCCGCCCCCGAGGTGATGGGCTCCGGAAGAGGGGCATTCGGGGGATCGTCGGACAGGTCGCGGCGGCAGGCGAAGAAACGGATGAAGGGCCGCCGGCGCCGGGTGCGGTGATCGCGGATCGTGCCCTGGAGCGCCGGATAGCGGGCCTCCAGGGCATCCAGCACGGACGACTGGGTGACCGGCTTCTCCACGAGGAGCCGTACTTCCTCCTCCGCCCCCGCCAGCATGCGCAGGTTGGGTGGCAGCATCAGCCGGACCTCGGTCATTGGGCCGCCGGTCGCGGGCTGCGCCCGGTGCGATCTCCCCGCTGACCTCCCGCGGGGGGCGTGACGGCGCGGGTCACCGTGAGGGGGCGTGTCACAGGGTCTGCACCTCCACCGAGAGGACCGCCGGCAGGTCCCGCACGATCGGCTGCCAGTGATCGCCCGAATCGGCCGAGGCATAGACCTGGCCTCCGGTCGTGCCGAAGTAGATGCCGCATGGATCGAGTTGATCGACCGCCATGGCATCGCGGAGGACGTTGACGTAGCAGTCGCTCTGCGGGAGTCCATCGGTCAAGGCTTCCCACTCCTCGCCCCCGGCGCGGCTGCGGTAGACCCGGAGCTTTCCGTCGGGCGGATAGTGCTCGGAGTCGCTCTTGATCGGCACCACGTAGATCGTCTCGGGTTCGTGGGCGTGCACATCGATGGGAAACCCGAAGTCCGTCGGAAGATTCCCGCTGATCTCGCGCCACGATTCACCCGCGTCGTCGCTGCGCATGACGTCCCAGTGCTTCTGCATGTACAAGACGTGCGGGCGCGACGGGTGCACGGCGATCCGGTGGACGCAGTGGCCGACCTCGGCTTCGGGGTCGGGGATGTACTGGGACTTGAGGCCGCGATTGATCGGCTTCCAGGTATCCCCCGCATCATCGCTGCGGAACGCGCCGGCCGCCGAGATCGCGGTGTAGATCCGCCGGGGGTTGGAGGGGTCGAGCAGGATGGTGTGGAGACACATGCCGCCCGCTCCCGGTTGCCAGTCGGAGCCGGAACGATGCTCCCGCAACCCGGGCAACTCGGTCCAGGTTCGACCGCCATCGCGCGAGCGGAAGAGGGCGGCGTCCTCGGCGCCGGCGTAGACCGTGTCGGGATCGTCGAGCGACGGCTCGAAGTGCCAGACCCGTTTGAACTCCCAGGGGTGGGGCGTGCCGTCGTACCACTTGTGGGTTCCCGGCTCTCCTTCGTAGGCGAACTGATTGCCGACTGGTTCCCACGTGGCGCCTCCGTCCTCGGACCGCTGCACGACCTGTCCGAACCACGAGCTGGTCTGCGAAGCGTAGAGGCGGTCGGGTTGTACCGGGGAGCCCTTGAGGTGGTAGACCTCCCAGCCGCCAAAGTGCGGACCGTCGACCTTCCAGCTGCGGCGGCTGGCGTCCGAGGTCAGAATGAAAGCTCCCTTGCGTGTGCCCACCAGTACGCGCACCCGGCTCATCTGCGAAGTCTCCTTCCGCGGCGCTGCCTCAGGTCCCGGTTTGTAGGATCCGTCGCGGCCGATCCCGGCGCGACCAGGCATCATACACGATCGGACCGCGAGACCCGGGTGTGCCTGACCTGACTAGCGGTGAGTCGCGCAGCCGAGAAGACGTTGTATCTCAGGGAGCTCCCCAGCGTAGATCGCCCGAGCGTCCTCCACGTCCACGGTCAGTTCGCGATCCTGCCGGTGCGTTCGCAGGTAGTGGTAACGCAGCGCCTGGAGACAGAGATCCGGTGTGCCGGAACGGAGGGCCTCTGCCGTAGCATTGCGCGATAGGGCCTTCCACCCTTCGCTCCACAGCGCGTCCGAAAAAGATGGATCGCCAGCCACCGAAAGAAGGAAGGCCGCGGTCTGGCTGCCGGCGCGCTCGCTTTCCTGGGTGTCCCCGGCCTCGATCCGCTCCGAGCGGAGGGCCTGGATCGTCAGCTCGGAGCCCGGGATCGCGGTGGCCTCAGGGCCGGAGCCCTCGGTCGTGGCTGCCGAGTCGGCGGAGTGGCCGCGAGACGGTCCGCCCCGTGCCCCCGCCGCGGACGGGGTACGGAACGCCTTGCCCGCGGCTTCGGGCCCGGCCTGCGACGAAGGCGGCATCGCCGGAGCCGTTCTCACGACGTCTTCGAAGAAGGAGGCAACCAGTTCGACGGGGACATCTTCCGAGAACGCTGAGTCCGCGGCGCCGCGGCGAGCTTTGGCCGGACCTGTCGAAGCCTCGTCTCCCCGCGGAGGCGCTGCCATCGCTGGCGCCGGCGGCCTTACCGGTTCCGCTCGCGTGGTCAACAGCTCGTCAACATCGCCCTTCAGCCGCGCGCCTTCTCCAGGCCCGCTCGGGACTGTCACGCGCCGCGTGGCGCCGTCGGCCGCCTTCCGCGTTTCTTCCAGGGCACGCGGAGAAGCCGGCGGAGTGGGTGGCGGAGCGTCACGTTCGGGCTCACGGCGCGCGAGGCCACGGCCCTCGGTCTCACCGTCCTCGAGCGCACGGCCCTCTAGCCCATCGCCCTCGAGGCCACTGCCCTCTGGCCCACGGCGGTCGCGCTGATAGGCAAACTCTTGTGTGCCGGCCCTCATCTTTTCGCCCATGCGGTCAACCGGCGGCGATTGGGCCTCGACTTCTTTGGAGGGCGGTCCCAACCGGGCCGGATCCGGCCCCGTGGAAGGATCCGATGGCAGCTTCGGCTCTGTTCCCCCAGTGGCTTTCGACTCGTGGCCGTGCGTTCCTTCAGCGGCCGGGGGAGGTGGTTCCGCAGGGATGGCGGAGTCGACTGATCGCCGGACCGGCTCCCGCGAGTCAGCCGGTCCGCTCTCCATTGTCGAGGCCGGCCCCGTCGCGTTGTGGTCGGGCAGGTCGTCGGACGTGCGACCGCGAGACTCGGCCGGTTTCTTCACGGGCGAGGGCAGCTCCGGTGACATCAAGGGTGAACCGCTCTGGCGCAGCAGGAGGGCGACGCTGCCGACGATCGCCACCACCGCCACAACCCGCGCGGCTGGAAGAAGTCGCGGCGGCAGCAGCTTGTCGATCCACGCCGCGGCGGTGCTGAAGAACCTTTCGGCAACGGTGCGCCCGGCCGGAGCGGACCGGCGTGGCCAGGCCGCGCGGGCCGCGGTCAGGTCGGCGCGCTGCTCGAACTTGCGAGCGAGTTCCTCCAGGTGTTCCGCGGTCGGCTCACTCTCCATCGCCACGGCGCGAATCGCCCGGTCCAAGGCGCGGATCTCCTCAAGGCTCCGGCGGCAGTCCGCGCAGGCCTCGAGGTGGCGCTCCATGCGGCGAGCGTCGAGCGTCGCCAGTTCCCCGTCGAAGTAGGCGTCCAGCCAGGGACGGATGTCGTCGCACGAGCCCTTCATGCACTCCTCTCAGGCGGAAGGAGCCGGGACGGACCCGGCATCACGGCTTTCGCCGCGCCGCCTTCCATCTGCCGGCGCATGGCTGTGCGCGCCCGGCTCAGCCTGGACATCACGGTTCCAATCGGGATGCCCAGGATCGAAGCGATCTCGTCGTAACGCATCTCGTGAACCGCGCGCAGCACCAGGATCGATCGGTACAGAGGCGGGAGAGCGTCCAACGCCGCTTCCAGTTCCCGGTGGCGCGCCGGCCGTTCCACCGCCGCCTCCGCGCCCGGCGCGTTCACCGAATCCAGCACCGTCCGTCCCGTCCGGGGATGCTCGGCGTCCAGCGATAGCCAGGCTCCACGGCGCTGCCGCCGCAAATGCGTGAAAGCCAGGTTGGCCGCGATGCGCAAAAGCCACGGGCTCAGCGGACGCCCCGGGTCAAAGCCGCCCAGGTAGCGATAGGCCCGGAAGAAGGTCTCCTGTGTCAGGTCGTCCGCATCGGTCCGGTTTCGCACGATCCCCTGGACCAGGCGATGGACGGCGCCCTGATACCGTCGCATCAGCGTGCCAAAGGCCGCGGCGTCGCCGTCGAGCGCGCGCGCGACCAGGTCCTCGTCCGAGATCGTCACATCGTCTTGCTTCAAAGGGCTCCTCCGGCCGATCCCGGTCGGTGAATTCGCCCTGACACGGTACTAGTCGTCGGAGGCAGTGTCTATTCCTTCCCTTCGTCGGTTCTTCGCTTCTCCGGCTCGTCACACTTCCACGCCCGGTCCCACCTTACCGGCCCGGTCTTCCGCCCGGTCTCGCCATCCTCCCTGCTTGATCGCCTCAGGCGGGCCTCGATCGTGACCGGTTCCCCCGGCTCCGACGCCCCTTCTCCCGAACAACCCGGGTTCCAAGCCCGCCGGCCTGACGTTAGGATGGCCCGAGCACGGTTGTCGGAGATCGCGAACGTCTCGGGACGGACGGATCTCTGGAGACGGATGCCGGAACAGGTGAAGCCTGTGTCAGAAGCAGTGAAGCCGGGAGGGTCGCCGGCAACACGGTCGAAGGACCGGGAAAGAGGAACCAAGATGGGGCTTTTCGGATCATCCCCGAAGAAGAAACTGGAGAAGGCCCGATTGATGTTCGACGCCGGGGAACACTACGACGCGCTCGTTCTCTACGAGGACCTGGCCCGCCAGTCCGGAAAGCTCTCCACCGGGGAACTGAGCGAGGCCAGGGACCGCGCCATGGTGTGCCGCCGGAAGATGATCGCGTTGCGTCTTGAGGAGGCCGAGCGCCTGCATCAGGAGGGGAACCTGGCGGGCGCCAGCGATCGCTGCCAGACCGCCCTGGAACTGGCGGGGGAGGAGATCGAGGTCCCTGAGGTCCACGAGATGCTCCGCCGGATCAGCGCGCCCCGCCGTCCGGTGGCGTCCCCGCCGCATCCGGCCGAAGTGCCGACCAAGGATCTCTATCCGCCGCCGGACCTGACCGCCGCGCAGCCCCCGGAGGAAGCGGAGGCGCAGGAGGCCGTGGCCGAAAGGACCGACGAAGAAATCCTGGGGGAGGATCCTGACGCCCTGTTCGAGGTGTACCTGCACGGGCTCGATCCCGAGCGGGCCGCCTTCTTCCGTGGATTGGGAGTGGAGTTCCGCAACGCCTACCTGGCCCTGGCCCAGGGCGCCCCCGGCCGCGCCGTGGCTTTCTTCGAGGAGATGTTCGCCCGTCACGGAGACCCTGCTGCGGGTGGCGCCGCCGCCGATTTCCGCGTGCAGCTGGAATGGGGGCACGCTCTGCTCCTGGCAGGCCGTGCTTCCGATGCGCTCGCCGTCCTGGACGAGGCCCGGCCCGGGGCCGCCGTCTCGGAGGCCGACGAGCAACGCCGGCAGTATCTGAGGGTCGAGGCGCTTCGCGTCCTGCACCGGTATGACGAAGCGGTGGCGGGGGCCGCCGCCCTGGCGGATTCCGCGGATGAACCGGTGGCGAGCCTCGATTCGCTCCTAACCTGGACGCTGTTGGACGCAGGGCAGGCCGAGGAAGCCCGCAACCGGCTGGCGCCCTGGGTCGCCGCCGGAGCCACCTCGGAGGAGATCCTGCTTCCCGCCGCCCAGGCTGCCGCCGCGTTGGGCCTGGGCGAGGAGGAGATGACGATCCTGGACGGCCTCATCAGCCACCGGATCCAGCAGAGCATCATCCATGGCTCGGAAGTCGAGTACCCGATCCAGGCAGGGCGCCGCCTCCTGGCCCGCTACTACGAATTCAAGCGTGATCCCGACGAGATCCGGGCCGTGCTGCTGCATCTCCTCGATCATGACCAGGAGCGGGCGGAGGAGTATCGCACGATGCTGTTGGAGCTGGGGCAACGCTGACAGCCCGCCGCCCTGGTTGATCGGGCTCGGGCCGGCCGTCAGCTCGGTTGACCGGATCCAGGCTGGGGGATCCAGGCTGGGGGTGGGCGCGCCGGCGTCGCCGGTAGGTCTGGGCGAGTTCCAGGAAGATCCCGACATCACGGGCCAGATGCGGGCTGGTGCCGTCAAAGTAGAGGATCCGGATCGGAATGCCGTCGTGATCGCGGCTCAACCGGGGATAGATCGCCTCGCAGACGATCCCGTTCATGCAGGTGAAGGGGCTGATGTCGATGATGCCGTGGCATCCCTGGGACCAGAGCCAGACGGCCTTGCCCACGTTGAGCACCATTTCGCCATAGACCCCTCCGGAGGGGAGATAAGGCTCGGCCAGGTCGGTCACCACCGAAACCCGCCGGGGTTCCGCGCGATCGCGCAACAGGTCGTGGAAGGGACCGGCTATGGCGGCCTCGTCACGGCGCTGCACCACGTCCTTGATCCAGGCCGCGGCCATCTCCCGGCTGAGACTCTTGCCGGCGTAGGGGAGCCATTTGCGCCGCTGCTCCTGGTTGGTGTAGTAGACCCACTCCGAGATGTCGGAGATCCAGGCCTCGCCCCCCAACTCCTCGATCAGGCGGACCACCTCCTCGTTGCTGAAGGTGTTCAGCCGGCAGTAGATCTCTCCCACAATGCCGATCAGGGGGCGTGGCGCATCCTCGCGCGGGATGGATCCGAAGCGCTCTGCGGAACGCCGCTGGCTTTCGTGCAGTTCCTTCAGGCAGCGGGAAGCGGACGCGGAGGTCCGCTCGAGGACTTCCTCGGCCTCGGCAATCCCTCGTTCGTAGGCTTCCTGCGCGCGCCCTTTCTGCGTTTCGTAGGGCCGGAGCCGCAGCAGGGCGCGGCGGAGCGTGTCCGCCGCCACCAGCGCTCGCCAGCAGGCACGCTGAACCGACTGGGAGTCGCGTCCCAACTCGTCGTAGCCGGAGCGGCTCGAGGGGGAGAGGACCATCGTGGCGGTGGCCCCGACCTCATCGAGGACGCGCCGGAGAAAGGGAGCGTACTGGCCGAAGCGGCAAGGACCGGGAGCCGACGGCATGAAGATCGCGATTTTCTCCGGCGCCTCGCCGGAGTCGAGGACGATCTTGAGCGCGTCACCGAGGGTCAGCCGGCCGGGATAGCACTCCTCCCCGGTAGCATGGCGGCTTCCCAGTTCCAGCGTCCTGGCGTCGGAAGGGGGAAAGGGAAGCGCGTTGAAGCCGAAGCCCCGCAAGGCTGCCGCGAAGCAACGGGCAGACCCATGGCTCATCCGCGGGAGATATATCGTGCGCTCGCGCAAGGGGGGCCCGCCGACCTGACGGTCGTTGCGCAGTCGGGCTTGATCATGCATCCCTGCCCAACCTCACTTCCGCCGGAGAGGCGCGGACACGCAGGTGGCGCAGCCGCCGGCCAGAGTTCCCTCGCAGGTCCCTGCTTCCGCGGCAACAGCGCGATCCCCGGGCCGCCGCCGGCCGGTGGGAGGCGGATCCTCGCCGCGCAACATTCCCTGGCTGTGCAGGAAGGCCTCTACGCGCGTCATCATCCCCGCGTCGTTGGCGTGTCCATCAAACTGCAAGGTCAACATCGGCCTGCCGAACGCATCCCTGGCGAAGGGTTTGATGAACGAGTCCGGGCCGCACTTGAAGTTGGTCACGTAGATGATGTTGAGGTTGTCCCAGGCTCCGGCGGCCCGGGCGGCTGCCACGATGCGCCGTCCATAGCCCCAGAACAGGTTGGAGTTGATCGCCTCCAGGTCATCCTGGCTGGCGGCGAGGAACTCCATCGGCACCACGTTGACGCCGAACCTGGCGCGCAGCTTGCGAGCCACGTCGAGACTGGCCGCCGGGTCGTAGAGATTGTACGGCCGGCCCACCAGCACGATGGCTTTCTCGCCAGACTCGCGCAACAAGCGCATGGCCGTGATCCCGCCGTTGCGGACGCGGGCGGCGAACCTGTCCGCGGCTGCCTCGGCGGCCAGGAGCGCCCGGGAGATTTCACGCGCGCGTATCCCGTACGGACGGAGGGGCTCGCGCAGGGCCCGTGCGATAGCCTCCCGGCCTCCTCGGAAACGCAAAATCGGGTGGATGATCCTCCCGGCGTGGCCTTCCAGGACCGGGCTCGACTTGACGACGTGCGGGAGGGTCATGCCCCAGGGGCAGTAGAAGCTCTCGATCGCCTCATGCGAAGCCTCGGCATTGACCATGTTGGGGAGGAAGACGAAGTCGGCCTTCGCATGCTCCGCCGCGGCCCGCGCGTGGCCGTGCGCGATCTGGATCGGGAAGCACGGTTCCGCCACCGCCGCCTCGATTCCCTGTTGGATGAGCTCACGGTTGGTCTCGGGTGTCAGGATGACCCCCAACCCCAGTTCGCGGAAGAACGCCTGCCAGTAAGGGAACCGTTCGTGGAAATAGAGCGCCCGCGGAAACGCCACCAGGCCACGGCGCCCCGGCGACGGATCGTAGCCGTCAAGGGTCCACTCGCGCCGCAGGCGCACCAGGTCGTCGAGCAGCGGCGTGAACTCCGTGCGCCGGCTGGTCCGGAAGCGGTCGCCGCACTGATCGCCCCAGTAGGACCTCTCTCCTTCGACCTGGAACTCCTGGACGTCGCAGCGATTCTCGCAGGCGCGGCAGGCGATTTCCCGGGTCTGATAACGGACCTGGCCCAGGTCCCAGCCGCGGAACCGCGTCCGGCCCCCGACACGGTCCATACGATCCCACGCCAGCAGGGCGGCTCCGACGGCGCCTACCACCCCGTTGTACGGAGGGACGATGATCTCCCGATCCAGGATCTGGGAGAAGGCCGCGGCGACCGCGTCGTTGTACGCGGTGCCGCCTTGGAAGAAGATCGTTCCCGAGATCTTGCGCCCTCGCACGACGCGGTGGATGTAATTGGTCGCCACCGAGAGCGCCAGCCCGGCGAGCAGATCGTCCTTGGACGCCCCGCG
>JAKQSZ010000050.1 GCA_029569475.1 Candidatus Eiseniibacteriota bacterium | reverse complement strand
CCTTTCCACGGTCGGCCTCTATCCGAAGCGTCACGAGTTCCCGGAGAACCTCTCGGGGGGAGAGCAGCAACGGACGGCCATCGCTCGCGCCCTCGTGCACCAGCCTTCCATCCTGCTGGCCGATGAGCCGACCGGGAATCTCGATCCGGGCATGGGCGCCGAGATCATGGCGCTGCTGCGCCGGGTCAACCTGGCCGGCGCGACGGTCGTGGTGGCGACGCACGACCAGGATCTGGCCGAGCGGTTCGGCGACCGCATCATCCTGCTGGAAGGCGGCATGGTCCGCCGCGACCAGGAGATCCGGACCCGCCCGGCCATGAGCATCCTTCCGGAGCGTTGACGCGGCGCCGCTTGACGATTCGCCGCGCTTGGGTTGTGATGCCTCCGTTCGCCGGCGATCGTCGTTGCGGGATCGATTTCCGATCCGGCGTCACGGGACCGGGTCACCGGAACAGCGGGAGAGGCCGGAGGGAACATGGACCAGTTCCGATTCTTCCTGGGTGAAGCCTGGGAGTATCTGGTGCGCGGGCGCGGCACCACGATCTCGTCGTTGGTGGCGCTGACGGCCGTCCTCTTCCTTCTGGCGCTCGTGCTGCTGGTGACGCACAACGTGCAGCTCCTGGCCGAACACCTGCAGTCGCGCAAGGGCATGACGATCTTCCTGCAGGACGGCGCGGGCGAGGCGAGGGCATTGG
Organism: Candidatus Eiseniibacteriota bacterium; assembly: GCA_029569475.1. Next base: position 48,352 of record JAKQSZ010000050.1, on the reverse strand, counting down.
AACTGCAGCGGCTTCTGGCCGGCTTCGGCGAGGTGGGCGAGGTCGTGCTGGGAGACCGCGAGGCCGCGCTGGCGGAGATCGAAGCCGACCTGGGGGGCTTTCCGGTGGCGGTGACCCTGGGCGAGAATCCGCTTCCGCAGACGTTGATCGTGACCCTCACGTCCGAAGCCGCCACGAGCCCGGGGACGCTGGAGCGGCTGGCCCGCGAGATTCGCGGGTATCCGGACATCGAGGATGTGGTCTACGGCGGCGAGTGGGTGGCGCTCCTCGATCGCAACCTGAAAACCCTCTACAGCGCCAACCTCGCTGTCGGCATCCTGGCCGCGGTCGCCTGCTTTCTCGTTCTGCTCAACACCCTCCGCCTGGTCTTCCTGGGACGCCGGGAGACCGTGCGGATCCTGAAGGTGGTGGGCGCCACGGATCATTTCATCCGTTCCCCCTACCTGCTGCTGGGAGGAATGAAGACCTTGATCGCCGCGGCCGCGGCCCTTCTCATCCTGGCCGCCGCGCGCGCTCTCTTCGATGCGTTCCTGCCGGGGGCGCGCTTTGTCCCGGCCGGATGGCAGGCGCTCTTCCTGGCCGGGGCGGTCCTGCTGGGGACGCTGGCCTCGCTGGTGTCGATTCAACCGGCGCTCCGGGGGCTGGAGACCCGCCGTGACGAAGTCGTGCGCTGAGCGTCTTCCCCGAACCCGCCGGCCCCGAACGGGGCGAGCCGGCGGCGCGGGGCGATGGCGCGCGATCGCGTGGGCCGTCCTGGTGGCCGGATGGTTCTTCGGCGGGGTGGCGGCGGCCCAGGACGAGGTCAGCGAAAAGCAGCGCGAACTTCGGGCGCTGAAGTCGGAGATCGAGGCCAATCGCAAGGAGATCGAGGGGCTGCGCAAGCAGGAGCGCAGCCTGGCCACCCTGAAGGACAGGTTGCGCAAGGATCAGGACCTGACCCGGCGGTACCTCAGGGAGCTGCAGCTTCAGGATTCCACCCTCCGCACGGGGCTGGCCGATCACCAGGCCGATCTGCTGGACAAGGAGGCCGCGGCGCGCGAGACCGCCGCGCGGCTGAAACGCGGCCTCGTCCGGTACTACAAGGTGCGCCACGTGCAAGGGCCGGAACTCCTCTTCTCCTCGCGCACCTTCGGCGAGCTCTTCGCGCGGTCCCAGATGATGGCGCGCCTGATCTACCGCGAACGGATCGAGCTGGCGGCGCTGGCCGACGAGCGGCAGCGGATCGCCGAGGCGGCCTACGCCATCGAGCAGCGGCGCCTCGGGGTGGAACGGCTGCAGGCGGAGAAGCGGCGCGAGGAGGAACGCCTGCGCCGCGAGGGCCAGAAGGCGCAGAGCCGGATCGAGGACGTGCGCGACGAGCGAGCGGAGCGCGAACGCCGGGTCAAGGACCTGGAGGCCTCGCAGGCGGCGATCCGCCGCATGATCGAGCGGCTCGAGCGGGAGCGGGCCCGGCAGCGGGAGCAGGGCCAGAAACCCGCCGGCCCCGGATTCCGGCGCAAGTCCCTTCCCTGGCCGGCCCGGGGGGAGATCGTCGGGGAGTTCGGCTTGGAGGTCAACCCCAAGTACGGAACCCAGGTCCGCTCCAACGGAATCGACATCTCGGCCCCCGAAGGGACGCCGATCAAGGCCGTGGCCGCCGGGGTCGTGGAGTTTGTCGACTGGCTTCCGGGTTACGGCCGCACCGTCATCCTCGATCACGGCGGCGGTTACTACACCATGTACGCGCACGCCTCGGCCCTCTCGGTCCGGGCCCAGGAGTCCGTGGCCGCGGGCCAGGAGATCGGACGGGTGGGAGACACGGATTCGATCAAGGGATCCTGCCTTCACTTCGAGGTGCGCGAGGGCGCGAAAGCCCTCAATCCCAGGGAATGGCTGCAGTGAGACATTGTCAGCGATCGCGGCCGTGCCGCAGAATCGCAACAGGCCGATGATGGTTCGGGTCATCCATGCCCGGACGAACGCCCGGTGATCGGACGCCCGGCCGCCGCGGGAGAAGCGGTGATGGATGGCGTTGAACGGCAACAAGGGGAGGGCACTGCCGACCGTGCCAAGGCCTGTTCGCGAGATTCCGGCGCCGGCGCGCCAGTCTGAAGGTGAGGGCGCGCCGCCGCGGGGCGGTCCCATCCGCGGCTGGGTGCGTGGCCAGCAGAAGCTCTTCGAACAAGTGGACCGGGCGCTCCGCGAAGATCGTCTCGGGCACTCCTACCTCTTGCTCGGCCCGAGCGGCGCCGGCAAGCTGCGCACCGCGCTGGCCCTGGCGCAACAGCTCCTCTGTGAGGATGACGCGGCCCTGACCGCCGGCGGTGCCGGGTGCGGTTGTTGTCCGGCCTGTGAGCGCGTCCAACGCCTCGTGCACCCGGATCTGCACATCCTGGTTCCGTTGATCAAGGACGACGCGGAGGACGATGCGGCGCGCGCCCTGGCTTCGTATGCGGCCGATCCCCTCGGCATCCTCGAGCGCACGCCGCGATCCAGCATCGGCATTGACCGGGTCCGGCGGCTGAAGGAAGAGGCCGCCAAGGCCCGCATCGAGGCCTCGCGCCGCGTGGCCATCATCTCCGGCGCGGAGCGCATGACGGAGCAGGCCGCCCAGGCCGCCTTGAAGCTGATCGAGGAGCCGCCGCCGCAAACCGTGCTGTTTCTCACCGCCGAGGATGCGGCCCAGCTTCTTCCCACCATCCTTTCGCGCTGCCAGCGCCTCGCGCTGCGCCTGCTTCCCCGTGAGGAGATCATCGCGGTGCTGGAGGAGGCTGGGGAAGCGCCCGCTTCCGCGCGTCTCCTGGCGGCGCTCTCCGGCGGCGCGCTGGGACGCGCCCTGGCGCTGCGCGGCGCCGGACTGCTGGGGCTGCGCCGCGCCATGGCCGATACCTTCGGTTGCGCCACCGAGGGGCTCAAGCCGGGGGAGGTGGAGCGCCGGGTGCAGGCCTTGGAGCGCTCGGGTTCTCTGGACAGCCTTGTGGCAATCGCGCAGCTGCTCCTTCTCTGGTACGAGGATCTTCTGCGCGCCTCCTGCGGGCTTCCCGCCGATCGGCTCAACCATGCCGACCTGGCCGGGGAGGCGGCGCGGCAGGGCGCACTGCTGGGCGCCCCCGAAATCGGCCGCCGGGTGCGCATTGTCGAGGAGATGCTGCGGGCTCTCCAACAGAACGTGAACCCCGGGCTCGCCGCCAGCGCGGCCCTGTCCCGCATCGGCGCCCTTCCGGGCGAGATCGGTTGGGCCTTGTGAAGGAACCCCCTTTGGGCGTGAACGGAGACCTGGCGCGGGACGCGGGTGTCGGCCCGGTGGCCTCGCCGGATGCCGTCGCGGGGGCGCTCGATGTGGTATCGGTGATCTTCAAGGGACGGCGCATCGAGGTCTTCCAGCGCAACGAGGTCACGGTCCGCCCCGGGGACCGCGTGGTCGTGGAGGTCGAGCGGGGGACGGACATCGGCGAGGTGTGGCGGCTGGGCGCATGCGGTTCGAAGCGCAACCGCCAGGGGAGCCGGCGGATCCTGCGCACGGCGACCGAGGCGGAACGGGATAGGCTGGAACTGCTGCGCGAGAGCGAGCCGGAGAGCCTGGCCGTGGCGGCCGGACGGCTGAGAGACTTCAACCTGCCCATGCACATGGTCGATGCCGAATTCCAGGCCGACGGCAATCGCGTCACCTTCTACTTCACCGCGGACCAGCGGGTCGACTTCCGCGCGTTCGTTTGCGACCTTGCCGCCATCTTCCGAACCCGGATCGAGCTGCGTCAAATCAGCGCGCGCGAGGCGGCGCGGCGCCTGGGCGGCCTGGGGCTCTGCGGACGGATCGCCTGCTGCTGCTCTTTCCTGATCGACACGGAACGCGTCACCCTGTCCATGGCTCGGGACCAGAACCGCCTGCAGTGCCCGACCCGTCTCTCGGGGCATTGCGGGCGGCTGATCTGCTGCCTGGGATTCGAGGGCGACTCCGGGGAGGCGTCCCCGCCCAGCGACGCTCCCGCGGAGGATTGCCGTCACTCGATGGAAGCCGCGGCAAGCAGGCAGGTTGAGGACGGAAGCTGATCGATCATGATCGATACCCACGCCCACGTCCACGCCCGCGCCTTTGACCGGGATCGTTCGGAGGTTTTGGAGCGGGCCTTCGCGGCCGGTGTCGGCCGGATCCTGGAGGTCAACATCGATGCCGGCGGTTTCGGCCGGGCGCGGGCGCTCGCCGAGTCCGACCCGCGCGTCTTCCTCACCTGCGGCATCCATCCGCACGACGTCACCGGCGCGCAGATCGCCGACCTGGAGGGACTGGCCCGGGAACTCGCCCATCCCAAAGTGCGGGCGGTGGGGGAGACCGGACTCGACTACTACCGCGACTATGCTCCCCATGACCGGCAGCGGGAGTTCTTCGCCCGGCATGTCGCGCTGGCCCGCGAGTCAGGGCTGCCGCTCGTGATCCATGCGCGGGAGCGCGCGGAGGGACCCTCGGCGCACGAGGACATCTTCCGGATTCTGGACCAGCACGGACGCGGGAAGGTCCGCGGGGTCTTCCACTGCTTCTCCGGCGATCTGGAGATCGCCCACCGGGCCATCGGCGCCGGATTCCTTCTCGGCATCGGCGGCGCCGTGACCTACAGCCCCAAGCGCAGCGCCCCGCTTCTCCAGGCGATCGCGGCGGCCCACGGTCCGCAGGTCTTCGTTCTGGAAACCGATTGCCCTTACCTCACGCCGCATCCGCGGCGCCGGGACCGCAACGAGCCGGCCAACATCCCCGCCATCGCGGCCGCGTTGGCCTCGTACCTGGGCGCGGACCCGCCGGAGATCGAACGGGTCACCGACACGGCGGCGGCTGAGCTGTTCCGCCTGCAATGAGCCCCTCGAGCGAACGAGAGTGGCTGACCGCCCACGGCGTGCGGCCCCGTCGCGCGCTGGGGCAGAACTTCCTCCTGGATCCCCGCGTGCCGCAGCAGATCGTGCGGCGCGCGGCCTGGGACGATGCGCCGGTCTGCGAGATCGGGCCGGGCGCCGGAGCCCTGACGGCCGAGTTGCTGAGGGGGGACCGTTCGGTCCGCGCCATCGAGAAAGACCCCGCGCTCGCCGCCTTGCTGGAAGACCGGTTCCGGGAGGAGGTGGCCGCAGGCCGTCTGCGGATCACGATCGGCGATGCGTTGCAGGTGGAGTGGACGCCAGGGGAGATCCCGGGAAGCGGGGTGGCGCCGGCGGGGTTCTGGGTAACTGGAAATCTACCCTACGTGATCACGACGCCCTTGCTGCTCAAGGCCTTGCTGCAGTCGCGCGCCCGCGGTCCTGCCGGGGAGAGGCGCGCCGCCGGGGCGGTCTTCATGTTGCAGCGCGAGTACGCGGACCGGATTCTGGCGGGCCCCGCCGATGAGGCCTACAGCTCGATCTCGGTCTGGACCGCGGCGCACGCCCGCGCGCGCCTGCTCCTGCGGGTCGGACGTTCCAGCTTCTGGCCGAGGCCGGGGGTGGAGTCCTCCGTGGTGGAGCTGACCTTTCCCGATCCCCCGCCCTTCGACGGCGATTTCGCGTCGCTCCAGCGGATCTTGCGCGCGGCTTTCGGGCAGCGGCGCAAGACGCTCGAGAACGCGCTCGCGCACGGGCTGGACCGGACGAAGGAGAGCATTCGGGATCTGCTGCTGGCCGCCGGCTGCGACCCGGCGGCCCGGGCGGAGACCCTCGACCTGGCCCGCTTCGCGAGCCTGGCCGCTCGCTGGAAGGCCGCGGAGGCCGGTTTGCCGTGAAGAAGGGCGCGAAAGGGTCTCCGCGACCGGGCTCAGCGAGGGCTGGGGCGGCGCGGCCGGATCCATCCAGGGTCCGGACGGAATCAGCGACGGCCGGGGCGGCGCTGCCGGACCCGGCCGGGCCTCCGGCCGCCGCGCTGGCCCGGATCGCGGCCGCCGTGATCTCCTGCGAACTCTGTCCACGATTGCGATCGCACTGCCGCCGCATGGCAGAGATCAAGCGCGCGGCCTACCGCGACCAGACCTACTGGGGACGCCCCATCCCCGGCTTCGGCGACCCGCGCGCCCGGATCCTGGTGATCGGCCTCGCCCCGGCGGCGCACGGCGCCAACCGCACCGGCCGCATCTTCACCGGAGACCGTTCGGGAGACTTCCTCTTCAGCAGCCTCCATCGCTGCGGTCTGGCCAACCAGCCGCATTCCCGCCACCGCGACGACGGCCTGCGGCTGCAAGGGGTCTACATCTCGTGCGTGGTCCGTTGCGCGCCCCCCGAGAACCGGCCGCTCCCCGAGGAGATCGCTCGCTGCCTGCCCTACCTGAGCCGGGAGATGGAGGTCCTGCGGCCGACGCGGGTGGTGGTTGCCCTTGGCAGGATCGCCTTCGACGGGTTCTGGGATGTGCTGGCGGCGCGCGGCTGCCCGCGGCCGCGGCCGCGGCCTCAGTTCCGCCACGGCGGGCTGACGGAACTCGAGAGTCTGCTCACGCCCCGCGCGGGACTGCGGCCGGCCAGGTCCGCCGGCCCGCGGCCATCCCGGCCGGTGTTGCTCGCCTCCTATCATCCCTCGCAGCAGAACACCCAGACCGGCCGGCTCACGGCGTCGATGTTCGACGAGGTCTTTCTGCAGGCGCGCCGCCTGGCAGGGCTGTGAGGAGACTCCGGCGTGAGTTGTCGAGGTGCGGCGTGCGGCTTCAGAAAGGGAGCCGGCCCTGCCCGCCGGCCACCGTGTCCCATTCCAGGCCGACCAGGCTCAGGATCGACTCCGCGATCGGACGGATCTGCTTCTCCACGTAGTGTTCGCGGTCGATCGGGTGCTCCCGGGCTTCTTCCGGTTCGGGACCGGCCGTCGTGACGACGTAGCGGACGATGCGCCCGGGCTGCGAGAGCCGCCGGGCGGCCTGGACGTGAGGCGGGGTCGTGCGCGTGTACGCCTCCTCCGGCTTGCGCAACGCCCGGCGGTAGACGAGCAGGGGATCGAAGTCCCCGCGGCGCAGGCTGGCCAGGTACCCGCGCAGGAATTCCTCCAGCGGCTCCTGGCGGAAGACGCGGGCAATCATCTCCCGTTGGAAGGTCCGGGCCAGATCGGTCCAGTCCCGCCGTACCGTTTCCAGGCCCACAAAGACCAGTTCCTCTTCATCGCCTCGCCGGACCAGGCCCGCGTAGCGCTTCCGGCTCCCTTCCGTCGAGCCCCGCAGCGCCGGGATGAGCAGCTTGTGATAGAGCCGGTCGAAGCGCAGGAGGAGGCGGCTTTCCACCCCGTGCTCCTGCCGCAGGCGCTCGGCCAGCGCTCGGGTGAGCTTCTCGGAGAGCTCCTGCCCGAGGCGTGCCGCTTCCGCCGCGCCGGCGGCGCGGGTCTCGACGAAGATCGAATCGGTGTCCCCATAGAGCACGCCGTAGCCTAGCTGCTCGACCGCTTCGCATGTCCACCGCAGCGTCTCCTGGCCGAAGCCGGTGATGGCGTTGGCCGTGGGAGGCGAGTAGAAGCGGCAGCGTGGCGTCGCCAGCACGCCGTAGAAGGAGTTCATGAGGATCTTGATGGCGGTCGCGCGCAACGTGTCCCCGGAGGCGATGGCCGCCTCGCGCAGAGGGAAGAGCCGGTCGAGCAGCTCGGGGAGGATTCCTCCGCAGCGGCGGAAGAGCGCGCCGTTGGGGGCGCGGATCGGCGCCTCTTCGGTGGCGGCCTCCGCGGCGCCGGCTACCAGCGCCAGCGGATCCAGGCGGAGGGTTCGAATCAAACTCGGATAGAGGCTGCGGTAGTCGAGGACCACGGCGAAGTCGTAGATCCCCGGGCGCGAGGCCAGGACGAAGCCTCCCTGCGTCGGCGCGGTCGCCTGCCCGGGATCGACAGTCGGCCCGGCCATCCCGCGGCGGTGCATTTCTCCGAGGTACAGAAAATCGAACGAGGCGATCGACGCGCCGGTCCGGTCCAGCGGCAGGCCGGTGACCTGAGAGAGGCGCACCGCCAGCTTCACCAGGCTTCGTGACTCGACGATTTCCAGGACGAGCGCCGCGTCGGTCAGGTTGTAGACGACGAAGGCCGCGCGATCCTCGTGGTACAGGCGCATGATCTCGGCCGCGCGATCGGCCGCCACGATCGTCTTGCCTTTGCCCAGGACCTCGCGCGCGGCGGTCTCCAGGCGATAGTCCTCGAGGCGGACGAACGTGGAGCGGAGGAGCGAGAGCCCGTCGAGCACCACCCGGCCCGGCACCTGCGCCCGCGAGGTTCCCCAGACGGCGTTGTCCAGCAACAGCCGGGCCGGCAGGTCGGCGCGCCCGAGATGGAAGGGGACGTGGTGCGCATCGAAGTGCTCCAGGAGGACGCGCAGATCGAAGTCGATCACGTTCCAGCCGGTCAGCACATCGGGATCGATCGCGCGCAGGCGCTCGAGCAGCCCCCGCAGCAAGGCGAGTTCGCCGGAGCACGGGATCACCCTGGCCTCCTCGCCGGCGACCGTGACGACGGCCGGAAGGCGGCCATCGTCGATCACCAGGACCTCGCGGACGCCCGCCCCCCAGAGCGCGACCGAGAGGACCTCGCCGGCGTCGGGCGAAGTCTCGATGTCGAGCGAGAGCACGGTGAGCGAGGGGATCCAGTCGGATGGCTGCAGCCGCGGGTTGAGGTAGATCCGGTCCACCCGGCGTCCGGCGGTCCAGGCTCCTTCGATCTCGATGGAGCCGCGGAGTCCGCGATCCAGGAGGAAGCGAGTGACAAAGGAGATGTCCCCTTCGAAGGTGGAGATACCCGAGGATTCCAGCTGTTCTCGAAGTACCTTCAGGCGCGCCGGGGTTGCCGCCGTCACCTCGCGGAGGGGACGGCCTTGCGGGCTCCGCAGGCTCGAGGGACGGCCGGAAACCGGCGCCACCCGCAACGCCGCCGGCAGTTCGTCCTCCAGAATGTAGAAGAGAGGACGGGTCGTGTTGTCCCGCACGACGAAAGTGCCGCCCCCTTCGAGCACGCCGTACAGGTGGATGACGGGACGGCCGTGTTCGGCATACCAGGTCGGGTGCAGGATGAAGCCCTGGGCCATGGCCGGGACGCTCTAGAGGAGCCGCAGGATGAGATGGCGGGCGGGAAGACGCGAACGGCTCAGGAAGTTCCGCTCCTCGCGGCCCAGCACGTGGAAGAGACGGTAGCTGAGGAGCGTGGCCACAGCCGCGGCCAGCAGCAGCAAGGCGGTCTGCCAGGGGCTGTGGCACCACTGCTTGGCCCAGAAGAGCAGCGCCAGCGGAAGGGAGGCCAGGTAGCACCGGCCGATGAACCGCCACGGGATCGTGATGCCGCTCATGTAGCGGCGCGCGACGAGGTAGCGGACGATCGGCGTCAGGGCAGTCACGATCCCTGTCGGAATGGTGGCGCCCAGCAGTCCATAGCGAGGGATCAGGATCAGGTCGAGACCAATCGTGACCACCCCGTAAGCGATGTTCAGGACCAGGTTGATCCAGACCTTTTCCACGATGTAGACGGTCATGCTGAGCGGGGTGCCGAAGAAGCTGAGGGCGAAGATGAGAAAGAAGGCCTGGCAGTAGATCCCGGCTCCCGCCATATCGGCGCCGTACATCGTGCGCAGCAGGAGATCTCCCATCGCCATGCCCATGACGCTGAGCGGGGCCACGACGAAGAAGAGCAGGCGGTAGAAGGTGGCGATCACCTCCGGCATCCGTTCCTTCGCCCGGGTCGCGGTCTCGGCGAAGCCCGCCAGCACGAGCGGATAGACCGCGCCCGGCACGAACTCCAGCACCATCTGAGGGAGCTTGTACGCGAGGTCGAAGAGGCCTGCCTCCTCTCGCGTCCGGTAGATCCCCAGCAGCAGCGTCTCCGACTGACGCCAGATGACGTAGAGGAGGATGTTGTTGGGAATCCACGGAAGGGCATAGGCGAGCAGCCGCTTCCAGGGGAACATCCCGCTGCCGGCGCCGCGTTCCGGAGGCATCGGTGCGGCCGAAAGGTCGCCCGCCGGAGCAAGGGCCGCCGGGTCGGTGAGGGATGGCGCGGGAGAGGCCGGTGGTGTCGCGGCGTCGCGGAACGATCGACGCAGGGACAGCGAGAGGAGGGTGACGATCGCCAGGTTGCTGATCGCCGACGCCAGGAGGACGCCTTCGACGAGCAGTCCCGAGCGCAGCAACCCAGCCAGGGCGCCGGCCAGCACGAGCGCGCTGAAGCTGTTCGCCAGCGCCATCTCCCGAGCCCGGTAGGTGGCCAGGGCGTACTGGTTGAGGGTGCCCGCGGTCACCTCCAGGATCGACAGCAGCGATCCCAGGATGAGCAGATCGGCGTACGTCGGGAAGCGCTCCAGAAGGAGCGGACGCAAGAGCAGAAGGAGAGCGCAGACCCCGGCCCAGAGGGCGAACTGCAGGCGCAGGCTCCGCAGAAGAAGCCGGCGTCCCCCTTCCCGGGGGCCCGTGACCCGCAGCTCCGGAACGAACCGGTTGATGGCATGGCCCAGCCCAAAACCGAGGAACACCACCCCGACGGCCAGGATCGTCCTCAGGACGCTCAAGGTACCGTAGTTGTATTGCCCCAACGTCCGGACGATGAAGATGGAGGTGACGACGGAGACGCAGAGCTGGGTCGCCCGCGGCACCAGCGTCCAGGAAATGGCGCCGGTGACTTTCTCGCCGGCGGAGCGTTGCCGCATCAGCCCGGCCGCCGGGGGTCAGGGGAGCTACAAGTCAAAAATTTGTAATTACTTGCCGTTGCAGAACCCCAGCCGGGGTCTCGATCGGGGGCAGGCTCGGCAGTCTGGTCTGGCATGGGGGGAGCCTAGCCCCCGGGACCTGCAGCGTCAACAGGACCGGGCGCAGCCGTCGGCGGGCCGTGGAGGCGATTGCAGATAGCAAATCCGGCCCCCGGCGCGCGCCAGTTCGCAATGTCGGGGTAGGGTGTCAAGCTGGCGCAGCCGCGGCGTGGTAAGCTGGGTGGTTGCCGCCCGATGTCCTTGGGGAGCCCCGGGGTCCGATTGACACGGGCGGTTCCCGGGGCTACAATGCCTTAGGCCAGAAATACAACACCATGCAGGACATCGGAGGGCCCGCTAACGGCACTTGCTACTGAATCTCGCCGAGCGCGAGCTGTGTGACACTTTCGACGATTTTCAGGGAGCGGGGTTTGACTGTCGCTGGATGGCGTGCCCTGGGTGGCCGGGGGCATGTTTCCCTTGCCGGGGCTCTCGCCTTGTTGCTTCTCGCCGGGGCGGTCCACGGCCAGCAGGTGGACAGCGCCGAGGTTCGGGACTCGTTTCTGGAAATGTGGGGCGTCCGGCCCAACTACGCTTCCCGTGTCAATGTCAACCGGACCACGACCGACTGGGACCAGTTGCTGAAGGTCAACCGCCAGGCCGCGATGGTCAACCTGACGACCGAACTGGGGGTCACTACGTCGAGCAACTCCGCGCAGAACGACTCCAAGCGGCGCGATGGGCGAATTGTGGCGCGGCTGGAGTATGGCCTGGCGGGGCAGGGAGGCGTCTCGGCCGGCGCCGAAATGACCGTTCGCCGCAGCTACTCCTCGACCAACATCAACCGGGTGGTCAGCAACGACACCAACGCCAGGCTCTTCGTTTCTGACGGCCATCTGGGGGCTCTGGCCTCGCGGGCGTTCGGGGCCGCGCCGGAAAACGTCACCTGGACCGTAACCGCCTCGACCGGCCTGACCTCTTCGCGCGACATCAGCCAGCTCTGGAACACCGAAGGGATCGCCACCCGCGACGACTCCACCGAGGCCGACGGGTCGAATCCCGCGCTGGAGACCCAACTGAAGCTGATTCAGGGACAGACCCTGAAGTTCGATCTTACCGGGCGGGTCTACCGGCTGACGGAGGATTCCCACACCTTCCTCAAGCAGTTTGCCGATTCCACCGAAAGCGCGCCCAACAACAGCCAGGGAAGGCGCTTCGCCGCCGCCGGGACCTGGACCCCCTCCAAGACCACCCGGGTGGCGCTGACGGGCAACTACAACAAGGACACCAACCAGTACTATTACAACTACGGCGGCGAGCTCCGCGGCCATGAAACCAAGGATGGGACCGACCAGAGCCTTGCGCTGGATGTCACGGTGACTCCCCGATGGGGCGTCGAGCTCGGGATGACCGGCTCCAGCAGCCTGAGCGACGCGCGCTACGAACTCGGTTCCGACGATCGGGCGCGGCGCCGCACCTCGGGGGACCTGGACGTGAAGTTCACCACCGGTCCAGTCTTCGGTTTTCTTGACCGGATCGAGTCGAACACGACGTTTACGACCGAGAGATCGCGCAACACGACGGAGCGTTCGGCGGACTACACCTCCTATCGCAAGAGCCTGAAGCAGACGCTGCGCCGTCCGATGGGGAGCAAAGTCGTCGTCTTCACCACCGCGGAGACCTCGCTCGACCAGTCCAAGTACGACGATGGTTCCGCAGACAAGGATGTCCTGCGCTGGTACTTCGATACGGCGATCGGCTACCGTCCCGTCAAGAAGATCGAGTCCCGGCTCCTGGCGCGTTATGATGAGACGAAGACGGCCAACATTCCTGGACGATCGGCCGCCAGCAGCAATGAGCTGTCCCGCTATCTCTTTGGAGGCGAAGTCTCCTATCTTTACCGTCCGGACCTCAAGGTGACCCAGAAGTACTCGATCACAGCGGACTACACGGTCTTCGGTTACGACGAGAATCGCAACCAGCTCGTGCGCACGACCGAGGTGAGGACGACCCTGACCAGCCTGCTGGGCACGAGGATCCGCTGCGACCTCGCCCACGTCTTCCGGTACAAGGATTCCGGCAAGTACGTCCGGCAGCTCGGGCAGGAGCGGGCCTACGCCAAGTCCACCAAGGAGACGTACCAGACCCTCGACGTGACGACCGGGTACAACTTCAGCGAGTCCTTCGAATTGCATGCCACCCAGAAGGCCGAGATCACCCGCACCCGGCTTCTGACGACGAACAACACGACCACCAGGGAGAAATACGAGTTTCGAGGCGGTTTCACGCTCAATCACCAGTTCAGCCCCCGCTTTTCGGTCAACTCGGACGCGGAGCGCGTCCTGAGCACGGCGGAGGACAACTACTGGACGATCTCCGCCTCGCTGAACCGCATTTTCTAGAACCGGCCGGGCCGGTTGGAACCCAGGCCCGGTTCCGGTGAAAGGACAACGGAAGGATAAGGATGAAGAGATTGTCCGACAGAAGCGCCGGCGCCCCGCGGAGGACGGCGCTTGCCGGCCTGGGCCGGTCGGCTCCCCGCCTGGCGCGGCGCCGGGCGGGAGGGTGGGCCGTTGCCCTGGGGACGGCCCTGGCGGTGCTGATTTCCGGCTGCATTTTCTCGACGCGGGAATCGGAAGATCCCACCGGCGCCCAGGTTCCACAACGCAACCCGACCTCTCCCGACTCGGTGCTCTACAACATCCGGGAGGCGATGAAGGCGAAGTCCGCTCCCATCTACGTGCAGTCCATTGCCGAGACGCTCCTGGTGGTGCCGAGCGCGGCCGACATCCCGCTGATCAATGATCCCAACCGTTTCACCAACTGGACGCGCGATGATGAACTGGACGCCTTTACGTCCATCTTCGCCGACAAGCAGCAGGCGAACGTGGTCGTGACCATGACGTTCGGCAACATCGAACCGCCCCAGGGAATCGGCGACGAGGTGTACTATGAGGACCTCTCGTATCAATTGAAGTTCACCCGGGGCGCTGCCGACACCACGATCTCGGGGCGGGTCGACCTCTACCTGAAGCAGACCGGCGGCCGGTACCACGTGACCCGCTGGATCGACATCCGGGACAGCGATAATGCCACCATGTGCCTGATCCGGCACCGGGGGCAGGTCATCTTCTGATCACAACATGATGTAGCACAACCCGGTCCCAACCGATGAACACAAGAGGGCAGAACGCCAAGAGGAGCCATCCCATGAAAACCTGGATTCGAGTTGTAGGTCTCGCCGTCGCCGTCGCCGTCCTGGCGGGCGGCTGCGTCTTCTCGCCCAAGAAGACCAAGCCGGAGGAGACGTCGGAGTGGCTGCCCCAGAGCTCCCCGGCCTACTGCCTCGCGAACCTGCAGAACGCGTATCTGAAGCGGAGCTTCAACGAGTACCTGAAGCTCTTCGCCACCGACTTCACCTTCGTTTTCAGTCCCGCGGACGTCGGGGACCCGGTGGACCCGACACCGGCCTCCTGGGGGCTGGACGAGGAACGCGACACTCACGAGAAGATGTTCTCGAGCGACCTCCTCGATCGCATCCAGCTCAGCTTCGAACAGGATGCGGCGGAGGAGTCCAACGACGAGTTCCCGGACACCTGGAAGGTCAACGTCCACGAGATCAACCTCATCCTCGACACCCGCAAGGAGAACAACGAGGTCTGGATCTACAAGGTCGTGGACGGACAGGCGACCTTCTACTTCAAGCAGTATCCCAACGAGAAGGCCAGCGATGGACGTCCCCTCTTCCGCATCTGGCGCTGGGAGGATCAGCCGATCGGTGGGTTGATGGCCCGCGCCGAGTAACGCGGCTCTTCCCGGCGTTTCCGCCACCCGGCGGAAGTCCCCATTCCGGACTTCCGCCGGTTCGCCTTCCTCCCCTCACATGCCCGCCCGCGTCGGACCGCGGGCGGCGCCCTTTTGCGTTGACAGGGCGGCCGTGGCATGAATAGTCTCAAAGCCTTGTACGTATGACGCTGGGTGCTTCTGGGGGTCTCTGCATGGACAAGAGCTTTCGCTGGAAACTGGTGCTGCTGGTCGTCATGATCGCCGCCTCGGTGGTGGTCCTCTGGCCCACCTACAAGTTCTACGGCCTGCCCGTGGCCGCCCGCAACGCGACCGGCGACGAGGCCCTGCAGAACCTCCGATCCAAGGCCCTCAAGCTCGGGCTCGATCTGCAGGGCGGGATGCACATGGTGCTGGAACTCGACCGGAGCAACCTGAAGGACGATGAGGTTCGCCCGGCGATGGACCGGGCCATGCAGATCCTCCAGACCCGCATCGATCAGTTCGGCGTGGCCGAACCCATCATCCAGAAGCAGGGCGAGGACCGCATCCTGGTGCAGCTCCCCGGCCTGCTGGACCGCCAGAGGGCCAAGGACCTGATCGGCCAGACGGCGCTGCTGGAGTTCAAGCTCGTCAAGCAGCCGGCCGATGCCCGCCTGGTGCTGGATCGCCTGGACCGCGCGTTGGCCCGTCGCGCGGGGCAGCCCGCCGACACGCTGGCCGATTCTCTCGCCGTCTACGACCGGCCCCTCATCGACCGCTTGCTGAACTATCCGGACATGAGCGTCCATGGGGGCGTGCTCGTCGCGCGCGTCGATGTTCCCGAGGTCGAGCGGCTCCTCAACTCGGTGAACCTCGATTCGATCCTTCCGGCCGATGCGGCCGTGGCACTTTCGCAGAAGGACGAACTCCTCGGCGGCGGGCAATGGGGACGGGTGCTCTACGTCCTCAATCGCCGTGCCGAGATGACCGGATCGGGGATCAAACAGGCCTTCGCCCAGGTGGGCCTGGACCCCAATCGCGCCAACGCGGCCGGCGTCTCGATGCGCCTGGACGCCAAGGGCACGACCCAGTTCCGCCGGGTCACCGGCGCGAACGTCGGCCGCCTCCTCGCCATCGTCCTCGATGGCCGCGTGGCCTCCGCCCCGCAGATCCGCGACCGCATTCCCTCGGGACAGGCGCAGATCACGGGCAGCTTCACCACCGAGGAGGCGCGCGATCTGGCCATCGTGCTGCAGGCTGGAGCGCTTCCCGCGCCGATGCGGGTCGCCGAGGAGCGGACGGTCGGCCCGTCGCTGGGGCACGACTCGATCCGCAGCGGCGTCAGCGCCGCGATTGTCGGAACGGCGGTCGTGATCCTCTTCATGCTGTTCTACTACCGCTTGAGCGGCGCGATCGCGCTGCTGGCGATGGTTCTGAACGTCTTCCTGCTCATCGCGGGGATGGCGGCGCTCAAGGGGACCCTCACCCTTCCCGGCATCGCGGGGATCGTCTTGACGATCGGAATGTCGGTCGACGCCAACGTGCTCATCTTCGAGCGCGTGCGGGAGGAGCTGCGCAGCGGCAAGCGCATCCGGGCCGCCATTGACGCCGGGTACCATCGCGCCTGGCGCACCATCTTCGACGCCAACGCCACGACCCTGGTGGCGGCGCTGGTTCTCTTCAACTTCGGGACCGGCCCGATCAAGGGGTTCGCCGTCACCCTCGGACTGGGCCTGGTGGCCAACCTCTACACCGCCGTCCTGGTGACCAAGATGATCTACGATTCGTGGCTGGCGCGGAGCAATCCGCGCACCCTATCCATCTAGGCCTGGTCCCGTCCGGATACGGTCCAGAGGCAGCCGCCAAAGCAGGAGGACTTGATGTTCGAGGTCGTGCGGAACACGAAGATTTCCTTCATGAGCCATCGGAAGGTCGCCTACGCCCTGTCGCTGTTGGTGATCGTGGCCGGACTGGCCTCGCTGGCGATGAAGGGCGGGTTCCGCCAGGGAGTGGACTTCGCCGGCGGAGTCCTCATGGACGTGCGGTTCACGCCCCCGTTGGATGTCGACGAGGTGCGGCGGCTGGCGGTCGAGGCCGGCATCGACCAGGCGGAGATCCAGGCGGGCGAACGAGGCGAGTTCCTGATCCGTCTTCCCGCCGGAGACAGTGAGGCCGGAATGGAGTCCGCGGCGGCCGACCGCCTGATCGCGACCGTCCAGTCGAGCCATCCCGGGGTCCAGGCAGACCTTCTGCGAAGCGAGTTCGTGGGCCCGAAGGTGGGCCGGCAGCTTCGCGGGCAAGCCTTCTGGGCGGTCACCGTCAGCCTGATCCTCATCCTGATCTATGTCACGGTGCGCTACGAGTTCCGCGACGGCCTGGCCGGGATCGCCGCCCTGGCCCATGACGTGCTGGTCGTGCTCGCCTACATGACGCTGTTCAACAAGGAGATCTCGATTCCGGTCATCGCCGCGCTGCTCACGGTCGGCGGTTACTCCATCAACGACAAGGTCGTGGTTTTTGACCGCCTCCGAGAGCGCCGCAAGGGCTCCGACAAGCACACCGACGCCCAGTTGATCGATGCGGCGCTGAATGAAACCCTGAGCCGCACCGTGGTGACCGGTATGTCGGTGATCTTCACGTTGCAGGCCCTGATCTTCTTCGGCGGCCAGGTGATCCACGACTTCGCCGTCTGCATCCTGGTGGGTGTGATCGCCGGAACCTATTCCTCGATCTACATCGGTTCGGGGCTGGTGTTGGACATGGTCCTGCGGGCGGAGAGACGCAAGGAAGCCCGGGAGTTGCTGCGGGCGACGTCCGGCGCCCGCTCTTGAGCCATCGTTCCGGCGAATAACGCGACCGGCCTTCACCACCCTTCACCGGCTCGCCAACCATCCCGGCGTCCCCGGCTCCGGGGGGGACCCCCGGCCCCGGGCCTTCACCACCCTTCACCGGCTCGCCAACCGGCACCTTCCAGGCGCCGGGCCGGGCTTGCGAACCAAGGGGTTCGCCGGTGGCCCGGATCTTGGATCCCCCACGCTCGTGCTAGACTGTCCCCAAGCGGGACTTCGGTCTGGAACCCAGTTTAATCAGCGGTTTTCTTGATGTTGCCGGTTCCGGTGGAACAGGATCGATCCGATGGTGCCGCCATGGCCGGATGAGACGGCCCTACCCGGATCGAGGCGCGCTTCCGGCAGTCTTGGAGGACCCCGATGCGATCCTTCTCTTGTCAGCGTTCCTGGTGGATGGCGGGAGCGGCCATCCTCCTCCTCTGCGGCCCGTCCACCGGCGCCGATGAGGCGGGGGTCGTGATCGCGCGTCTGAAGTACGACGGCGGCGGGGACTGGTACAGCAATCCGAGTTCGCTCCCCAACCTGGCGCGCGCCGTGCGGGAACGCACGACCGTTCCGGTGAGCCGCTTGGAGGAGGCGCGGGTCTCCATCCTGGACCCCGACTTCTTCAACTATCCCTACGTGTATCTCAACGGACACGGGACGATCCGCCTGACCGAGGCCGAGGCCCAGCGACTCCGGTCCTATCTTCTCTCGGGCGGGTTCCTCTTTGCCGATGACAACTACGGGCTGGACGCGTCGCTGCGCAGCGAGATCCGGCGGGTCTTTCCCGATCGCGACCTGGTGGCGATTCCTTTCAGCCACCCGATCTACCACTGTTTCTACGATCTGCCGGACGGGCCGCCGAAGATCCACGAGCACGATGGCAAGCCATCGGAAGGACTCGGCATCTTCGACGGCGATCGCCTCATGGTGTTCTACACCTATCAAGCGGACATCGGGGACGGTCTGGAGGACCCCGAAGTCCATCAGGATCCCGCGGAGGTCCGGGAGGCCGCCATGCGGATGGCGGTGAACACCGTGGTCTACGCCCTGAGCAGGTAACCGATGAGACGCGCCGCGCAGACAGACGACGAGACGCCAGCGGGCCATCGACGAGGTACGCTGAGCAGTCAACCGATGAGAGGCTCCGGGGACGAGGACGATACCGCCGAGCCGAACGATGAAGGATGAGGGATCGATGATGCATCACGACCACCCCTTTCACGACGAGGCCGTCCGCGGGCACCGGCTTTTCCGCCGACGCCGCATCCTGGAGTCGGCGCTGCTGGCCTCCGAACGGATCCTTCCGATCCTGGTGATGGCGTTGGGCGCGGGGATGCTGCTGCGCTACCGGCACCTTGGCGGCTGGCTTGTTCCGGCGCTGACCCTCGCGGCCCTGGTGTGGGGCGGGATCAAGGCCTGGCGTTTCGGGCGCCGTCATCACCTGGATGTGCCCGAGTTCCTGAGGCACCTGGAGTCGCGCACCGGTATCGGCGACAACCGTCTGGTCAACGCCCACGAACTGGAGGAGCGGGCCGGGGCGATGACCGATGACCTGAGCCGCGGCCTGGCGTTGCTGGCGGTGGAAAAGGGCCGGCAGGATTTCGCCGCATTGCCGATCCGCCGGCTTTCTCCCGCCATCGACGTGCGCCGGCCCGTGGCGATTGCGGGGGTGTCGGCGGCGCTGGCCATCGCCCTCTTCTGGGTTTCGCCCGGAGCCTTTCTTTCGTCGGCGAGCCGGCTGGTGAAGCCGGGCACCCGCGACCTGCCGCCCTCCCTGGCCATGCGCATCGAGCCGGGGAACGCCACGGTGGATCGAGGGAGCAGCGTTCGAATCATCGCCCGCTTGAGCGGCGCGCCGGAGCAGGAACCGCAGCTTCTGGTTCGAGCCCCGGGCGCCGCGTGGAAGCGGCTGCCGATGCCGGCGGGGATGTCGGCCACGGAGTTCACCGCGAACCTCGAGGCGGTCCTCGAGCAGACCGAGTACGCAGTGGCGACGGGGGACACGCGCAGCGACACCTACCGTATCCAGGTGGTGGAACCGCTTCGGGCGGTTCTCTACCAGAAGCGGATCGAGTTCCCCGGCTACACCGGGCTCGACCCCATCGAAGAGTCCGCCAACGACGGCAACCTGGTGGCCCTGCGGGGATCAAGAATCCGCTTCGCCGTCCAGCCGAGCCGTGGCGGGGTTTCGGGCCGCCTGGTCTTCGATGACGGCGGCGAACTGGCGATGCAGGAGGCGGCCGATGGCGGCGTCGGGACGACGATCTCCGTCGTCGAGAGTCGTGAGTTCCGCGTCGAGCTGGAGGCCGGCGGCGCCGCCCCCGGACGCTGGAGGTCCGAGGCTTTCCAGCTCGAGGCAGTGGCCGATCGCATGCCGACCCTCTTCCAGGCCGCCCCGGAGCGGAGCATCCAACTGCCCCCGGACATGCAGGTCCCGCTGGAGGTCGATTGCCTGGATGACTTCGGGTTGACCCGGCTCGACCTGGTCTACCGCCGCAACGATGGCGAGGCGGTGCGGCGCAATCTGTCGCGCTGGACCGACACGCGCGAGGCCCGGGTCAGCGAGCTGTGGAACCTGGACGGGATCGCCCAGGTGCCCGGCGATCGCATCTCCTACCACCTCGAGCTGACGGACAACGATGCCGTCAGCGGACCCAAGACCACGGTCGGTCCCGAGTGCGAAATCCGCTACCCGTCCCTCGACGAGATGTACGCGGAGGTCAAGGAAGACCGGGCTGACCAGACCGGCGGCCTCCGCGAGGCGCTCCAGTCCCAGAAGGAGCTCAAGGAGGAACTCCGCCGGATGCAGAGCGACTTCCGCCAGAGCAAGGCGCTCAAGTGGGAGCAGCAGGAGCAGCTGAGGGACGTGGCGGAGCGCCAGCAGGCGATCTCCGAGCAGATCCAGCAGCTCTCGCAATCGCTCGACCAGTCCCTGGATCGCATGGAACAGACCAGCCTCTTCAGCCCCGAGATCCTGGAAAAGGTGCAGCAGATCAACCACCTGGTGCGCGAGATGCAGAGCCCGATGCTGCAGGAATACCTGCAGAAGCTGCAGGAGGCGATGGAGCGGCTGGATCGCCAGGCGGTGGAGAAGGCGCTGGAGAACCTCCAGCTCACCCAACAGGAGCTGGAGCGCAACCTCGACCGCACCCTCGAGATGCTGCAGCAGCTCCAGCGGGAGGAGAACCTCGAGCGCCTGCTGGCCCAGGCGGAGAAGCTCCTCCAGGAGCAGAAGAACCTCAACGAGCAACTCGAGGAGAAGCCCGACGGATCGCAGCAGAACCACTCCGAGCAGCGGGAGAGCGCCTCGGAGGCGGAAGAGAAGCCGTCGGACAAGTCGAAACAGGGGGAGCAGGAGGAAAAGCCATCCGGGGATGAGCGGTCCCGCGATGCCAACCAGGCCGACCCGTCCTCGTCCCAGAAGCCGTCGGACCAGGCCCAGGCTGCCGAGGAGAAGCCCGGGGAGCAGATGAGCGCGGAAGAGGCCGAGGCATTGCGGCAACAACAGGAGGAACTACGCCGCAAGCTGGAGGAGATGCGCCGGGAGTTCGAGAAGCTGCAGGCCGAGGCGCAGGAGAAGTGGGAAGAGCTGAAGCGGCAGATGGAGGAGCAGCAGGCGGAGCAGCAGCTCAACCAGGCTTCGCAGAAGATGCAGCAGGCCTCGCAATCGATGCAGAGCGGCGCGCCGAAGAAGAAGAGCGCCCGCTTCGGACGCGAGGCCGAGCAGGATCTGGAGCAGTTCGCCAAGGGGATGCGGCAGGCGCAGGCGCAGATGAACGGCGCGGAGATCGACGAGGCGGTGCGCGAGCTCTTCCGGATCTCGGGGAATCTGGTTTCGGTGAGCCGGGACCAGGAGGAGATGCTGCGGGTGGCCCCGGAGCGCTCCACCCGGGACCTCTCCCTGGAGCAGATGCGGCTGCAGGAGGGCGCGCGCCGCAACCTCGACCAGCTCTTTGATCTCGGCCGGAAGAACCGCTTCATCACCTCCGAGCTGGGAAGGCTCATGGGATCGGCCGTCACCTCCCTGGATCAGGCCCGCCGCGCATTCGAGCGCGGCACCCGCCACGAGGGGATGGCCCTCGGCCGCAATTCCAGCCAGGCGCTCGACGCCACCGTCCTGGCGCTGCTCGACGCCGGCAAGGAGATGCAGAACTCGAGCTGCGCCGGGGCCTGCGCCAATCCCCTCTCCAAGCTGCGCAGCCTGTGCGGCCAGCAACAGAGCCTGAACGAGTCCGCCGCGCAGATGATGGGACAGATGCCGGGCGGCTCGCGGCTGGGCAGCGGTCCCGGTTCTTCCGAGCAACTCGCCGAGATGGCCGCGCGCCAGGAAATGATCCGGCGGGGGCTCGGTGAGGTGCAGCAGATGCTCGGCAACCAGGGCAACGTTCTCGGACGGCTCGGAGATCTGGGCGAGGAGATGGATGAGGTCGTCCAGGAGATGCGCCGGCGCGGGGTCGATGAGCGGATCCTGAAGCGGCAGGAGCGCATCCTCTCGCGGCTGCTGACCGCCCAGCGATCGCTGCGCAAGGAAGGCGAGAAGCAGGAGCGGATCTCCCGGACCGGCGTCAATCCGCTGGAACGCCCCAGTCCGGCCGACGTGGTGACCGGCCCCAGCTGGCAGGAGGCGCTGCGCCGCGGCGTCCTGCGGGGGCTCCAGGATCCCGTTCCGAGCGAGTACCGGCGCCTCGTCGACACGTACTTCCGCAACCTGAAGGCCGAACCATGAGGGCAACTCGCCGGGACCTTGGGGATCGCACGGCAGCATCTGGACCACGGCGCCAGGCCATGACGGTGTGCGTTGCACTGCAGCGCCGGGCCATGGCGACATGGACCGTCTGGGCCGGCGCCGCCCTGCTGGCGCTCGTGCCGCCGGCGGTCATCGCTCAGGGGCCGGCCGCTCCTCCGCGAGAAGCTCCGGGATCGCCTATTGCGGTGCCGCGGGTCAAACCGGCTCCATCGGTGACGAACTCTCCGGAACGGGCCATCGCGGCTCGACCGCGCGGCGGCAGCGTCCTGGATGCGGCCGTCCAGGAGGCCAGCCGTTTCTTCCGAGCCGGGCGGGCCGACGAGGGGATCGAGCGGCTGCGCGCCTATCACGAGGAGCACCCGGACGACGTGAACGGGATCGATGTCCTGGGCTCCGCCCTCGAGAGTCACGGGCGAGCCGGCGAGGCGATCGCCCTCTATCGTGAGGCGGCCGATCGTCTCCCGAAGTCCGGCCTGATCCTGCAGCAGTTGGAGCGGCTCTACCGGTCCTCCCAGCAGTGGGATGCCGCCCTCGAGGTGTGCCTGGAGTATCTGGACCGCATCGGTGACGACGATGGCTGGGTGGCCGACGAAATCGAGTCGTTGATCCGAGGCGACCGGCTCGGTTCCAAGGCGGCGTCAGCCCTGACCGCCGCCGCCGCCAAGCAGCCCGAGAACGCGCGGCTGCGGGAACTCCAGGTGGTGGCATGGATGCACCTGGGAGAGGGGCGCAAGGCCGTGGAGGCCGCCGCGGAACTCGACCGCAAGCGCGAGGCCCGCGGGGCCGTGCTGCTGAAGACGGCGATCCTGGCCCAGGACAAGCGTGACCACGAGACGGCGCTGCTGGCCCTCGATCGATTGGCCGGCCTGGAGGCGCGATCGCGTATTGCGGAGGAAGCAGCCTTCCGCCGGGGCGAGGTGCTTCGGTCGCTCGGACGCCATCGTGAGGCCGTGGAGGCTTTCGCCGAGGTTGCTGCCAAGGGGGGCGCGCATGCCACCCAGGCGCGCATGGAACGGGCGCGCACGCTGGAACGGGACCTCCGTCAGCCGGAGGAGGCGCTCCTGGCCTACCGGGACGTCCTGCAGTCGAGCCCCTCCGGCCGCGCCGGAGCGAAGCAGCGCGACGAGGCCAGGCTTGCCATCGCCTCCTGCCATCTGCTGATGGGCCGTCCGGGCGAAGCCGCCGAGGCCTATCGCGCGCTGGCCGACAGCTCCGCCGAGGAGTCGGCCCGGATGGAGGCGCTCTACCAGACCGGGGAGATGCTCTTCTACCAGGGCAAGATGCAGGAGGCCGAGCAGGTCTGGTATCAGCTGGCCGACCTCAACCCGAAGTCCCTCTGGGTCAACGACGCGCTGGAACGAATCCTGTTGATCGGCGAAAACGGCGGCGGCGGGGGAAGCGTGCCGCTGGCCGCCTTCGCCCAGGCCGAATATCAGCGGCGCCTGGGCCGCATCGAGGACGCCCTGAAACTCGTGGACGAAGCGCTGCGCGCTCACCCCGACTCGCCGGTCGTCGATGACCTGTGGTGGGAGCGGACCGTGTTGCTCCTCGACCTCGGCCGCCGCGCTGAGGCAAAGGCCGCCGCCGATACCCTTGCCGCCAGATTCCCCGAGGGGAGGCGGGCTCCCAACGCCTGGCTGCGGGTGGCCGACGAGTTGGCCCGCACCGAGGCGGGGGAGAGCGAGGCCCAGGCGCTCTACATGGAGCTTCTCCTGCTCTTCCCCGAGTCGTTGGAGGTCGAGCAGGCCCGAACCTCGCTGCAACGCTTGAAGCAACGAACTCGTGACAGCTCGCAACGGCTTCCCGGATCGCGACAACGAGACGGCCATGCCGCCCGCGAGGCCGCCGGCGATCCCCTCGCCGGCGTTTGCCGGGATGCCGGCTGTCCACAACCGGAAGGCCATGCCGCCCGCGAGGCGGCCGGCGACCTCATCCCCGGCGCACTCCGAGGCGCCGGCCGTCCACAGGAGTCCTGATGGCTGCGATCGCCCGCTGTTCCGTGGCCCACTCCCATCGCACCGCGTTGAGCCTGACCTGGGCCGTTTTTCTGCTGGCGGCGGCCGGGCCCGCGTGGGCCAAGATCCTCATCCCGATGGACCTCTCCCAATCCGACCATCTCAAGGCTTACGGCATCGCCTACCATGCGTTGGAGCGAGGAGAGAACGTCGAGTGGCTGCTCAACTACCGCTCCGGCTCCTTCCTCCTGGACGAGTCCGTGGCCACCGAACAGGATTGCCTGGTGGCCGGGGTCACCTACCAGCGGATCGGGGGCGCCGACGCCAGCGTGATCTACGACGAGATCGAGAACGCGAACATGGAGGTCGTGCTGCTGGAGAAAGCCCCTCGGGTGGCCATCTACGCTCCCCCTGACCGCAAGAACGAGCCCTGGGACGACGCCGTCTTCCTGGCCATGGAGTATGCCGACATCCCCTTCGACGTCATCTGGGATGCCGAGGTTCTGGCCGGTGGACTTCCCCAGTACGACTGGGTGCATCTCCACCACGAGGACTTCACCGGCCAGATGGGGAAGTTCTTCGCCAGCTACGGCGGCGCTGCCTGGTACATCGAGCAGAAGCAGCTCTACGAACAGGCCGCCCGGGCGGCCGGCTTTCCCAAGGTCTGGATGCACAAGCACGCGGTGGCCCGCCGCATCCGGGAATACGTGGCCCAGGGCGGATTCCTCTTCGCCATGTGTTCGGCCACCGACGCGCTGGACATCGCGCTGGCCGCGCAGGGGCTCGACATCGTCGATGTGCCCTATGACGGGGATCCACCGGATCCGGGCGCCCGGCAGCGGCTGGACTTCTCCCAGGGGCTGGTCTTCGAGAACTACAACCTGGAGATGAATCCCCTGGTCTACGAGTTCTCCGACATCGACATGACGCAACAGGCCGCTCTGCGGGGACAGCCCAACGACTTCTTCACCCTCTTCGACTTCTCCGCCAAGGAAGACCCGGTTCCGACGATGTTGACCCAGTGCCACGTCAACGTCATCCCCGGGTTCATGGGCCAGACCACGTCCTTCCGCAAGGAACTGGTCCGCAAGGCGACCGTGCTGCTGGCCGAGGTCGAGGGGGCCGACGAGGTCAAGTACCTGCACGGCAACTACGGCAGCGGCACCTTCACGTTTCTGGGAGGGCACGATCCGGAGGACTACCAGCACCGGGTCGGGGATCCGCCGACGGAACTCGAACTGCACAAGAACTCCCCGGGGTACCGGCTCATCCTCAACAACATCCTCTTTCCCGCCGCGGAGAAGAAGGAGCAGAAGACCTGATCCGGCAGAGGGTCTGGGAAAACGTACTTGACAGTCTTGGGCCGGATCCCGACCATCTGGAGTGCAACCGATGTGGAGCCACGGAGTGTGGCACGCGGGACCGGCCCTGATGGACAACCTCGGGTCGGGCGGAGACGGCCCGAAAGGGTAGGTGGATCGCGATGATCCGGGGAGGCGGAGGATGGAGACCAGGGTCCGGTATCCGGAATGCAAGAAGTGCAACGAGGGATTCCTCATCCCGCTTTCGGACTATGGTCGCGACGGCGCTCCGATCATGTACAAAGCCTGGGTGTGCACCAATCCTACGTGCGGATTCAATATCCGCATCGACAACGGTGAGATCTCCTACGGACGTTCGATCAGCCACTCGACCAAGTGAGTCATTGCCCGGGTCGTGTCGGAGAACGTCATGATCCGGGCCCTTATCTTCGATCTCGACAATACCCTGACCGACTTCATGAAAATGAAGGAGGCCTCGATCGTCGCCGCCGTCGAGGGGATGATCGACATGGGGTTGCCGCTTGCGCCGGCGGAGGCCCGCCGCCTGATCTTCGAGATCTACGACCGGGAAGGGATCGAGTACCAGAGGGTCTTCGACCAGTTTCTCAAGGAGGTCCTCGGCCGGGTCCCACCCGAGATCCTGGCCGCGGGCATCACACACTACCGGCGCGTGCGCGACACCTACCTCGTCCTCTATCCGCACGTCCACCTCACCCTCGTGGAATTGCTGCGCCGCGGGCTGCGCCTGGCCGTGCTCTCCGACGCCCCGTCCCTGCAGGCCTGGCAGCGGTTGCACCACCTGGGGCTGCAGCACATCTTCCGCCCGGTGATCACGTTCGATGACACCGGGGAACGAAAGCCGAGCCCGCGTCCGTTCCTCCGCGCGCTGGAGCTGTTGGAGCTCTCTCCGGAGGAGGTGCTGATGATCGGGGACTGGCCGGAGCGGGACATGATCGGAGCACGCGGGGTGGGGATGCGCACCGTCTTCGCCCGTTACGGCGACACCTTCGGCACGGTCCACTCGGGGGCGGACTTCGACATCGATGACATCCAGGAACTGCTCCCGATCCTCGACCGCCTCAACGGGCCCTCCGAGGATCCCGTCGCGGGCGGCTCGCCGCCGCGGCCCGGCCGGCTCTTTCCGTCCACGGGCTCCGGCCGCGGCACTTCCGCGACCTCGACAGTGATGCCGGCTCCGGGACCCGCTCCCCGGGCGGGCATCGATCCCCTGACCTCATCCTGAGGACGCCGTGGATCTGGTCACCGGGGAACAAATGCGCGAGAGGGACCGCCGGACCATCGACGGGGGGCTGGTTCCGAGCCTGACCTTGATGGAACGGGCGGGGCGCGGCCTGCTCGCCTCGATCCTGCGCCGCTTCCACCGGCTTCACCAGGCGCGGATCGTCATCGTGTGCGGGCGGGGGAACAACGGCGGTGACGGTCTGGTGCTGGCCAGGCTCCTGCGCGATCGCGGGCTCCATCCGCAGGTCTTCCTGGCGGGGCGAATTGCCGCTCTCGAGGGAGACGCCGCGACCAACGCCGCGCGCGCCGGCGCCGCGGGGCTCTGGATCCGGGAAACCGGGGCCGATGAGATCGGCGACCCTGAGTCGGCGGTCCGTCGCTGTCTGCGGGCATTGCGGAGCGAGGACCTCCTCGTCGACGCGCTCCTGGGGACGGGGCTGAGGGGTCCGGCACGGGGTGATGCTCTCTTCTGGATCCAGGCCATCAATGCGTCGCCGGCCCGGGTGGTCGCGGTCGACATCCCCTCGGGGCTCCACCCCGGGGAGACCGGAGAAGAGACCGTGCGGGCCGAGTGGACCGTGACGATGGGCAGCCCCAAGCTCTCCTTCGCCTTCCATCCCGGCCGCAGCCGCACCGGCGAGGTCGATGTGGTGGACATCGGAATCCCCGAGACGGTGTCCAGCGAGGTCCCGGCATCCGCCACTCTCCTGGATCCGACCGAGACGCCGGCCTGGCTCCCCGCGCCCGGGCCGGCATCGCACAAAGGAGACTGGGGCAAGCTCCTCATCGCGGGCGGCTCTCCCGGCCTGAGCGGCGCCGTGGCCCTGGCCGCGCGGGCGGCCCTACGGAGCGGCGCCGGGCTGGTGCGGGCGGGCGTGCCCGGTTCGCTGAGCAGGGTCTTCGATGCGATGGTCACGGAGGCCATGAGCATCTCCTTGCCGGAAGGGGAGGATGGCCAGCTGCTGGCCATGGGCGCGGAGCGTCTTCTCGGAGGATTTGGCGACTGGGATGCTCTCGTGCTCGGTCCCGGCCTGGGCCGCTCCCCCGAGGGCGAGCGGTTCGTGATGCGCGTCCTCTCCGGCTGGCGCAAGCCGCTGCTGATCGATGCCGACGGCCTGAACGCGTTGGCCGCCTGGGGACCCGCCAGCTGGGTGCCCCCGGCGCGCGATCGCCACGCGGGAGGCTCCCCCGGCGGCTGTGTCCTGACCCCGCACCTGGGGGAGATGTCCCGGTTGAGCGGCCGGCCGATCGCGGCGCTGGCGGCGGATCCGGTCGGCGAGGCGCGCAACTCCGCCGTTCTCTGGGGAGTCACCGTGGCGCTCAAAGGCGCCCCGAGCGTCATCGCGGCCCCCACCGGCGAGGTTTGGGTCAACCCGACCGGCAACTCCGGACTGGCTACCGGCGGCTCCGGCGACGTGCTCTCGGGGATCATCGGAACGCTCCTGGCCCAGGGTCTGGGCGGCCCCCGGGCGGCGGCCCTTGGATGTTACCTGCACGGGCTGGCAGCCGATATCGTGGTGGAGGGGATCGCCCGGCGCAGCCTCATTCCCGGAGACGTCGTGGCCGCGCTCCCCGAAGCGTTCCGGCGCGCCGAACGGGGAGAGGATCCACCAAGACGGCGCTGGCGGCGGTTGGATCCGGATCCGGGCGTTCCACTACGCGTCGCCGGCTCCGGCTTCGGGGGATCGCGCTCGACCAGCGCGCGCGGTGTCAGCGCCCGGGGGCCATCGGCCGATCACGGCGCTCCGGGCCGGTGGGCTCGCGGCCCGGGCGATCCAGGGGAGCTACGCCCATGATCCATCACGGCCCCACGGCGGCGCAGATCCGCCTCTTCCAGGAGGTCGGCCGCCGCCTCGACCGGCGCGGGTTGATTGCGTCCAACGACGGCAATCTGAGCGTGCGGGACCCGGACGGGACGATCCTCATCACGGCCACGGGGTCCCGCAAGGGCTACCTCAAGACGGACGAGATCGTGCGGGTGGATGCGCAAGGGAAGGTTTTGTCCCGGGGACGCGGGGCCAGCTCCGAGTGCCACATGCACCGGGAGATCTACCGGACGCGCCCCGACATCAGCGCGGTAGTCCATGCGCACCCTCCGATCGCCACGGGTTTCGCCGTCGCCCGCGAGGCCATGGACGCCTGCGTTCTCCCCGAGATCATCGCCACCCTCGGCGCGGTGCCGCTGGCTCCCTATGGAACCCCAGGCACGAGCGACCTCGGCGGCAAGCTCATGCCCTTTGTGCAGACGCACGATGTCGTGCTCCTGGCCAACCACGGCGCGGTCGCACTGGGACCCGATCTGGAGGAAGCCTACTTCCGGATGGAACGGCTGGAGCACACCGCGCGCATCCTGCTGACCGCGCGCCTTCTGGGTAATGTCGAAAGGCTGAGCGGCTCGGAAGTGGAAGTGCTCCTGGGCGCCGGCGGAGCGCCCGGTGCCGGCGCGCGCCTGCCGTGCGTGCCCGGAACGACCCCCGGGCCCGCGGGGTTTCCGGGCGGCGGAGCGCTGGCTGAGATCATCCGCCAGGTGCTGGAGAGCCGCGGCTATCCCCCTGGTTGTGGAGACAATCCTGTTGTTCGAGACTCGTAACTTATTGTGAAAATGCCGCTTGTGTGAGGAGAGCTCCGGCAGTTTCCCAGGCCGGGCCAAGTCTTTGCCGGGACGCCGACGAGCGCGGTCGCGCAACAGATTCCCTTCCACAATCCAGCTGGGGCGCCACGGGAGGATCCGGCTCAATGGCAGGCCGCACCACTCCGATACCCAGGGTGGAGGGTTGGACCATGGATCGAGCCGGGCTGTTCCACCGATTGCGGGCCGCACTTCGCTCCTGCCAGCTCTATCCCCGGGAAGGACGCGCGCGTGCGGAGGCCATCGCCGGCCTCCACGCCGCCCTCGAGGGGCTCCTGGCGGACCGTGCCGCGGTCCGGCTCGCGTTTCTGGAAGACGGCGTGTGGATCCATGGCGAGCCGGTGCCGGGAGGCGGCAAGGACGATTCGCTCGGACCGTCGATCTTCGGCTGCGGCATCCGCGAGATTCACTTCCTGGCCGGGGTGGAGCGGGTGGAATTGGAGCGGTTTCTGGAGCCCTTGGGCCGGGCGCTCCTGGGATCGCTCAATCCGCTGGATGAGGACCTCTCGCTTCTGCTCTGGGAAGCGGAGTTGCCGCACATCTGCTACCTGCTCTTCGAGGAGCCGGCCGAGGAGCCGGAAGTCGCGCCCGCGGCCGAGACCTCGGAGGGCGCGTACGCGCTCGAGGAATACCTCGATCCTGATCAGGACGCCGGCGAGGGGGACGTGGCGACAGCCTTGCGGCCTCTGGGCGAGGCCGCGCGGCTGGAGATCCTGGCGAAGCATCGGCTCGCGGAGACGGAAGGGTCCTGGAAGTTCGGCCGCCTCCAGATCGAGCTCCTCCGCAGCGAGTCCTCTCCCGAGACTTGCGCCGAGCTGGCCGGCCACTTTCGGGACTACCTTAATGCCCGGTTGGAGGCGGGCGCCTTCCACCTGCTCCAGCGTCTGTGGGAGGCGCTGCCCGTCGAGGCCCCGGCGGCGCCCGCGACTGAGGCATTCCACCGCCTGCGGGGCTGGTTCTCCGATCCGGGCGTGACTCGCCGGGCGCTACGCCCCCCGTTTCCCGCCGGCGACGATCTGCGGTCGGCCGTGCGCCTGCTTGAATCGGCTCCCTCCGCCTTCGTGCCGGATCTTCTCGCCCTGGCCCACGCGAAGGACTGCGCCGCCCCGGCCGAGCTGGTCGCCGCCTGCCTCGTCAGCCTGGCGCGCGATCCCGCGGCGCTCGTTCGATGTCTGCGGGATCCCCGTCTGCCGGTCCGGAAGGCTGCCCTGGAGGCCGAGGTGACCGACATCGAGGGGATCCTGGCACTGCGCGCCTTGCAGGGCGATCCCGACCCCGCCTGGCGCCGGCTAGTCATCCGGGCCCTGGGAAGGAGTACCCGCAAAGAGCGCATCCCGGGCCTTGTCCAGGCCTTGGGCGACCTCGACGCCACGGTGCGGATCGAAGCTGCCGAAACCCTGGCGGCCCGGGTCGGCCGTCCGGCCCTCGAGCCTCTTCTGCAGGTCATGGTTTCCCGCGGCTTCGAGCACCGCGGCGACGGGGAGCAGGCGGCGATCTACCGGGCGGCCGCCCGGGCGGCGCCGCGCGAGGTCCTCCCTGTCCTCGCCGAGGTCGCCGAGCGCAGCCGGTTCTTCCTGGCGGCCCGTCATCGTCGACGCGCGATCGTGGCGGCGCGGGTGCTGGCCGAACTGGGCGAGGAGGCTCATGAGTATCTCGTTCAACGGTGGGGCCGGAAACGGCGCGACCTGCTCCGCCGGGTCCAGCTGATGCGGACCGGCCGGGATCTCCGGGAGAGGAGGGCGGCGTGATCGATCGCTCGGCGGCGGCTGATCCGGAGGCGGTCCACCTTCTCGTCGGGCTCTTCTCCTTTCTCCAGGTGCGACGCCTGCGAGGGGAAGGTGATCCGATCGTGGAGGAGCGGGCCGGGCGGCTGCGCCGCCACCTGGGGTCGTTCCTGGAAGCCGAGGGAAGACTGCGCGTCGACCGGCGTGGCCCGCACCTCTTCGTCAACGGCGGCCGCTGGCGACCGGTCGTGGAGCAGCGGGTCGCCATGCGCTCGCTTTGGCAGGATCTCGAACGAGCGCGCCTGGGAGGCTGGGAGCTTCTGAGGGAGGCCGGCGCGATCCAGGCCCTCCTCGAGATCTACCCGCGCCTGCGCGAGTGCGTGGAGGAGCGGACGTCCCTGGCCTCGTCCGGGGGAGCCGGCCCGCAGGCCTTTCACCTCGGCCCCGGGGTGCGCGCGCTGCCCCTGGCGGAAGGTCCGGGGGTGGTTCCCGGGGAAGGCCCTCCGGAGGCGGAACGGGTCATGCGAACGTTTGTAAGGGCGCTGGCGGGCGCGCGCAGCCTCTTCCGGCAGTTTGCCGCCACCCGCATCCCCGAGCTTCGGCGGTCCCGTTCGCTGGTCCACGAGATGATCGACTGTCTGGCCGAGGAGGACTTCACCCTGCTCGGTCTCACGGCCATCCAGGACTTCGATGAGTACACCTTTCAGCACTCGGTGCACGTGACGGTCCTGGCCACGGCGTTGGGCCAGTGGCTGGGTCTGCCCCGGCGGGATCTGGCCGATCTCGGCGTGGCTGCCCTGTTTCACGACATCGGCAAGCTCCACGTGCCCCGGGAGATCCTGCACAAGCCCCATCAGCTGCGCCCGCAAGAGTGGTCGCTGGTGCGCGCCCATCCTCTGGCCGGGGCGCGGCGCCTGCTTCCCTACGGCGCCGCCAGCCCCGTGGCGGCCACCGCTGCCTGCGTGTGCCTTGAGCACCACATGCACTACGACGGGAAGGGATATCCCCAACTGGCAGATTGGAGCCAGGGTCTCTTCGCGCGGATCGTGAGTCTGGCGGATTGCTACGACGCCATGACCGCAAGCCGCGTCTACTCAACGCGGCCCCTCACGCCGGACAGCGTGATCCTCCACATGATCCAAGGGGCGGGCCGCCACTTCGATCCGGACCTGATACGCCTGTTCGTCGCCCGCGTGGGGCTCTACCCGGCCGGCAGTATCGTCCGGCTCCGCAGCGGCGAAGAGGCGATCGTGCTGGGTCCGCCTGAAACGGCGGCGCAGGTGGAGCGTCCGCGGGTGGCGATACTGAGAAAGGGACCGCGCGGATGCGAGCTCGCGGCGGAACGGGACCTTTCCGCCGGCCCTCCCGAGGACGGCGCGCACGCGATCCAGGGGGCTCTGGGACCCGCCGAAAGCTCGGTTTCGGTGGATGACCTGCTCTCGGGCTATCATGTGGCTTCCCGTTGATGGACCCCGATCCGGCGCCGGTCGCCGGGCGGTCTGGTGAAACGAGTCGGTCAAGCGTGCGAACAGGTGTCCGGGGGCGGCCGGAAGGGCTGAGTCGCCCCGGACCACGTCCCGCGTCCCGGGCTCCCCTTGGATCGCGATGGCCTGCCGTCGGGATGCCATGGCCCGGCTGGGTACTTCGCGCCGGTGCCGACCCCGGCTCTTGACGGTGATCTGACGCTTACCTATAGTGACGGCGCCTGGGAAGTTGGCGAGACCGGCCGGGCGGGGTTCTCGGGTCGGTGGAGGTCAGGGTCGTGGGGAGCACAGAGCCCGTCGTGTCACTATTCTTCATACCTGCCGCGCATTCTCTGCGTTCCGCGCATTCCCCGTATCAGTCAACCGAGGTTCATCCATGAAACCAGATTCCGTGCTCCGGCTGCTGGCAGCCGGGTTGTGCATCGCTGCCCTGGCTTTCACGGGGTGCGCGAAGCGTGTCCCTCTCGAGAGCGGGCAGTTCGAGGCGCAGCAGAACATCCTCCTGACGATGGCTGACGGCAGCACGGTCCAGGGGAAGATCGCACCGGGGCGAACCGTGGACTTCCGGCGGAGCGGCGCCCTCTATCGGGCCCGCGTCAACTCGGTGACCGAGGACGCCATCCGGCTCACCGACCTCAACCTGATCGATCAGGCCGACTCCTACGCGCCGACCGTGGCGCGGCTGTCTGACGCTCGCATGCAGGTCGGCCCGCCCGGAGAGGATGTCAACCTCCTCCGGAGCGATATTTCGAAGGTCGAGCTGATTCGCTTCGATACCGGCAAGACCGTCCGCCGGACGGCATTCTGGACCTACGGCGGCGCGATCGTGCTGGCGCTGCTGGGCGAACGATCGTAAGGGGGGGCGCGCATGCGGGTTCACGAAGGGATGGTCTTCCGCCAGGTTCTGGCTGGCGCGCTGATGGTCGCGAGCTTCGGGGTCCTCCCCGCGTCCGCCCAGACCGAATGGGAGATCCGATACGTTGATGTGGGAACCATCTGGCTCGATGACATGCGTGAGATCCTTCCCGGGCTCATCTACCGTCCGTTTGACGACCAGGGCACCCGGCCGGGTGGTGACGCCATGGGTATGGGGGGCGCGTATGCCGCGCGGGCGGAGGGGCCGATCGCAGTTGGATGGAACCCCGCGGGGATTACCGCCCTGGATCACGCCGCCTTCGCGGTGGACGGATTCGCCACCACCTCGTCTTCCAATGTGCCCGACTATCCGGACACGTTGGACTTCCCGGAGACGGGGGAACTGCGGATCGGCTCCTACGAAGCGAAATTGAAGGGGGGCATTCGGGCGGGCTTCATCGGCGGCAGCATGCCCCTTTGGCGCCAGGGGAACTTCAAACTCGCCGGTGCGCTGAGCTGGCGGCGCTATGTCGACACGCAGATGCCCGAGGACCTGGTCGCCGAACTGCAAACTGATGTGCTCAACAGCCTGCCGATCGTCATGGCCTTCGAGCGCACGGAGGAAGGCGCGCTGGAGGCATACACCCCGACCCTTGCCGCCGAGGTGATGCCCGGGGTCTCCATCGGCGCGAACCTCAATATCCTGCGGGGCCACCTCCGAATGGGGCTCCACCAGCGAATCGCGACCGGTGGCGCCGTTCTGGAGGGTAATGGCAGCTTCCACTACCGCTACTCGGGCATCTCCACGGACCTGGGGCTCCGGCTGCAGACTCCCGGGAAACGGGTCATGTTCTCGGCTCAGTACACGCCCGGCTACAGCGTTGACGTCGATGGTGGGGAGTTCACCATGGAGTCGTTGCCGCGGCTCGGCGATACCGGATACATCGTCGTCATCGCCCTGGCGAAGGTGGCCGATCACGACATGAAGATTCCTCCCTTCTACGGTCTGGGCCTCGAAGTGCGACCACTCAGCCGCCTGGCTCTGGCAGGCGCGTACGAAAGCCGGGCCTGGTCGGACCTGGAATTGACTCATCGCCCGGGGGGCGGCCGGGCGGAAGTGACGGAGAAGGGTGTGCTGCCGCTCATCGACGCGGGCAGCCTCCACCTCGGCGCCGAGTACCTTCTCTTCCGCCCGAGCTGGGGTGACTGGTTCGTGCGTGCCGGGCTCCGGACCTCCGTGTCTTCCTTCCGAGAGATCTCGCCGGCCGACACGACGGCTCCCGGGGTGGACTTCTCCTATCACGGCGAGAAGATCGAGCCGACCGCGTACTCCTTCGGGGTATCGCTCACGACCGCGGGGATTCGTTACGACTTTGGTTGGGAGACCTGGCGTTTCGACGAGCGCCGCTGGTTCTTGGATTCTCCATCGGATCCGCTGACGGACCCCGACAGCGAGGAAGGCGATGCCGGGCCGCGCATGGTGACCGTTGAGCGTGCCGTGAACCGGCTACGCTTGTCAGGCACCTACGCTTTCTAGCGCTTCCTCGCGCGAACCATGATTCGCGTCGCGCCTGACCAGGCGCGCTGGATCTGATAGGAACGGCCGGTCCGAACAAGGACCGGCCGGCCGCGTTTTCCCGCCCCGCGGGCCTCCTCGAGCCGGGGTACCCACTGTGGTGGAACCTTCGTAATCAGCCATAACGCCTTATTTTATACAAGTTTAGCCCATGATTCGCTCCGCCTGGGGACCAATGTCCCGGGTTTGAAAACTCACCGGGTTCCGCGGCCCTCCCTGTGATGCTCCCGCACGGAGCAAGTGCCCTTCTCCCAAGGGGTTGGAGACCAACGGAGGCTGTGGGATCACCTCGAGATTCTGGCACGGTGGCTGCTGGCAGGATGGCATCCGGACGGCGTGCCGGTTGCGGTCTGTTTCCCAACCCCGGCAGAGAAGCAACCGGGGCCTGGTGCAGGTCGGGTCCCGAGGTTGCCACCGCAGTCGGCACGCTTCCGGTCTGTTTGCGGAGGCTGCACGCCTGCAGTTGCGTCGTGACTCCAGGTTCACCTGGCGCCCCTTGTCGGGGAGTGGTGGGTTTGGTGATCGGCCCTGGGGCC
The DNA here is from genome assembly GCA_029569475.1 of Candidatus Eiseniibacteriota bacterium. Next base: position 13,073 of record JAKQSZ010000050.1, on the reverse strand, counting down.
CGCGGCCCTTCCCTAGAGGCCCTCGGCTTTGCGCCGGGGGTCTCTTCTTGGGGGCCGCTGGTCGCGCTGGCCTCCTTCCCGTGGTCTCTTCTCCCGCGGCGTGCTTCCCGCTTTCCGCGATCGACGTGGAGGCGACCCACTTTGGAGATTGAGCCGAGACGCTGAACCAGAAAAGCAAAGGCCTCGGAGTCTTCCGAGGCCTTTCCCGCAGCGAGAGGTCGATTCTTGGAACCGCGCCTTCGCGCCTCTATACGGCGCAGGCGCCGTCTGGTTCCACCCGAGGCGGGTGGATCATCATCCGACGCTGAGATAGGTCGGCGCCGCGGCACGGCCGAGGTAGGCCTCCAGGAGCCCGGCGGCCTGTTCGGCGCTCAGCCGTCCCGCCACCTGCGCCTCCTTGAGACGAGCTCGAAATCGGTCCTGCAGCTCTTCAATCCCGTAACCGGCGGTCTCGACCATTTCCTTGACGGTGCTTCCGGGAACCAGCTTCTGGATGTGGTACCGGCCCTGCTCGTCTACGACGACGTGAGCCTCGTTGACGATGCCGAAGAGGTTGTGGAAGTCCCCCATCACGTCCTGGTAGGCGCCCAGCAGGCAGACCCCGATGTAGTAGGGGCCTCCGTTGGTCGTGGGGTGGAGTTCCAGGATCTCCTTGATGTCCTTGACGTCCACGAAGCTGTCGAGCTGGCCGTCGGAGTCGCAGGTCAGATCGATCAGGATCCCGTACTCCGTCGGATACTCGTTGAGTCGATGAATCGGCAGGACCGGGAAGAGCTGCCGGATGGTCCAGGAGTCGGGCACGGACTGGAACACCGAGAAGTTCGTCAGATACTTCTTGCGCAGGGCCTTTTCCAGAAGCTCGAACTCATCCGAGACATAGCTGGTCTGCTTGGCAAAACGGAGCGCCTTCTCGCAGATCTCCTGGAAGAGGGCCTCTCCCTGTGCTCTCTCCCCCAGTCCGAGATAGCCGAGGTCGAAGAGCGTGAAGAGCTCTTCCCTTTGCTGCAGCGCGTCGTGGAAGTACTCGCGGAAGTTCTTCACCGAGATGTCACGCGAGATCTCCCGCATCTCCAGGAGAGCCGAGGATTTGGTGGGCGAGGCCGGATCGGCGGCCGGTGCGGCGCTCTCGGTCCGGTTCACCGCCGTCGTGACGAGCAGAGAGTGATAGACGGTGAGGGCCCGGCCGCTCTCCGACACGATCGTCGGCACGGTCACGTTCTCGTTGTCGCAGATCTCGGCGATTGTATAGACGACGTCGTTCGCGAACTCCTGGATCGTGTAGTTGGCGCTGGAGTCCGAAGGCGTCTTGCTGCCGTCATAGTCGATCCCCAGGCCGCCCCCCACGTTGAGGAAGTCGACCGGCGCCTTCATGTGGCGGAACTTCGCGTAGACGCGGGAGGCCTCCTTCACGGCGGTCTTGATCTTGCGGATGTCGGTGATCTGCGATCCGATATGGAAGTGGAGCATGCGGAGCCGATCGAGCAGGCCGGCCTCGGAGAGCACGCGGTAACACTCCAGGAGTTCAACGGTGGTCAGGCCGAACTTGGAGGTCTCGCCTCCCGACTCCTCCCACTTGCCGCTGCCCTTGGAGTAGAGCCTCCCGCGCAAGCCGATCATCGGACGGATCCCGGTGCTCTCCGCGAGGCGGACGTAGGAATGCACCTCGCGGATCTGCTCCACCACCACGACTACGCGCTTGCCCATCGACTCCGCCCAGAAGGCCATCTCGATGAACTCCTCGTCCTTGAAGCCGTTGCAGATGAGGAGCGATTCGCGCGCTTGCTCGAGGGAGAGGCCAACATACAACTCGGCCTTGCTGCCCACCTCCAAGCCGAGGTTGTGCTTGCTCCCGACACGAAGGAGCTCTTCGACCACCTCACGCCGGTGGTTCACTTTCATGGGAAACACGCCCTGGTATCCAGCCCCGTAGTGGAACTCGGAGATGGCGTTCTGGAAGGCCTGGGACAAGGCCCGGACCTGGCTGTCGAGGATCTGCGGAAAACGCAGGAGAATCGGCGTCTGCATCCGCCGGCGCCTCAGGTCCTCGACGACCTCGAAGACATCGACTCCGGCGCCGCTGCGGGAGGGCTTGACCACCAGATGGCCCGCGGCGTTGACGTCGAAGTAGCCGTTTCCCCAGTTCTGGATCCCATAGATGCCGGGGATGGGGGTCTTGAACGCGCTCTCCATCGGTGAAATCTCTCCTCCGCGCCGCGTGACGGTCCGGCGGCTCAGGCGACCTCGTGTGTCGACGGCCGCGGACGGCCGGATGGCGACGGGCTCCGGAACGGACGGCTCTTGACCGTCGCCGCGCCGGACAGACAAGACGGGAATATAGCGGGCGGCCGCCGCGTCCGGCAAGTATTCCCGCGCGGCGAGCCATGGACGGGTGGCCCGCGGGCCCGCCGGGCCTAGAGCGCGATGCCCGCGCCCCAGCGATGCGTCGTGCCCAGGTCGTGGGCGCTGTCGGTCACGCCGTAGTCGAAGCGGAGCTCGCCCACGCGGACGCCAAGACCGGCGCCCCACTCCCAGCGCCACCCCAGGACATCGTGACGCCGGCGCGCGGCGCCGCGTACGGTGCACTCCGGCAGAACGGCGAACTCGCCTCCGGTGGAGTACTGCGAAGTCTCGAACCCGTCACCGGACCAGAGTGCTCCGGCGAACCAGCGGAGGTTTTCTCCACCCTCCCATCCGAACGGACGGCCGGCGAGCGGCCGGAACGCGAGGCCGGCCTCCCAGCGGCGGGGGATCGGGTCGTTTCGGTCAGGAACCTCGACTCCATCGGACTCGGGTTCGGGATCAAAGGTCATCGATGAGACCAGATTGGTGGCCGAGAAGCCCAGGTCCACCGGGCCGACCTCCCTGAGCATGCCGAAGTCGACGCCATGGCCGTGGCCGCCGGCCGAGCCGACGTCGGCGTCGGCCGTGAGATAGCGGTAGGTCAGGCCCGAGCGCAGGCCCCAGAACATGCGCCAGGCAAGGGCCAGGGCGAGCTGGCTTTCGCTGTACGAGTCTTCTTCCCCGACCTCCGCTCGCACGCTGGAGAAGGCAATGCCGATGGCATGGTGGGCCGGGGCCGGAAGCCGCTCCTTCACGAAGTGGTCTCCATCCCATCGGATCCTGGTGCGCAGAAAGGGCCACCCGAACTGGACCACGGAGTGGTCGACCAGCCCGAGACCGAAAAGGTCGGCGTAGGTAAAGGTCAGCTCCCGGCGTTCCAGGCTCAGCAGCCCGGCCGGGTTCCAGAGCACCGACTCACTTCCCTCGGCGGCGGCCGCCGGCGTTCCCCCGAGAGCAAGCCCTCGCGCGCTCACTTCCAGGCGCGGGAACGCTCCGGTCCAGGGGGAGGCCGCCGGACAGGCGTCCACCCGCCATAGAAGGCCGAGGACGGCTCCCGTCAGGACCATGGCCAGCCGGCTCGTTCCGGCGGCGCGGCCCGCCCGCGCCGGAAGACCGGCCGCCAGCGCCGCGGTTCGAGGTCGGATCAGGCGCCAAGGAGCCGAGGCGGTTCCCGCTACGGCCGGACCGGGCTCGGTACGTACGGAAGCTCCCGGCACGGGCACGCCCGCGGTCGCGTGGGATTGCGGCCTCGGGCGGACCCCTGGACAGGTGGTGTGGTTCATGGAGCCCCTAGTCTTTCAGCACCAGGCCTCGGGTGAGCGATTTCCTCCCCCCCGAGGCCTCGGTCCACTCGCCGCGCACGATGTAATAGCCCTGGGGGAGGCGGCGGCCGTCATCGGAGGTGACGCCCTCCCACTGGAAGGTGGCTTCCATGCGCCGGCCGGCAGGCGCCGACTCCTGGTAGACGCAGTCGCCCTCCAGATTGAAGATCCGCAAGGCCGGGTCGATCATCCCGTCGGGGTGGCGCAGCACAATGAGCGACCGGCTGCCGCTGGTCGAGAGTCTGCGGCTGTACGGGGCCGTGATATCCAGTTCGGCTCCTTCGACGAGTGTCACGACGATGGCCGGGCTCAGCGGCGTCGTGTTCTTGGACCGGTCCTCGACCCGGGCCTGGATCTCGTTGCGTCCGGGCCGGAGTTCCAGCGTGTCCCGGAAGGCGCCGGTCGCCGAGTCGGGCCGGGCGACGCCCTCGAGAGTCCGGTTGCGCAGGATCAGCACGATGAAGCTCTCCTGCGGATTGACGTGCCCGCTGACCACGAGCTGCTTCTCGGTGGTCACCTGGGGCAGCTCGTCCAGGCGGAGCGCGACCAGGGCCGTGTCCGGCCGGGTGACGTCGATGTCGACGGAGAGGGACTGGTCCGTGGTACGGCCGCAACCCGCCAAATGCAGGATGCCATTCTCGACAATCCCTTCGTAGCAATGGATGAGCAGCTTCTTTCCCGGACCGTCGGGGTGGTAGACGTCCTCGTTGAGGGGAAGCCGCACGCGCGCCGAGAAGACGTTGGGAGTGGCGGCCTGCATGGGCAAGTGCCAGAGGTTCTCGTCGCTCACGATATTGCTGAGGTCCAGGTACGCCTGCAGGGGGAGGCCGTCGGGGCTGCTCCAACGGCTCTCGATCCGCAGCGAGTCTCCCATGCGGGAGGCCACGGGAAGCCCGTCGATGTCGACCTTGGGGTTGAGGATCCGGGAGGTGAGGTGCACCGGGGGGTGGTTCGAGAGACAAACACGCAGGCGGGGACCTTGCAGGGTCGCCGCGCCGATCTTGGGACGGGCCGCCACCTCGATCTTCAAGGCGATGCCCGTGGTATCCGGCCTCGGATTGTCCGCGGAAACCGCATGCGTGATCCGGTACCACCCACCTCCGCGACGCTCGATGTGCGTCGGTCCGGCGGAGCCGGTATCCAGCTCGCTGCTGTCGAGAGTGATCTCCAGCGAATCGGCCAGCAGCGCCTGCTCTTCCGGCGTCCACGGCTTGGTGGTGTCCGGGGCCAGACCCAGCCGCACGTTGACGTGGAAGGTGTCGCCGTTGCGGAGCGGCAGCGAGCCATCGCTGAGAGTGTCCTCGAATGCCGCCTCGAGAAGGACCGGAGTGTAGATGGGCTCTTCCTGGGCCCGAGCCGTCCCGGGCGTCCCACTCGGGAGCGCCGCCGCCAGGACCAGGATCACCATCAGGGACAAGGGCCACGGCATCGGGCCGCCGCGGCCGCCGGGAGGGACGCGCCCGGCCCCCGTTGCAGCCGGGGGCCGGGAAGGATCGGTCATCCGCAATTCGGGTTACCTCCGCTGTGGGTGGGTACGGGGCGCCATTATGCGGACCCAGAGGGCAGGTGTCAAACCAGGCCTATCCGCCATCCTTGAACCTCGGGCGCGCGATCCGGTTTCCCAAGCGGGTTCGACTTGCCGCGGGAGCGCTGCCTTCGCCTGCTTGCCCGGCGCCGGCCCGAGGGATAGATTGGGCCGGCGTCCGGCGTCGCGATTGCGCCGCCCCAAGCGATCCCCAAGGAGGAACGATGGAAGACACACCCCAGGGCCCGGCGCTGCTCGACATCTCGGAGTTCGCCCGGGTCGAACTGCGCGTGGCGCGGGTGCTTTCGGCGGCGCGTCATCCCAACGCCGAAAAGCTCCTGGTGCTCCAGGTGGACGCCGGCGGTGAAACGCGGCAACTGGTGGCGGGCATCGCGGGCAGCTATGCGCCCGAGGACCTGGTCGACCGGCTGATCGTGGTGGTGGCCAACCTCAAACCGGCCACGCTGCGGGGCGAACGTTCCGAGGGGATGCTGCTCGCGGCCTCCTCGGGGGAGACCATTTCGTTGCTCACCGTGGACCGGGAGCTCCCTCCGGGGGCAAAGATCCGCTGAGCCCGCCCCAGGACGACGGTGGGCCACCCGGTCCGCCGGCCCACCTCAGATCGCCGCCATCGGGACGCCTTGCGGAAAGGTCCGCCACCCGGCCGCCCTCCAACACCGCCAGGCGGGGGATCGCGGGGGAGAGGCGCGTCACGATCTCGTAGGGGATGGTCTGCGCCAGCTGGGCCAGGTCGGCGGCCCCGATCCTCTCGGCGCCCTGCTCCCCGATCAAGGCGATCTCCTCTCCAGGGCCGAACTCGCCGACGTCCGTCGCGTCGGCCATGAAGAGATTCATGCAGATTCGTCCCAGCACCGGCGCCCGCACTCCGCGGATCAGGACGTGCGACTGGCCGGAGAGGCTCCGGTCATAGCCGTCGGCGTAGCCCACCGGGATGACGACCAGCCGGGTCGGCCGCGTGACACGGTGGGTGCAGCCGTAGCCGATGTACGCTCCCGCAGGCACGTTCTTCACCTGTACCGCGCGCGTCTTCCAGGAGAGGACGGGGCGCAGCGTCATCGCTTCATCAAGGCGGGCTCGCGTGGAGGCGAGCGTCTCGCGGGACGGCCACAGGCCGTAGGCGCCGATGCCGAGCCGGGCCAGCTCGAAGCCGGTTTCGGGCATCGTCAGAAGCGCGGCGGTGCAGGAGGCATGCCTTTGCGCTCCGGGAAAGCCGGAGGTCCTCGCCACCCGCGCCATGCGATCGAAGCGGGCGAGTTGCTCGCGAGCATAGGAGCGGTCGGTCGTGTCCTCGATGTTGGCGAAGTGGGTGGACACCCCGGCCAGCTCGACGCCTGGCGAGTTGCGGAAGATCTCCAGGAATCGCGGGAGGTTCTCCTCCAATACCCCCTGGCGCCAGGTGCCGGTCTCGAGCTTCAGGTGACAACGGATCGGGCGCGACCGCGCGCGCCCCAGGCAATCCAGCCGCTCCAGGACGGCCTCGTCGTACACCGTGAACTCGGCCTCGAGCTCGACCGCATCGCGGAGCAACGCGTCGGGGACGTAGCCCATGATGAGGACCGGGCGCGTCCAGCCCTGCCGCCGCACTTCCGCCGCTTCCTCCACGCTGATCACACCGACGGCGTCGGCCGGAAGCGAGGCGAGGAGCCGGGCCATGAGGCCAAGCCCGTGCCCATAGGCGTTCCCCTTCACAACCACCAGCAGGTAGGCTGGAGCCGGCAGGAGGGAGCGGAAGAGGGACACATTGCGGCCGAGGGCGACGGCGTCGATCTCACACCAGGTCAGCAGTGCCTTGCGGGGGTCTGTCATCGAATGGTGAATCTACCACATCCGCGGGAGAGCCGAAGCCAGAGGGCGCGGCCATCGCACGTGGTGTCGTCGGCCGGACCCGCCCTGGCCGGACTCTCCGAGCGGGCAGGGTTGTCCAGGTTCCTGCTCATGTTCGCATTTCCAGCGGTTGATGGGTTCGCGCTTGGGCCGCCGCCACGACCGCGGGGGCGTTGCACACCGCGCGGGGGGCGCCGGCGAGGCCTGGTGGTCAAGGGGATCGCGGCCGCGGTTGCTGCCATCGTCGTCGTCTCCCTCGGTCTCGGTGCCGGATGCGCTTCGCGGCGTGGCGGAGCCCCGGCGAGGGGAGGCGATGTCTCTTCCGGGGATCCGGCCGGGACAACGGACGGCGTCCAGCGACTGGCGCTCCAGCCGGTGCCGGGCCCGTTCCGGGCGGGGCTCCGCCTCCGGGTCGAGCCCGCCGGAGAGAGGTCGATGACGATGTCCGGCCAGCTCCGTTTCGACTTCCTCCGCCAGATCCGCCTGGGTGCTCACTACGGGGCGATTGGACCGGTCTTCGCGCTCCTCGCCGACCGTGACTCCTGCGAGCTGCTCTTCCATCGCGAGAAGCGGTACTGGTTGTCGGCCCGCGACGAACCTGACTGGGGGCGTCTGAACCCGGCCGCCTGGACACGTGCGGTGGAATGGGCCCTGGCGCCGGCCAGCCTGGTTCAGGAGATCGAGTTCGAAAGCGCCGGGCCGGCCACGGGGCACGAAGGCTCCGGCGCCTGGGCGCGATCCGGCCGCTTGCGGGCTTCGGGCCTGGGCATCCGGCTGCGGGGCGACGCCGGATCCGGGGCTCTGCAGGATGTCTCGCTGTGGGATGGGGTGGATCCGATACTCTCCATCCGTTTCGAGAGCTACGACAGGCGTGACGAAGCCCTGCTCCCCCGCAAGCTCTCCATCTACTCCCCGCGCGACCGGCTTCGGGTCGACCTGGAGATTCTGGGCTGGGCGCCGGAGGAGCCGGGCGGCGAGGCGGCCTCCATGCTCCGTCCGGAGGGCTGGTTGCCGGTGCGCGAGGGAGACGTGCCGAGCTACCTGCCGCAGCCGTGAACGAGAAGCGTGTGCCGCTCGCGGACGGGGTTTGAAGACCGGGCCCCGGGAGCGGAAGCGACCATCCGGCTTCGGTCAACGTGTGGAGTCGGCGCGAGGGCGAGGCGGGGCGGGCGAGGCCTTCGGGCTTGTGCCGGCGGCGGGCGCATGGTACGGTCCGGCCGACGATTCCTTCGCGACTTTCCGGCAGGGAAGGGACGCGCGGGGGTTTTTGCGTTTTTCCGAGCTTCGCGCGGGCGTCGTGGGAGCCAGGAGAATGTGTCCCGAAGCCTCCGGACAGGCGGAAAGGGAGGATGGATTGAAGATCACGGTCCTGGTCAAGCAGGTCCCGAGTTCCGAGGCGCGCATCAAGATCGCCGCGGAGGGCAAGACCATCGATCCGGCCGAAGTCGCCTACGTGATCAATCCTTACGACGAGTATGCCATCGAGGCCGCACTGCGGCTGAAGGAGAAGTTCGGCGGCGAGGTCATCGCGATCTCGGCGGGTCCGGCCAAGGCGGAGGAGGCTCTGCGTAGCTGCCTCGCCCTCGGCGCCGATCGCGCTCTGCTCGTCCGGGATGACAGCCTCGCCGGGGGAGACTCGGCCGCCGCGGCCCGTCTGCTCGCGGCCGCCTGCCGGCGTGCGGAGGCCGACGTGATCCTCTGCGGCAAGCTATCGATCGACTTCGAGAACTCCGCCGTCGGGGTCCAGGTCGCGGAGATCCTGGGTATCCCGCACGTGTCGGTGGTGACGGGGTTGGAGGCCGGGTCGCCCGATCGCTTCGAGGTCCGCAGGGAGATCGAGGGAGGGGCCGAGGTGATCGAGGTCGCCCCGCCGGTTGTCCTGACCGCCAACAAAGGGTTGAACGAACCCAGATACGCCTCGCTGAAAGGCATCATGGCCGCCAAGAAGAAGCCTCTCGAGGCAGTGACTCCAGCGGATCTCGGGATCGCCGGCGATGCCCCCGCCGGAACCACGGTCGTCGGTATGGAATACCCGCCCGCCCGTTCGGAAGGGAAGAGGGCCACGGGCGATGCCGCCGAGGCGGCGCGGACGCTGGTCGGCTGGCTGCGCGACGACGCGCGCATTCTGTGAGAGGAGGAGCGCGTTCATGATTCTGGTCTTTGCCGAGCAGCGTGACGGAAACCTCAAGAAGTCGGCTCTGGAGGCAATCGGGCTGGCCCGGTCGCTTTCGCCGGATGGTTGCGCGGCGATCCTGCTGGGGCACAACGTCGGCGACCTCGCGCAACAGATCGCCGAGGTGGTCCCGGGGAAGGTCTTCGTCACCGACACGCCCGAACTGGCGACTGCCCCGGCCGAACTGCTGACCGCCCAACTGGCGAAGGCCTGCGCCGTGGAGTTCTTCGAACTCGTGGTGTTCACCGCCAGCGCCATGGGCCGTGACGTGGCCCCGCGTCTGGCGGCCCGCCTGAAAGCCCCGATGCTGGCGGAGTGTCTCTCGCTGGCGCGCGCCGCGGACGGCTTTGAGTGCCGCAAGTCCCTCTATGGCGGCAAGGTCGTCGGCCGGCTCCAGGCCGCAGGCGCGACGGTGGTGGCCACCGTCCGTCCCGGGGCCCACGCGCCCGCCGGGAAGGGCGCCGCTCCCGGGACGATCGTTCCGCTGCCGCTGGAGGGGGCCGGCCAGCTGCGGGCCAGGATTCGCGAGGTGGTGCGCGGCGTCGGCGAGACGGTGGACCTGCAGGAGGCCGAGATCGTGGTCTCGGGCGGCCGAGGTCTGAAAGGACCGGAGAATTTCAAGCTGGTCGAGGACCTGGCGCGGGCGCTCGGCGGCGCCGTGGGAGCCTCGCGGGCGGTGGTGGATGCCGGTTGGATCGACCACCACCACCAGGTGGGACAGACCGGGGTGACGGTCTCCCCGAAGCTCTACATTGCTTGCGGCATCAGCGGCGCGATCCAGCACCTGGCCGGGATGCGCAGCTCGGGTTGCATCGTGGCCATCAACAAGGATCCGGACGCCCCGATCTTCAAGACCGCCGACTACGGCATCGTGGGCGATCTTTTCGAGGTGCTGCCGCTCCTGACCGAGGAGATCCGCAAGGTGAAGGCAGGCGATCGGTGAAGGTCGAGGATCTCGAACCGCGACCCTCGTCCCGCTCGCGGGTGGAGATGGTCGAGATGGTGCTGCCCAACGACACCAATCCGCTGGGGAGCCTCCTCGGCGGAAAGGTGATGCACCTCATCGATATCGCGGCGGCCATCGCCGCGCAGCGCCACTGCCGGCGGCCCGTGGTCACCGCCTCGATGGACCGGGTGGACTTCCTCCATCCGATCAAGGTCGGAGAGCTGATCGTGCTGCGAGCCTCCGTCAACCATGCGGCCCGCCACAGCATGGAAGTCGGGGTCAAGGTGCACTCCGAGGATCCGAAGACAGGACGGCGCGTGCACACCGCTTCGGCGTACGCGACCTTCGTTGCGCTCGATGCCGCCGGCCGTCCGGCGCCGGTCCCGCCGCTCGTGGCGGAGACCGCCGAGGACCGCCGGCGCCAGTCCGAAGCGGAGCTCCGGCGGAAACAGCGCCTGAGCGAGCGGGAGAGACGCCGCGACCGCCTGGCCGCGGAGAGTTCCTCGATCGTGGATGAGCAGCGGCTGCCCGGAGCGCGGGACCGGGATCCAAAGGGAGGTGAAGCTTGAAGTTCCGTCTGTCCAGAAGCGAGCCCTTGCGTACCCTGCGCGATCATCTGGGCTACTACCAGGAACATGGCATGAACGCCGAGATCCGCCTCACGGACGCGGAATACAACCGCGAGATCCCGGTGCGCGACCTCGAGGCGTTGGCCGAAGAGCTGCGCAAGCGGGAGATCAGCGCATTCTGCCACCTGCCCTTTCACGGACTCCATCTCTCCTGCGCCGATCCGCGCGTCATGAGCTATTCGCGAGAAGTCCTGATGGAAGGCCTGGAGATCGGCACCATCCTGGGATGCCAGGCCGCGATCTTCCACACCGGGTTCAGCAACCACGTCCGTCCCGCCCACATCGAGTCGTGGCGCGACCGGCTCATCGTCACCTTGAAGGAGCTGGTGGCCATGGCGGAGGACGAGGAGATCGTGCTCGCCATCGAGAACGCCTACGAGCCCGACGCCACGCTCCTCCTCGAGGTACTGGAGGCCGTCAACAGCCCGTGGCTCCGCTTCTGCGTGGATCTCGGCCACGCCGCCTGTTTCAGCCGGATGGCCCCCGAGGAGTGGATCAACGTCTTCAAGGATCACCTGATCTCGTTGCACGTCCACGATAATGAAGGCCTGGAGGACGAGCATCTGGCCTGTGGGCGCGGCGTGGTGGGCTACGAAGAGGTCTACCGCGCGCTGGCCGAGGTCAACGTCTCCTGCAACATCACGCTGGAAGTCGCCGACGAGGACATCCCGCCGTCACTCGAGCACCTCAGGTCGGTGGGTTTCGAGTTCGAGAAGGGCCCGGTCCCGGCCTCGGAGATCATCCCCTCGCTCATGGAGGGCTAGTCGGGGGCCCTGGAAGAATCTTGCGCGCGTCCGCTGTCGCGGGCCGGAGCCGCCGCCGCGCCGCTCCGGCCTTTTTGCTGCGCCGGGCGTGGCTCCCCGCGCGGGGACGGAGAGGGGAGGCGCCCTGGCTCTACGGCCCCAGGAGGCTACGCCCGTCGACCGAGGCCGGCACCGGCACGGAGAACAGCTCCAGCAAGGTCGGGAACATGTCGCGGATGTTCGGCTCGGCCGTCTTGATCGGGCGATTGCACAGGAAGATGCCCTTGACCAGATCGGGATCGAGGCTGCAGTGATCTCCGCTCCACGCCATCTTGTGCGATTCGATGAGATCTCGCGGAATCCCCCCGAGCGAGGTCTGCCAGGAGACGCGGTAGCCGAAGTTGTTGGCCGCGCGCAGGTCGGGAATCAGTTGCGGATCGAAATCGGAGTACATCTCGGCGCGATGGTAGACCCGGTGGACCGGGCGCTCCCCGGTGGCGGTGTCGACCCACGCCTCCATCTTCTCCTTGATCTCGGCGCAGAGCGCGTCGTACTCCGCGCCGGGCGTGACGATTCCCTCGCGCTCGCGCCCGAGCAGGTTGATGTAGACGGCGCCCAGGCCGAGGGCGTAGGCGCGGGTCCGCTGCCAGTCGACGTTGGGCCAGAAGGTCCCTTCCACGAAGAGATCATCCAGCGTCATCATCTGGTCGCCCTGGCCCTTGAGGGCCATGAAGCCGTTGCGGACCAGCCAGGTGTTGAGGTTCACCGAATGCCGCCAGGTGGAGAACCCATGATCGGAGCAGACGATGAAGACGCCGTCGGGCGGCAGCTTCTCGCGGGCCCGGCCCACGATGCGGTCCATCCGTTGGTAACTCTGGAGGATGTACTCGCCCCAGACTCCGGCCTTCTCGGGATCGAAGGCGGGGTTGCGCGGATCCAGGAAGCGCCAGAACATGTGCCCGGCCCGGTCGGTGAAGTAGAAGACCTGCACGTAGAGGCGGTCTTTCGGGTTGTCGATGAAGTTGTCCATGATCTTCTCGAATTTGTCGACGGTAAAGTCGACGTCCTCGGCGAAGACCTTCTCGGTCGTGACTCCTTCATCGAGAGCCCAGGTGTCCAGCGCCCAGCCGAGGGTCTTCCAGAGTCCGATCTTGCCGTAGATCTCCTTGGCGAAGCCCTTGGGATAGGTGATCGGCACGCCCGGGGACGTGGGGTCGAGGTTGATCGCTTGCAGGTACAGCTTGAGCGACGGCCCCATCTCGAGGAGATAGAATCGAGCGATGCCGTGGATCTTGACCACCTGGCGGATGGGGAACTCGAAGCGCACGAAGTCGGACCACTCGTGCTCCTGCAGGGTCACCTCCTGACCGCTGACCTCCAGCTTGACCGACCGGTTCGGCCAGTCCATCTCGACCTTGAGCGGGAGGTGGATCTCCGGGGGCTCGTCGAACATCTTGTTGAAGGGGCCGTAGACGATCGTTTCGACGGAGCGGTCGCCGGGTTCGACGTCCAGGATCACGACCTTGCCGCCCTTCTCGGTGTTTTCGGCC
>JAKQSZ010000042.1 GCA_029569475.1 Candidatus Eiseniibacteriota bacterium | reverse complement strand
ACCCGGCCCGGGAGGTGGCGGACCTTACGCCGCGCCTGTGGAAGGAGCGCTTCTCGTCCGCCCCGCTACGGTCCCACATCGACCGTGCCGGACCGGGGTCAGTCGGTGCCGGAGGCTGACTCCGCAGGTTGACCGCTTACCCCATTGAAGCCAACTGACGTGGCCGATCGAAGTGCAAATCTGCACGACATCCGCGGCTGCGAGGCCGCGGCCCCATTGAAGCAAGAAAGACACGTGCAAAAGTCTGCACGTTGCCGCCGACATCCGCGGCTGCGAGGCCGCGGCCCCATTGAAGCATCGATCACGCGATGGCCGAGGAGCGTGAGTTCTGGGCCATACATCCGCGGCTGCGAGGCCGCGGCCCCATTGAAGCGTAAGAGAGCAGAATGGCGATGGTTGCGAGGCGCATTGCGGATGGCTTCGTCTACCTCGCCACCAACACCGACCCGCACACCTTTCCCTCATCGGACCTGAACACGGCCATGTACCACCCGGATCCCACGTCACGACCCGCATCGTCGGTCAGGTCCCACTGGACCCACCGCGGCCCGCGGCCCGCCGCCAGCCTCCGCACCTCTCGCCCGCCCGCGTCAAAGATTGCGATCTCCCACTCTTCGGAGACTCCGGCCACGCTCCGTTCCATGCCGCCGGTGACGAGCAGCCGGACCACGCTCCGGGCCGGATTCGGGTGAGCCAGGATCCCCATCCCGTGCATCAGGGAGCCGGCCTCCGGCGGCTGCACCCCGGAACTGAGCTGCGTGCAGTAGTCCCCCAGCGTGCCGTCGACCACCTCCAGGTCCGCGGCATCCACGATCCCGTTTCCGTCGACGTCTCCGCAGAAGTCATCCGACCCCAGACGCGCCACGACATAGTCGCGGTCATCCTGGCCGACCAGGCAGTCCCCGTTCACATCCGGCGACTTGGCGCCCGGATACTCGAGATAGCAGAAGGACCCGCCGTAGACCGCGGCGGTTCCCGCCTCGGCGCATCCCCCGCCGCGCAGGTTGAAGGTGATCCACCCGTCCGAGTCCGTGGTGTATTGGACCCACGGCTCCTGGGTGTCGTCCCAGCGCAAAGCGTCCTCCAAGGCGCCCTCGATCCCGAGATAGCCCTCGACCCAGACCGGTTCCTGCGAGCAAACCTCCAGCGCACGGATCCGCGTGGGAGGATCTCCGGCCGGTCCCAGGAGCAGGGGCGTTACCGGGATGAGTTCGTGCCGGATGCATCCGGCCGTGCTCCCTCCCTCGCCAGCAAGGCCGGCGCCCCGTTGTGCATTCCGCTCCAGACCTGCAGCATCGTGGCCTGCGGGTATCCCTCGCGCGCGCCGATCGCCGTCGCCGCCGGACCGTCCACGTCCAGGGTATCGCCTCCCTGTTTGGACGGATCCCGGACCCAGGCTGTTCGGATCACATCCTGATCCCCCTCTCCATCGACCCAACACGCTCTTGTGGGCGTGAAGGAGCCGGGCATGTTGTTGCAGGTCATTTCTTCGATGAAGAACCCGCCCAGGTTGCCGCCGGCGGAGGGCACGCCATCATCGGGAGAGAGCAGCGCGGTCCGCGACCAGAGCTGGTACCACAGCTCCGTCGCGCCGCCGACCGGCCCATCCGCGTGGAAGATCAGAAGCGGGTAGGTGTATCCCAGATCGCCGTAACGGATGACGAGGAGCGAAGGGTGATGGCAGGCCGGCGCCATGTTCGTGCGGCGCTCTTCGGGCTGCCAGGACCCCTCCCGGGACCTCGAGTAGATCTACGTGGCTGTGCTATGATGGCCATATGGCAGGCGATGAGCACACACTGTTGCTGGTGCGGGTTTCAGGCATCCTGGGACTCGCGTCCTCCCTCCACCGCCGAAAGGCCACCCCCTTGTGGCTGCGTGGCGCGGTCCGGGCGGGCCTGCCCGCGAACACCTTTGATGCCGTGGCGACCGAGACAGGCGTTCCGGTTGCGAGGCTGACCTTGCTGCTGGGCATCCCCCCTCGGACCCTCGCCCGCCGCAAGGCCGCTGGCCTGCTGGCGCCCGAGGAGTCGGACCGGCTGTACCGGCTGGCGAGGTCTTACGCGCAGATGGTGGAGGTCCTGGGAACCGCCGAAAAGGCGCGTCACTGGCTGATCACGCCCAATCGGGCGCTGGGGGGCGAGCCGCCGCTGGACCTGTTGGACACGGAGATCGGCGCCAGGCAGGTCGAGGAAGTGCTGCTCCGGATGGAGCACGGCATCTTCAGCTGATGCGGGTCTGGCGGATCTGCCGCGCCACGCACGTGCGGACCGCCTTGGACGGCAACGGCGGGTTGTACACCTCGGGACGGTGGCACCCGAGGGGGTGGCGCATCGTCTACACGGCGGAATCGGCGGCCCTCGCGTCCCTGGAACTGCTCGTCCACGTCGATCCGTTGCTCGCCCCTTCGGACCTGCACCTTCTCTTCGGTCGGGCGCGGCACGACCGTCTTCGCCCGCGGCGCGAAGGTCGGCCAGGCGCATCTCGCGCTGGCGCGCAAGGTCTTCGGGGTCCTGGGGGACACGCTGGTGCTGGAGGAGAAGCACTTCAACACCGTGACCGGCCTCTCCGGGAGCGGTCCGGCCTTCGCCTACGTGATGATCGAGGCGCTGGCGGACGGGGGCGTCATGATGGGGCTCCCGCGCGACATGGCGATCCGGCTGGCGGCGCGCACCCTGCTCGGGGCGGCCGAGATGGTCCTGCAAACGGGAACGCATCCGGCGGCCCTTAAGGACGACGTGACCACGCCGGCCGGCTGCACGATCGGCGGCATCCTGGCGCTGGAAGACGGGCGGATCCGCAGCACCCTGGCCCGCGGGGTCGAACGCGCGGCCCTGCTGGCCGCGGGCCTGGGCCACCCGCCGGTACCGGAGGCCAAGGTCTGACGGCCGCGTCGCCGGGTCGCCTCGATGATCTGATCCCAGAGCCACCCTCCGAGGGGCAAGCCCAGCATCGGAGAAGAACCCCATGATCTTCGGGCCAAGGGGCTAAGGCGGCTCGCTCTTTCCGCGCTTGCCGCGGTCGCTACTTGTACAACCCCTTGATCGCACCCCAGGAGGTCCGCTCCGCCGGGTTCGGTATGCCGCTGATCCACGCCCCGATGCCCAAGGCCTGCGTCGTGCCCCAAACCCGCGGTACCTCGATCCAGCCGGTCGGCAGCCCGATCCCGGGTGCGACCTTGGTCACCGGGTACCCGCCGGGCCCATCGATATCGGCCGCGATGTACCAGCCGAGAAGCTGGCCGGGCCAGTTGCCCCAGTAGCCGATAAAGAACTCGCCCGACACTTCGGTCTCCTGAAGCGGCAGGTCGAACGTGCTGACCGCGGGCCAGAAGTCCGGCGTGGAAATATGCACGCCGGTGGAAACTGCGAGGACGTTGTTCGGGAACTGGCCGTCGGAGTCCCAGATGTAAAGGTCCATGCTCTGGTCCTGGAAGTACCCGGGCAGCGTCGAGAGAAACAGCTCGATGCCGCAGACCGTCCCGTCGGCCGAGTAGCGCTCCGCTACGGAGCCGTAGTCCGGCAACGCCACTCCCCCATAGGCCCATCCGTAGGCGTTCTCGAGGGTGGCATCGGCGTTCAGCATGAGGGCCGAGGGGGGGCACGGGTTCTCTCGTGATCCCTCCGTTCCGTTTCCGATGACGGGGCCAAGAGTCCGGATCGTCTCCGACGCGGACGCGGTGGCCGCGAAAGCGGCGACCAACGCCAAGACCAGTGCGGCCTTCGCAGCGGTGGGTGTCGAAATGCTCATGGCGGGTTCTCCTCGGCCATCGCGCAAGGACGGCCGGTGAAAGATGTTGATCTCAGCGCCCAGAGTCGGGCGGCTTTCCATGCGACACAGGGTCAGACCACTCTGCGGCCTGAGAAGGAAAGCGCTGCGCCGGCGACCGTCGCACGCGACGATTATACATCCTCGGATGTGAGTAGACAATCGCCTTCAAGGGTGGCGATGGGGGGGTGGGATGGGCAAGCACGGGACGCAACCTGCGACTCCCCGCTACGGATATCGCGGAGCGGACTCGAGAACCCGGGGCGCGGCGGCTGTCCGCTCACCGACGTGCCGCCGGGAACCGGATGTTCTCGTCTGCCGCACCAGACGCGTGACCGTGCCGCGCGCTGCCGAGATCCGCTCCCGCTGTAGCTGGCGCCAGATCTTGCAACGAACCAACGGGGGCCATGTGGGAGTGCATCCGGTGAGGAAGGAGTGACCCCCGGCTCCGGGCGCCCGCGACGCTCCGCCGTTTGGGCGCTTGCGACTCCTTCAAGTCCCATGGCACAGTCTTCCCGCGGCCGCCGCAACCTACCGCGCAGTCTCCTGGCCGTTCCACGGCGTGTCCGCGACAAGGGAGAGTTCTTCACCGGTGATTTGGTCAGGGAGGATCAGGTGATGAGCTTCACGCTTTGGATTCCGCTGGTGGTGTTCTCCTGGGTCCCGGTGGTGTCGGTGGTCGCGGAGGCTTCGGGGGCAGGGGTGGTTTCAGGTGCATCGACAAACCCCGTGGCTTCGGAGGGCCTGGTGTTTGCGGACGGCTCGGGTGTGGCCGGGGTTGCGATGGACCAGGCTCCGGACAACCGGCCGCAGGAGCCCGGCTCGGTCGGGATTGGGAATGGCATCATTCTCCCGGGAGGGGATCCTCCCTGTCCCGGGGAGTTGTACATGAACTTCGACGAGTCGCCGGAAAATGGCTACTGCTGGCAATACGGAGGAGTGACCGCCGCCGGCAACGGGTGGTTCGCCGAGGGCTATGAGTACGAAGGCTATGTGTGCGGCATTCGGCTGTATCTCACGGGCCTGGGGCTGCCGGTCGAGCCGTGCCAGCTGTTCATCTGGGATGACGCCGGCGGGCGCCCGGGCAATATCCTGAGCGGAGTGACGATCGTCCAGCCCGATCCGGTCGCGACCTGGCCCACCGTCAGCCTGCACGACTTCCTCATGCCCGAGACGTCGGTCTCGGGGAGGTTCTGGGTCGGTTACTGGACATACTCCATGGACCGTCAGTGCCCCTACTATGTGGCGGCCGACCTTGACGGGTTCGGCGGCCATCCCGTGACGTTCATCTCTCCGGGGCTGGGTTTTCCGGCCGGGTGGCAGGATGTGTCTCTGGTCTGGGGGCCCACGCAGTCTCTGGGGATCGCCGCCTGGGTCAATAGCGGCGCCCCTCCCGCGACGGAATCGACAAGCTGGGGGAGGATCAAGAACGCCTTCCGGTAGCTCCGCGCGCCGGAGGCTTCAAGCCGTGTCTGTCCCAGGGTCATCGAGCCAGGGTAAGACGCTCGTCGGCGGTCGTTCGATCCCGCGCGCGTAGCTGAGCTTCGTCACGCCTTGTCGCGTCGAAGCTCACCGGATTTCAGGCCGAGGAACACCTCGTGCCCGGTGTTGCGGGAGGAGCCGTGCTCGAAGGGGATCGCGAGCGGCTCGAAGCCCGCAGCCTCGATCAGCTCCAGCCACGTCGTCCGGGGGAACAGCCCCATCACGTGCCGGTCGTGGATCACCTCGACGTCGCCACCTTCGTCACGCAGCAGGTATGCCATGTCGGTCACGTACGCCTCGCGGGCGGCCTCGGGGACCCAGCGCCACTCGAGGTAGCGCAAGCCCCGCCCCTCGGCGTCGCTGCCGCCGGTTTCGGTGCCGGGCTCGAAGGTCTCCGTGACAAAATCCGGCTGGAACATGGCGACCCCGCCCGGGGCGGTATGCGCGAAGGCCGTGGCGATGGCGCTCGCGAGGTCGGCGCGGGAGGACATGTAGCTGACCGCGTCGTGCACGAGGACGCAATCGAAGGCGCGGCCGAGCCTGACGGTGCGCATGTCGCCCGGGACGTGCTCGCACTCGGGGTTGAGACGACGGCTGACCGCGAGCATCGCCGGGGCGAGGTCGACCAGCGTGCACGACAGCGCAGCCTTGAGGTGAGCGACATTGTGGCCGCCGCCGCTGCCGAGGTCGAGAAGGGTGCGAGGCAGTCGGCAACAGTGGGTCTCGAAGAGGCGCAGGTAGAAGGCCGCCTCCTCGACGTAGTCGCCTACCGGGGTCAGCAGGGGGTACCAGTCCGCCAGCTCGCGGTAGAGGCGGGGGCCTTGCCTGGAGTCCTCGCCCGGGATTGTCGAGGGGCTTCTCTTCACTTCAATCGGCTCTTGTACTCGAAGAGGGTGAACACGTCCCTCAGTGCCCTCTTGCTGCTCACCTGGATTGTAATCGGCTTCAGCTTGCCGCTCCCGGACTGCGCGCGGTACGCGATCCTCAGCTCCTGCGCTATCGGCAACCGGTCGATCTCCTGGTCGCTCCTGGCCGTGAAGTAGAACGTCGTCCGGAACGCCTGGTTCCAAATCGAGACCCAGCAGACGGTTTTCTTCTTGCGGACGACCTTGCAGAGCCAGGACTTGCCGTCCTTGTAGAAACGCCACTCCAGGGAGGCGTCTGAGAAGTCCGCCGCGAGCCGGGCGGTGAACGCGTCCCAGGCCGCCTTCGCCTTGCCGAGACACCCCGCCAGCACATCGTCGCTCGGGTACTCCGCTTCGTCTCTCAGCAGCGGTCCTTCCATTGCGCCTCCTGCCAAACAACGATCGCCCGGAGAACCGACCTCATCCGTCACTCGATGATCAGGATGGCGACCGGCGACTGGTTCAGGACCTCGCGCGAAGGCTCGACCTGAATATCGAGATAGTGATTATACACCTTCTGGTCAAGGCCGCCTTTGACAACTCCCCTGGCGGGGCTTTCGGGAGTTGCTTCGGAGCCTCGCTCAAACACGACCGGGATATCGTCGGGGTCGTCGAAACGGACCTGGCCTGTCCCCAGGTTGAGCTTCCATACGATGCTGTCGCCGGGCTTGACCCGCCTGCATGGAGGCTCCACGCCGATTCCTGTCTCGCCCACGGTGTAGGCAAACTCCCACGTCCTCGAGCCGGGACCTGTGCACATCAATCGCCTCCCCCCTCGATCCGCTCCCCTCCATGTGGAAGGCGGACCTCCGTCACCATCGTTTCGAACCGCGGATCCCGCGCCAGCTCGTGCAGCGCCGGATCGTCCCGCACGCCGGCGAGCGAAAAGCCGGCCCTCACCGCCGAGCTCGCGGCTTCGAGCGCGCGCGTCCGTTCCCCCAACCGCTCGAGCGTCCCGGCCACATAGGCGAGGACCTCGGGCGAGTTTCCGGGCAGGGATAGAGCCTTTTCGACCAGGCGCCGGGCCTCGTCCTCGTGTCCGAGTTCCGCCTCGCACTGGGCCAGAAGCGCGCACAGGAATGCGTCATTGGGATTGATCCGGATCGCGCCCCGCGCGCGCTCGGCGGCCCGCTCGATCGCCTGCCGTGTCTGGCTCTCCGCCCCGGGCAGCAGGCGACACGCTTCCGCCAGGTTCTTCCAGATCCGGAAGTCATTGGGGTTCAGCGCGACCGCGCGCTCGAACTCGGCAGCCGCTTCCTCGTACCGGCCCAGGTGACGGTATAGATGTCCGAGGTTCGAATGCGCCTGAGCGGTCGGATGGCGGCGGATCGACTCCCGGTAGCTGGCCACTGCCTCGTCGTGCCGGCCCAGGCACTGCAGCATCCCGCCCAGGTTCGAAAGCACCCGGGCGTTCCCCGGCGCCAGTTCGGCCGCTCGTGTGAAAGCTTCCAGAGCCTCGTCCAACCGTTCCCTCCGGCTCAGAAAGACGCCGAGTTCATTGTGTGCGCCCCAGTAGTTCGGGCGCGAGGCGACGGCGTGCCGGTACGAGATCTCCGCTTCGTCGAAACGGCCCAGGTTTTCCTGCGAACTCGCCAGCCCGCTCCAGGCGTGGTCATTGTCGGGATCGATGGCGAGAGCCTTCTGGTACTGCTCGCAGGCAGCTTCCGCGCGCCCGGTCCCCCGCAGAATGACCCCGAGCGTGACATGGGCAATGGGCAGATCGCGGACTCCCCGGATGGCCGCCAGGGCGGTCGCCTCGGCCTCGCGGGCCCAGCGCGAGTCCTTGGTGTCCTCGTAGAGCCTCCAGTACGCTTCGCCCAAGCCGGCCAACGCGTGAGGCGATCCCGGATCCGTTTCGAGCGCCTCGCGGAACAGTTGGATCGCCTTTTCGATGTTCTCCCGGTCGTGGAACTCCCGCAGGTACCCGCGGGCTTTCAAATACCGGTCATAGGCGAATCCCGCCGCCGCGTGCGGATCGGATTGTTCGGGAAATGGCGGGTCCGGCGCGGCGTGGCCTGCACCCGCCTGCCCACGCCCGGGTTCGGACTGGATCAACGCGGCCTCCAACTCCCCGGCGGTCGCGAAGCGGTCCCCGGGCCGCGGCGCGAGCGCTCGCTCGATGGCGTCAACCAGAGCGGGGGGAAGTTCCGGGCGGAGGTCGCGTAGGTAGTTGCGCCGGCCTTCCCACTGCGCCTGTTTGAGCTCGAGAAGGCTGGCGGCTGTATACGGAAATCTCCCCGTCAGGAGATGGAAGAGCAGGATTGCGGCAGCATAGAGGTCGGCTTGCGCCGTGGCGGGCTCGCCGTCAAGGCACTCCGGCGGCATGTATACGGCCGTCCCCACGGTCATATGATCGTCCCACCGGTCGTCGCGCCCCAGTCCAAGATCCATCACGACGATACGGCCGTCGTGCGTACGCATGACATTCTGGGCCTTGAGGTCCCGGTGAATGATTCGCGCGTTGTGCAAGGCCGCGAGCGCCCCGCACAGGTCTCGCCCGATGCCCAGAACCTCGCGTACCGCGAGACGTCCCCGGATCGTGAGCGTCTCGGCCAGCGTCTCTCCCTCGAGCAATTCCATCCAGATGCCTATCCGCCCCTCATGCTGGTCCGCCCCGAAAACGGCGACGATATTGGGGTGCCGCACCTGCGCGAGCATCCGGCCTTCGGGGATGTTGCGGCGGTACGCCGTTGCCGCGAGAACGGCGGCGCCGGGCTTTACCGGCTCCTTGGTGGCCCCGCTCTTCAACAACTTCAGCGCGACGTCACGGTCGAGCAGCGGATCGTAAGCGCGATAGACTTCGGCGAAGCTCCCTTCACCGATCTTCTCCTGGATTTCCAGGGGGCCCCAGCGGTTCAGGTGTTGGTGGGGGAGGGAGGCCGCCGGCGGAAAGGTCCAGGCCTCCTCCCGGATCGCCGAGATTTCCATGAGCACTCGAAGGAGTTCCGGATCACCCACTGGCTCACCCGACCCGTCCGGATAGGCCGGCGGGAGCCCGTCAACGATATTGTCAGCGAGACGTTGCGCCCATTCCTGGGAGGACGCGGTGTTGCCCTGGTCCGCGCGCGCCATCCCTTCGCCCGGCGGATCGCCGCCCGCCCCAACATTGCGTTCAGGCGCGGACATGCCGCATCTCCCCGGCGAGCCGCAGGAGCCCCTGCACAACCAGCGATCGCGCGGCCTCGACCGAAGGGGAGCCGGTCTCACCGGCAATGAACTCCCAATCGGACTGGAGCTCGATACGCAGCACGATGCCGAGGCGTTCCATGGGATCCAATCTGGCGAGCCCCTCACGATACCGGGTGCGGGCATCCTCCAACTCGATGTCGCGCCGCGCGGCCGGTTTGAGCGGGGCGGTCGCCGTCAGATCCTGGCCCATCTTCTCCGCGGCCCGGACAATGGCGCCCATCGCCTCGTCCAGAACCGCCACGCTGTTGAGCGTGCGGGAAGATGCCATCCGCCCGACAGCCTCGGCCAGCCCCCGTTCGATCATGTCGCGAACAGCACCGGGCCTCAGGTTGAGCTGAGGGAAGCGGCCGGCGAACCACCGCTCGAGCAAGGGGACGAATCGTGCCGAGAGCGCGGCCATCGCCTCCTGCCGTCCGGCAGCCGCTCTCGCCGCGAGGATCGAGGAGGTTTCGAGCGCGCGGGGTGCTCCGGCGTTCCGCGCGTCGTGTGAAACAGGGCCCTCGTCCCGTTGCCTCGCCCTGGACCCGAACGTCTCGTGTGTCACGCGATTCCTCTGGGCAGTCCCGGATTCGCCGGCGCGGCCCCGGGCCACCGCCGTCGAACGCAGAGAATTGGGCCGTCCCTGGTTGACGCAAGCAGTGTACGCCCGGGGTTGGGCGGTCGTCCACCGAGGACGGCGGGACCCGGCGGAACCGGCAACCGGGCGCGCATCGGCGGAACGGGGCGGTACCGGCATCGCCGACTCGATCGACCAGGGGCCTGACATCTCGGAACCGCCGGTGCCGGGAACGGTGGCCCGTCGGGGGCGACCGGTGTGCGTCCGGCTAGCGCATCCGCCCGCCCAGGGCCGGCGAGGCCGGCCCTCCGGGCGGAACTGCCGTTCGGCATCGCACTCGAACTGCTGGACGAAAAAGGCGAACGAGACGCGCAGCGCGACTTTCGATGAAGGGCTCACGGCACACAAGCCCCGGATCGCTGACGTTGACACGTGTACTTCAAAGCTCGCCAGGCAGGTAACAGGGCGAAGCTGCCGTTGAACGAGTCGCTCGGCCAGGGATCTCTCGACAACGCCAGGCCTGGCGTCTCCCGGGTCCAGGAGCGGTGGGGGGAGGGCCGCCTGTCCATTCTCGACGCGGCCTGCGGGATCGGTACGCAGGCCCTGGGCTTGGCCGCCATGGGCCATCGGGTCACCGGATCCGATCTCTCGGTCGCTGCGGTGGAGCGGGCCAGGCGGCAGGCCAGGGACCGTGGGCTCTCGATCCCCTTTTCCGTCGCCGACATGCGTCACTTGCGGAACCACCACCGCGGCGTTCAGCTCGCGTGGCCCCACCGCGGGGGAACGGTTCGACCTGGTGATCGCGTGCGATGATGCAGTCCCGCACCTGCTGACCGACGAGGATCTGCTGGTCGCGTTCCAGCAGTTCTTCGCGTGCACCCGGCCGGGCGGGGGCTGCTTGGTGACGGTGCGTGATTGCGACCGGGAGGACCGGGCCGGGATCCAGGTGAAGCCGTACGGGGTCCGTGACGAGCGGGGCGTCCGTTGCCTGATCTGGCAGGTGTGGGAGTTCCACGGACTGGTATACGACCTGGCCATGTACTTCGTGTTCGACCACGGCGGCTCGGATTGCACGACCAAGGTGATGCGGTCGCGGTACTACGCCGTCGGAACCGGCAAGTTGATGGCGCTGATGCGGCGAGCCGGCTTCACACAGGTCGAGCGGCTCGATGGGCGCTTCTACCAGCCAATCCTGCTGGGCCGGCGCCCCGGCGAATCCTTCGCTGCGACCGATCGCGGGTCGCGCAGCGTCCTGGGCGATGTCCGCTGAGCGAACGCCGGACGTACGTTCCCGCCCCTACCCTGACGCCCCGCGGCCCGCCAGGAATTCGTGGATCAGCCGCACACAGACCGCCCCTTCGCCCGCCGCCGAGGCAACCCGCTTGACGGCTCCCCGGCGCACATCCCCGACCGCGAACACCCCTTCCATGCTGGTCTCGAAGAGCCCCGGTTCCCGAGCGGGAGCGCCTGCCCCCTGGCCGTGCTTCGCGCACCACTCGGCGCACCCGTTACCGGTGACGATGTACCCCCAGGGATCGCGCGCGATGGAGGCAGGGAGCCAGGAGGTCGGCGGCTCGGCTCCGATGAGGACGAAGAGGGCCGCGGCCGGATGCTTCTCCGTCCCGCCGGAGCGGCGATCCCTGAGGACGATCCACTCGAGCTTGCCCGCCCCGCCGCCGTCGGCCAGCTCAACCCCGTACCGCACCTCGATGTTCGGACAGGCCTCGACCTCGTCGATGAGGTAGCGCGACATGCTGCTGGCCAGGGAATCGGACCGCACGAGCACCGTGACCCGCCGCGCAAACCTGGCCAGGTGCAGGGCGGCCTGACCGGCGGAGTTGCCTCCGCCCACCACGCAGACATGCTGCCCCGCGACCGAGCCGGCCTCCGAAACCGCGGCCCCGTAGAACACGCCCGTGCCGATGAAGGGCTCGAGAGCGGGCACTTCGAGGGAGCGATAGGAGACTCCGGTGGCGATCACCAGGGTTTTGGCGGGGATCTCGCAGCCGTCGTCGAGTTCCACCATCCGCAGATCGCCCCTCTCCTCAAGGCGGATGGCGGAGCGGCCGTAGATCATCTCCGTTCCGAAGAGGATCGCCTGATCGACGGCCCGGGCGGCGAGTTCGGCGCCGCTGATGCCGCGCGGAAAGCCGAGATAGTTGCGGATGAGGGAACTGGTACCCGCCTGGCCGCCCACGGCGACTCGCTCGATCAGCCCGACGCGCAGGCCCTCGGAGGAAGCGGTCACGGCGGCCGCCAGACCGGCCGGTCCTCCTCCCACGATGACCACGTCGTACGTCCCCGGGCCCGGGCGCGTCCTGGCGCCGATGGCTTCGGCCACTTCCACATTGCTCGGATCCACCAGGACTCCCCCGCCCGGAAGAACGACCGCGCAGCCGAAGTGCCCATCGAGATCGACGCCGGCAAGGATCGCGCGCCCCTCCGGCGACTGGAAGGAGTAGATCCGGCAAGGGAAATCCTGCCGGGTGAGGAGGTCGGCCATCTCCTTCGCGCGGGCCGATCCTTCCTGGGCGGTCACGATCCGCACGGCCACAAACGGACCGCCGCGCAGCCGCCACCACTCGCCGAGGAGTTCCGTGATGGAGCGGTGGAAACGCTCGTCCGGCGACGCTGCGGGGCGGATGACATACGAATCCGCTCGCCCCGCGCCCATCAGGCGCATCACGTCCTCACGCGCGATGCGGTTCTCGTTCCAACGCAGGAGCAGACCCCGCTTGGCCAGCGGGCATACGGCGCGGGTGGCCGCAAGCAGCTCGGGCCCGCCCGGCTCGCGTCCGGCCAGGACCAGGGCGACCGGTGCGCCGGAAGCTGCCAGAGACTTCAACCGGGCCCGCGCCGCATCGGGAGAGGACTCCACCAGGATGCTATAGTCGCCGCCGTACCGGGCTCTGATCTCGTGCAGCAGGAGGGTGTCGCCCGGATCGTCGCCGGCCACGAGCACGATCGCCGGCCGTTGCGCGGCACCTTCCAGCGCAGCCGGACCGCTCATACAGGAATACCCTTGATAGCACCACGTCGAGACCCGCGATGCGCAAGCCCTCCCATCGCGCCCGGTCGAAGTACGCGATGCATCACGTCGCTCATGCCGCCCGGTCGAGGCCCGCCGGGTATCACACCGCCCATCGCACCACCTCGATGCAGACCACCATCCCCCGGCTCATCGCACCACCTCGAAGTGCGCCATCATCCCCGCCGCATGGTGTTCGAGAATGTGACAGTGATACATCCACTCTCCCGGCCGGTCGTCGGGCATCCAGGCAATGCGCACCCGGCCCAACGCAGGGACGTTGACCGTGTCCTCCCAGGAGAGATAGGGCGGCGGCGCGCCATTGATCTCCAGCACCTGGAAGAAGAACCCATGCAGATGGAAGGGATGGTGGACGGGCGACTTGTTGACCACGTCCCACACCTGCAACGCCCCCACGCGCACCGGATCGGCCCGGTGATGCTGCTCGTGGTTGATGTTGAACTCGACACCGTGTTTGAGCCCGAGGGAGAATCCCAGCCGGACTTCGCGTTCGTCCGGCGCGTTGCCGATCGGCAAAGGATCGATCTCGCGGAGCCGGCCGGGCAAGGAAGCCTTGGAGATCGCGGAAGCCCCCACCCGCAGGGTCGCGAAGTTCTCGGGCTTCCTCTGCGCGCGAAACGCGCCGCGCTTGAACGGAAGCGACTCGATCCGCAAAGTCTCCCCCTCGGCGAAGGGCCCCACCGCCAGGTCCACACGATTGCCGGGAACCACGAGGACTTCGGTCGCCGGCACCGGCGATGCGATCAGGCCGCCTCCGGACGCGATGATCGAGAACGGCCGCCCACCGATCGACAGGCGCAGGTAGCGCGCGCTGGCCGCGTTGATGATCCGCCACCGCTCGACGCGTCCGGCTGCCATGTCGAGAAGGGGCTCGCGCCTGCCGTTGACCAGCCGGATGTGCCCCTCGCGCCCGTCGTGCGATTCGATCCACCGGCCGGGCGGCTTCACCTGCCCCTGGCCATCCAACTCCACATCGTCGAAAACGAGCACGCGTTCGCCGTCGAGAAGGGGCTCATCCGGTCCGCGCACAATCAGGGCGCCGTACAGGCCCCGCTCCACCTGCACGGTTTCGTTGACATGGGAGTGATACCAGAAGGTGCCGGCGTCCGGGAGCCTGTACCGGTAGGTGAACGTCGCTCCCGGCGCGATCGGCCGCTGCACGTGCTCCGTACCGTCCATGGCCGCGGGGATCCGCAGGCCGTGCCAGTGGATGGCGGTGGGCTCGGGCAAGCGGTTGTTCAGACGGATCTCGAGAACGTCGCCGACACGGGCCTCCAGAGTCCGGCCCGGCACCGTTTCGCCGACGGTCCATGCGCGGGTGGGGACGCCCGGCTCGAACTCCCAGTCCACCTCCTGGAGATCCAGCTCAATGGACACGACTGCCCGTCCGGGGTCCGGCCGCGCCTCTTCGAAGGCGGCCTTGTAGGAAGCAAGCCACTCAGGAGAGGGAGTGTGGCCCGCGTGGCCCGCGTGGCCCGTGTCAGCAGCCTGGGTCGAGTGGCCCGCGTGGACCGTGTGAGCCACGGAAGAGTCTGTTGGGGCCGTGTGCACCGGTCCGGAGTGCGCGGCGTCCGAATGCGCGGTGCCCGGTCGTGGCGTGCCCGAATGCGCGGCGTCCGAATGATGATCCTGCTCCATGGAGTCTCCTCTGCCGTGATCCCGGACCGGGCCGTGGATGGCTATTGCTCCTACGTTTACTCGCGGCCCGGAACGCGCTCTACCAGGCTTCTTCAAGAATGGCAAACGGGGGATTGATCCGGCCCGGCGCGGCTGAGGCCTCGCGAGGAGCTCACGTTCCCGTTCGGTGGAACATACGCACCTGATGGGCAGCATTCAAGCAGCCAGCCCGGTGAACTGCGACGCTCGTCCAGGCGAGGCGGCCAGTGCGAATCGTGGGCGCAAGAGGCGACGCCCGCCCCCGCACTCAGCGCAGGTGGCGTTCCAGGTAGACGGCCTCGTCCGTCAACCCCAGCGACCTGTAGAACCGCTGGGCTCCGGCGTTCTCCGGCATGGTGCTCACGGAAACCTCAGCCCAGCCCTCGGCGCGCCCCCTGGCGAGCAACTCCTCTACAAGGCGGCGCCCGATGCCTTGTCCCCGCGCTTGCTCATCGACCACGAGTCTTCCATGAGGCCACATGGTGCCGCATGGTAGAGGGATAGCGTGAGGGACCAGGACAGCAGGCCGATCACGTTTCCATCTCGTTCGGCTACCAGCAACGCCGAACCAGGTGTCGTGCAATAGCCTCGCACGAAGTCCTCCGTGACAGGTGATTCCTCGCCTGTGGACGCGGCGAGTTGGCGGATCAGCGCCACGATGGCGGATGCATCGGAGACAGTGCCCGGACGCACGTGGACCGCGGCTGGTTCGAGTGTGCTCAACGTCTTCCCCTCGGTCATGACAGCGGTGGCGCGGAAATGATCCGCGGCGCAATCCTTCTCGTTTCGATCATACACCGCATTTCACCGGCGACGAGACGGCGGACGAACTGGGGCTCTCCGGCCCGGAAGCCGCCGCGAGCCGCATCGCGCTTGACGCGAAGGCTGCCGCGGCCCAAGAGCAGTTGCGTTCGATCGTGGGTCTGGTGTCCGGCTCGGTCAGTGCAGTGAAGTTTGTGCGGCGATCCTGTCCCGTGGCCTCATTTTCTCCCGTAAAGGAGGTAACCCATGCGAGGTACCCCGCGGTTTCGTCTATCGCTCGCACCCTTCGTCTTCGCCATGAGCCTGATCTGTGCAGCCCAGGCGGGAGCTTGCGTGCACTACGAGGACCACCTGACATGGATCGGCGGTGTGACGACGCCCGGAAACGGCGTCGACGTGGCCGTGGTGGGAAGCATGGCCTACGTCGCGGATGGGTTGTACGGCCTCTCGGTTGTGGACCTGACAGATCCCGTGATCCGGTGTTGCTGCGCAGCGTCGAGAGCAACGGCATGGCGGTCGGTGTCGCGGTAGCCGGCGGCCGCGCCTACCTGGCGGACAGCGAGGCCGGCATCGCGATTTTTGACGTGAGCGATCCGTTCCACCCGGTCCGGCGGGCTCAGATGAGCACACCTGACTTCGCCTACGGCGTCGCGGCCGCCGGCTCGTATGCGTACGTCTCCGTCTTCGGGAGCGGACTCGTCGTAGTCGACGTCAGCGGGGAAGGTTGTGGAGGGAATTGTGTTTTGGCACCGCCGTAGCTGGGCTACAGGCGCGTCCATGACCGACGTCAGCGGGTTTTCGGGCATGCCGAGGCCGTTTGGGCTATGACGCGCCAGCCTCTCCCCAGCCGCTCCGGCGCTACCGTTGCCTCCACTGCCGCAGGACCTTCACCGCCCGCACCTTCTCCGCAACCTACTGGCTCCATCGCCACGACCTGTTCCTGGATATCGTCCGCCAGTCCGTAGCCGGTTCCGGGATCCGCCAGCACCCGAGATCACCCATGCCCGCACCTCCTCCAAGGACCCGCGGACGCACGGCGACGCCCTGTTCCCGGTCAACCTGGCCGACCTGCTCCTACTACGCCGATGCCGTGACCGTTTGCAGCGTGACCCCGACGGAGAACACGTCGCGGGGCCGGTCAAGTCCACGTTAGGATACGGAAGTCGTCAGCCAGGATCACGGGGGTGCCCGCTGCCTTTCGGAGCGCGGGCGGCCCGGGGACGGCCGTTTCCGGGCCTCGGCTTGATCGAAGATGTGGAGGGGCCATGGCGCGCGGACACAGCTATGCGGTGATCGGCATCGGGACGATGGGCGAGGTGGTCCTCTCGGGGATCCTGCGCTCGAAGACGACGGCGCCGGGGAACGTGCACGCCGTGACTCGTTCCGAGGAG
This sequence comes from Candidatus Eiseniibacteriota bacterium, assembly GCA_029569475.1. The sequence continues at coordinate 34,098 of JAKQSZ010000042.1, read as the reverse complement.
AAGGCCCGCGCCGTGCGGGAACGCTTCGGGGTGCGCGCGGGAACCGATGCCCTCTCGGCCGCGCGCGAGGCCAAAACGGTCATCCTCTGCCTGAAGCCGCCCCAGATCCTCCCGCTGTTGCGCCGGCTTTCGGAGAACCGCGCCGCTTCAAGAGGACAGCTCTACATCTCGATCGCCGCGGGGGTGCCCCTGGCCGAGATGGAGGAGGCCCTCGGCGGCGTCTGCGCCGTGCTGCGCGCGATGCCCAACACCCCCTGTTCGGTCGGGCGCGGCACGACCGTCTTCGCCCGCGGCGCGAAGGTCGGGGAGGCTCATCTCGCCCTGGCGGGGAAGGTCTTCGGTGTCCTGGGAGATACGCTGGTGCTCGAGGAGAAGCACTTCAACACCGTGACCGGCCTCTCCGGGAGCGGTCCAGCCTTCGCCTACGTGATGATCGAGGCGCTGGCCGACGGGGGCGTCATGATGGGACTCCCGCGCGACGTGGCGATCCGGCTCGCGGCGCGCACCCTGCTTGGGGCGGCCGAGATGGTGCTGCAGACGGGAACGCACCCGGCGGCCCTCAAGGACGACGTCACCACGCCGGCCGGTTGCACGATCGGCGGGATCCTGGCGTTGGAGGACGGGCGGATCCGCAGCACCCTGGCCCGCGGGGTCGAACGGGCAGCCCGGCTGGCCGCCGGCCTGGGTCTTCCGCCGGCACCGGCCGACAAGCCCTGACGATCTGACGGCTGTGTCGCCGGGCCGTGCGCAGACCCGCTGCGTTGTCCCGCCATCCTCCCGGCTCGATGATCTCCGCCCCGCGCGGGGTTCGACTTGAGGCTGATCCCGAGGGGCACCGCCTCCATCACCGCAACCGAACTGCTGCCGCGCCGGGTCATGGCCACGTCGGCCGGATCCCAGGGGGAGATGTTCATCCTGGCCGCGGGGGCCGGGCCCGAGGAGCGGGCCGGTGGGTGGGACTCGGGCCGGACCCTTGGACCCTTTCATTCCGTGGTCATCCAAGAATCTGGAGCAGGAGATTCCAACCGCGTGCACAGACCCACAATCCGACCCCGAACACCGCATGCGTCGCCAGACTCTTTAATCTGGCCTGCGTCGGATTGGACGTCCTTGATGAAGCAACACCCAGGCCAAGCGACGGTTGCATGACGAACAATGGGAATACCACGGTACCAATGCCATAGAGCAGTGCAGGCCACAGGGTTGGCCTGGAGAGCCAGTCGCCCGACGCGACGAGGACGAACACCACTGTAAGCACGACACCAATTGTATAATGGACAACCCAGCCGACCGCACATTCCAAAGGCTTCTGTGGCGTATCAGTGATGCTCACATGCCGGAAGGTGCCGTTTGCCATGTGGCGAATCCAGCGCCCCAGCAAGCAATAGTCGAGTGATCGAAGGCCGACAGCACGCTTCAACAGCGCATTCCAGAGGTCCACGAGAGCAGTCGCGCCAAGACCGATAGCGAAGACCGCCGCGATGTTGTGTACGTGCGTCATTACGTTGCTCCTATTCCGCCTGGATGTATCCTTGGAGCGCGGGCGAGGGTCGAAACCCCTTCAGGAGCGTGTAGGTCGTGATCGAGAGTTCCCACGCGATCTCCAGGGCCGTGAAAGCAAAGATTGCGCTACTCAGCGGTTGGATCACATCAAACAAGATCAACACGCCACCAACAAATGCGAGCGGTCCGCCGACGATGCCCAGAAGGGCCATGCGCCGCGGGACGAGTCCCGAACGGAACATCAAGTATCCAAGCAGGATTCCATTGCCGAAACCGGAACAAAACTGCGGTCCTAGCAGGAACGTCCAGTCGTGGAACGCCACCAGAGACCTGCCTGCCATGGTAATGGCCGCCGGGTCGTCGCCCGGCCCGAGGCTGGCGCGCAACGTGACAACCGACATGAGGCTGATGACACCCGCGAGAATGACCACCGACTCCACGATGCGCGACGCCACATAGCCGAGCGCCACGGCTTCACTGACTCGCCGGCCCAAGCGAAAGATGACGACCGCCGTCGCGATGTTGCAGATGGCGAGGAGGATCTCGAAGAGCGCACCCATGGAGATCCGCGTGTCAAACGCTTCGCCGAGAATATACCCGGTGTCGTGAAGTACGGGGGCATAGAAGAAGAGGGCCGGGATGGAGAACAGGAAAGTGCCGGCAAAGAACAGCCCGAAGATCAACGACGTTCTTCTCGTTGGCTGCATACGGCCTCCTTCGATTGGGATGGTTCAAGTGGGGCGCATCGAGCTGATCCCGAGTGAGTGCCCGGTCGTCTGCCGGCCGAAACAGGCGGCGCATGAGTGATAGGCGGTGTTCCCATCGTCCGCGCCATGGCGGGCCAGCCGCCTACGATGCCCGTTGGATCCGGAGTACGCAAGTGGTGTAGCTCGCCGTCCGAGGTGCCCACGGGGAAACCGTTGGCCGCTTCCTTGGCCCCGGCGAGTTCCTCGGCGCGCCCAGATCAGATCAGCCGGGGATCGAAGCGGAAGGGAGCGTCATCCACACCCGGACCCGGGCCGCCTCGCGATCAGGATCGAGTCACCCGAACCAGCAGCGACGTAGCCCTCCGAGAGCTTGACGAAGTCACCGCTTCCATCCTCCGCCACCATCCACGTTCTGCCCTGCGCGCGTCCGCACGAGAACGCCAACATCACTCCGACGACAAGCCATGCCTGCGCATCCTGCACCTCCCCCGGACCCTCCCGGGGACGCCCGCCGTTCTCCCTAGGTCATCGCCGTCGCCCGGCAGATCCGCTCGACCAACGCGTCGAAGCCGACCCCCACCGCGCCGGCCGCCATCGGCAACAGGCTGGTCGCGGTCATCCCGGGAATCGTGTTGATCTCCAGGCACCACGCCTCGCCCGAGGGGTCGAGGCGGTAGTCCACGCGCGCCATCCCCCGGCAGCCCAGGGCGTGCCAGGCGCGGACGGATCGCTCCTGCAACTCCGCGGCGAGTCCGGACGGGATCTGCGCCGGCACGATGTAGTCGCTCTGCCCCTTTGTGTACTTGTGCTGGAAATCGTAGAAGCCCGTCCTGGGGATGATCTCCACCACCGGCAGCGGCTGATCGTCCAGAACGCCGACCGTGAGCTCGCGCCCGGGGATGAACTGCTCGACCAGCAGGCCGCGACGCGGATCGATCTCGCCGTGGGCGGCCTCCCACGCGGCGGGCCACAGGGACGGCTCCCGCACGATCGTAAGCCCGAGCGTCGAACCGCCGGCGATGGGCTTGACCACGACCGGATAGCCGCCGAGCGGGCCGACGTCGGGGATGGGACCGGGCGCCCAGCCGGACCCGGCTCGTCCCGCCGGTCGCCAGAGAGCCTCCGCCGGAACCGGGATCCGCGCGTCGCGGAAGAAGACTTTGGCCGCCACCTTGTCCATGGCGAGGGCGGACGCTTCCGGTCCGGAGCCGGTGTAGGCGAGCCCGGCCAGCTCCAGCGCGGCCTGGATCCGCCCGCCTTCTCCGGCGCCGCCGTGCAGCAGGATCGCGACCAGGTCCGGCCGGGTTGCCGCGACCTCGTGGAGGTGGTCGAGCATCGCCTCGGGGCGCGGCGGCGTTTCCAGCCATCCGTCGGCCACTCCCGCCACCGATTCACCCGGCCGGCGCAGGGCCCGGCGTCCCGTGGCCGGGTCCAGGAAGAGAACCTCGTTCCCCAGGCGCAGCAGCGCCTCGCCCACCGCGATCCCCGAGGCGATCGAGATCCCCCGCTCTCCCGTCTCGCCGCCCATCAACAGGCAGACGCGGCGAGGCGCGCCGCTCTTGCGCTTCTCCGGCAGGGCCGGCTTGCTTTCAGATTCGTCCGACATGGCTCGCTCGCCTTTCCGCTTCGTACGGCAGTTCGCTCGACAGCTTTCCGGGGTCCGCGCCCCGCCAGCGCGCCAGCAGCACCGTGAGGTCGTCGGGCAGCCCGGTCCCCTCGGTGAAGGCGCGCACCTCCGTCATGATCGAACGCAAGGCATCCCGGCAGGAGACCTGGGGATGGCGGCGCAGGCAGTCGATCAGGCGCTCCTCCCCATAGAACTCCTCCTCCTCGTTCACGGCCTCGGTCAAACCATCGGTGTACAAGACCAGCAGATCCCCCGGATCCACGTCGATGTCGACCTGCCGGTAGGGCGTGTCCCCGAACATGCCCAGGACCAGCCCCCCTTCGCGCAGCATCGAGATCTCGCCGGTGGCGCGCACTAGGAGGGGCTGGTTGTGCCCCGCGTTGGCATAGCTGATCCGCCCGCGGCCGACATCGAGAACGCAGAGAAACGCCGTCACGAACCGGCCGGGCTCGATGCTGCGATGAAGAAAGCCGTTGATCCGTTGCATCGTCACGGCCGGCCCATGGACGCGCAGGTCCTGGCTCAGCAGCGCCGCGCGGAAGCTGGACATGAGCAGCGCGGCCCCGACGCCTTTGCCGGAAACGTCGGCCACGATCAGCCCGACCTCATGGTCGCTGAGCTTCAACACGTCGTAGTAGTCGCCCCCGACCTCGCGCGCCGGCAGCGACAAGCCCGCCAGGTCGGCGCGAGGGAACGTCGGCGACTCGGCCGGCAGCAGCCGTGACTGGATCGACCGCGCGATGGCGAGCTCGCCTTCCATCCGCTCCTTCTCGATCTCCAGCTCCCGGGCGCGGCTGAGATCCTCGGCCATCTGGTTGAAGGACTCCGCGACATCCCACAGGTCGTCGCGCCCCTCGATCGGGATCCGGTAGCGCAGGTTGCCGCTGCGCAGGCGTGCGGTGCCCTGCCGCAGGGAGTTGAGGGCCCGCAGGATGCTCCTCCCCATCGCCGTCACCAGCCCGAGGGTGAGGATCTCGACCAGCACGAAGAGCAGCGCCACCACGGCGAGGAAGATCAAGGCCATGATGTTCGAGGGATTCTCCCGCACGTTGCTGGCCACGCCGCGGATCGTGTACAGGAAACCGACCTGCGCCCAGAGCAGGACCGGCCGCTCCTTCCATTGGCCCTCCGTCCAGGCCTGCGCGCGCAGCAGCGCCACCCCGGCGGACCGGCGCGACTCCCCGGGCAACAGAACGCTTTCCGGGCCGGGTCGCCCCGTAACACCCGCGGGAATCGACTCGACCACCACTTCGCAATCGATGCGGCGCCGCAGCGATTGTCCCAGGCGGTCGCGGATCGGGACCAGGATCAGGCCAACCCGGTTGCCGGGGACCGTGTCCACCACGTCCGCCGGAACCGGGCTGTCTCCGCCGGCCGGCGGCCGCGCCGGCATCCCGGGCTCTCCCGGCGGCGCCTCTCCCCCGGCCGGCGCTCGCTCCGCCCGGAGTATCCTCTGCGCTCCGAGGTACGGCTCGCCGCCCAGGAGGAAGACTCCCTCGGCCAGGGAATCGGGAAGGATGAGCAGCGCAGCCTCCTGCTCGATCGGCTCGCCCAGCAGCCGTGCCAGGGACCGGCCACGAAGGCTTCCGGGGAGCGAGTCGCTTCCGACGTAGACGCGCAGCCCGGGCGCGCCGGCGGCGTGCAGGCGCCCCCAGTGGCGCAGCGACGTCTCCGCTCCCTCCGGGTCGCGCAACGCGCTCTCCAGGATCGCGCCGAGGTCGGCCGCCTCCTCGCGCAGCAGGCGCGCGGCCGCCTGGGCCCGCTCGGTGGTCACCGACAAGTAGCTGCTCAAGCCCCAGAAAACCAGCACGAGGGCGATCGGCACGATGCCGGTGAGGGCATGCGAGATCAGCAGGCGCCGGCGCACGCTGCGGATCGGGAGGTGCACACCCCACAAGAGCCGGGGGAGAGCCAGGAGCACGTGGACCATGGCCAGGCCGCCGGTCCACCCGGCATAGCGTTCGAACTGGACGGCGAAGGCGGGCCCGCCGGCGTCCGCCGAGGACAGCCGCGTCGAGAAGACCCCCAACAGCAGGAGCAGCGCCCCGAAGAGGCTCACCAGGGCGGTCGTGCCGGAGCTGATCTCGCGCCTCCACTGGCTCCGCCAGAGGATCGGGGCCGCCAGGATGGCGCCGGTGGCCACGGAGCCGCTCGCGGCGATCAAGACCGAGAGGGTGCCGACCGGGATCACCCAGAGCAGATCGCGGCGGTGCACATAACGGAAGACCAGCCGGCCGAGCGCCGTCCAGGTGAGCAGGCCCAGAACGGCCAGCGCGATCCCCTGGGCGGTCACGATCCACGCCGCCACGCTGCTGGAGGAGGCGACGCTCGCCGCCCGGACGACCACGGCCTCGACCAGCCACCGTGCCAGGTGGGCGCTGCCCCCCAGGATCAAGGCCGCGCGGGCGGTGGTCAGATCGCGAGCCCACCAGCCCCGGCGTTGCGCCCAGGCCAGGAGGATCGAAACCAGGACCAGGACAAGGAAAAGCATGTTGGTTTCCGGGGCCAGCGTCAGCCTGGAAGCATGACCACGAGCGCCAGCGCGTAGCAGCTGATCGCCTCGCCGCGCCCGATCTCGCCCAGTCCTTCATGGGTGCGGGCCTTGATCGCGACCCGTTCCGCCGGGCAGTCCAAAGCCTGAGAGATCGCCCCCGCCATCCGCTCGCGGTGAGGCAGAATGCGCGGGGCCTCGGCAACGATCGTGATGTCGGCCTGCAGGATGCGGGCCCCGGCATCCGCGCAGAGCTGCCGGGTTCGCGCGAGGATCTCGGCGCCCGGGACGCCTTCCCACCTCGGATCCGAAGGGGGGAACCGGACGCCGATGTCGCCCAGGCCGCAGGCCCCCAGGAGAGCGTCGGACAGCGCATGGGCCACGGCGTCTCCATCGGAGTGACCGATCAGCCCCAGGTGGAAGGGGATCTCCACGCAACCCAGCATCAGCCGGCGGTCCGGGACGAGCCGATGGATGTCGAAGCCGAAGCCGATCCGCAGGGCGGTGGGATCGACGAGCGGGAACCGATCGGCCCCGTCCGCCGGGCGCTCGCTCACGACGCCAACCCTGGCGGCGAGCTCGGAGAAGATGCCGGCGCCGATCCGGGCGCCGAGCCCGGTGACTGCCCCAGCACCGGCTCGGCCTTCCCCGCCGGCCTGCTCCGCGCGGCCAGGATCGTTTCGGCCAGATCCAGATCCTGCGGATAGGTGACCTTCAGGTTGGTCGCCTCGCCGGGGATCATGTACACCGGGATGCCTACCCACTCCAGCAGGGCGGCCTCGTCACTCGCCTGCAAACCGTACTGCTGGGCCCGCAGGAACGCCTGGTAGAGGGGGCCGAACCGGAAGACCTGCGGCGTCTGGACCGAATAGATCCCCTCGCGCGGCTGGGTCAGGAGCACGCGGTCCTCGTAGACCAGCTTCAGGGTCTCCCGGACGGCCAGCCCCGGCACGACGCCCGCCGGACCCCCGCCCCAGTTGCCCGAGGAGGAGAGCCCCGGCAGTTCGGCCTGCGGGGTCTGGGGACGTTCGGCGAACATCGCGTCGAGGCAGCGGTCGATCAGCGCCGTGGTGACGAGGGGCCGGGCCGCGTCGTGCACCAGAACGAAGCTCTCCGGGGCCGTGTCCAGGCGGGCCAGGTGGCGCAAGCCCGCTCCCACCGAGTCCTGGCGATGCTCTCCTCCGGCCAGCAGCAATATCTTCGCCGAGTCCGCTCCCAGGTGTTCGCCCAGCACGCGGCCGGCATCCTCCGCCTCCTCCCGTCCGGGGGGCAGGACCAGGAGCACACGCGCCACGTCGCGGTGCTCGAAGAACGGACGCACCGCATGGACGTACATCGGGACTCCGGCGACAGGGATCCGCCCCTTGGGGACTCCGCGGCCCAGCCGTTCTCCTCTGCCGGCGGCCACGATGATGGCATCCGCCGAACCCCTCTCCCCCGGCCTACGGTCACTGGCTTTCTGCAAATCCCCTCCCCGGCATGTCGACCCGCCGTTCAATCCGAGGAGAGCTCTCCGGCATCCGCGCTCTCCTGCCGCAACCCATGATACAAGGCTTCGGCCACCGTCGAGACGCCGATCATCTCGACCCCCTCCCGCCGCGGTCCCGCGCCGGCGGACCGGCTGGTTCCCGCCAGGTCGCGGACGTTGGCCTCCGGGAGCAGCACGCGGGCATAGCCCAGGCGGGAGGCTTCCGCCACCCGGTGCTCGGGGTGGGCGACGCGACGGATCTCTCCGCCGAGGCCGACCTCGCCGACCACGACCTGGTCGCTGCGGGGAGCACCGTTCCGTCGGCTGCTGGCCACGGCCAGGAGAATGCCCAGGTCCACTCCCGGCTCCTCCACCTTGAGCCCGCCCGCCACGTTGACAAAGACATTGTGCTCCGCGACATGGACGCCCCCCCGCTTCGAGAGGACCGCCAGGAGCAGCTCGAGCCGCCGCTGGTCGTAACCGGTGGAGACCCTCTGTGGGAGGCCGAAGCGGGTCTTCTGGACGAGCGACTGCACCTCCATCAGGATCGCGCGGCTCCCCTCCAGGCTCGCGACGACGACCGATCCCACCGCCCCGGCCGTCCCTTCGCTCAGGAAGATCCGGCTCGGGTTGGTCACCTCGCGCAGCCCGTCGCCCGCCATCTCGAAGACGCCGATCTCGTGGACGCTGCCGAAGCGGTTCTTCGTGCTGCGCAGGATGCGGTAGTGCTGGTACCGCTCCCCTTCGAGATAGAGGACTGTGTCGACCATGTGCTCCAGCGTCCGCGGCCCGGCCAGAGTGCCGTCCTTGGTCACATGCCCGATCATGAGCACGGTGATGCCCGCCGACTTCGCGAGCTGCAGCAGGGCGAGGGCCGACTCGCGCACCTGGCTCAGGCTGCCGGGCGCCGCGGCCACCGATGGTATCCAGGACGTCTGGATCGAGTCGACGATGAGCACGTCCGGCCGCAATGCCAGCGCCTGTTCGGTCACATCATCCAGGTTGGTCTCGGCCAGAAACTGCAGTTCGTGGGACACGCCGGAGAGACGGTCGGCCCGCAGGCGGACCTGGGCGGCGGACTCCTCGCCGCTGACGTAGAGGACCGCGGCGCCATGCCCCGCCAGGGCGCCGGCCACCTGCAGCAGAAGCGTCGACTTGCCGATCCCCGGATCCCCCCCCAAAAGCACCACCGAACCGGGAACCAGGCCCCCGCCCAGGGCCCTGTCGAATTCGCCGATCCCGGTCTGCGAGCGTTCCGTCCGCTCACCCGGAATCTCGCGAAGACGTCGTACGACCGCCTTCTCCGGCGCCCTCCCGGCCACCGCATCGCTTCGGCCATAGGAACGCGCGCCGCCACCGGCGGCCTCGGCGGCGGCGGGAGCCCGGTACTCTTTCAGAGTGCCCCACGCCTGACAGGACGGGCAGCGCCCGAACCACTGCGCAAAGCTGTCCCCGCACTCGGAACAGACGAACTGGACGCGGCCGGTTCGGCGCGTCGAACGTCCCCCGCCTCCTGTTCCCGCTGAGGCGGAACGTAGCGACTTCCCGCGCGGGGAAGACGCCGGCGCGGGGTTCTGATCGCTCAAGGTGCCACCTCCTCCTCGTGCCGGGTGCCGGATCCCCGGCGGGCCAGGATGGTCCGCTGGCGAGCCGCCTCCGCGGAGTCTCCCATCAGTGCCGCCGCGGTCGCGAGGTTTTCCCGCAGGATCGTCGAGTCCGGCAGGCGCGCCACGGCCCCCTCGAGCACCTCCCGCGCAGCCGCATAGCGGCCCTGTTCTCCCAGGGCCGCGCCCAGGGCGGCCAGCGCGCGCTCGTCATCCGGATCAAAGCGCAGAGCCTTCCGGAACGCCGCCTCCGCTCCCGAGGCATCGCCTCCCCGCGCCCGGATCACCCCGAGTTCATAGGCGAGGCGGCAGCCGCTCAACGCCGTGCGCTCGGTCACGATCCCCCTTTGGTCTGCCTCCCACGCCTGCAGAGTCCGTTCGTAAAGCGCCGCAGCCTCCTCCCAACGTCCTTGGTTGCGCAGGATGAGGCCCAGGTTCACCGCCGCGGCGGCGGCTCGGGGCTCGGCGCGCAAGGATCGCCGCAGGAAGTCCTCCTCCCGCGTCCATCCGCGCACCCGTGACGCCGTGATGACGGTCAGGCCAATCAGCAGCACGATGCCGGCCACCCGCGCGGCGTTCCCCCGCGCCGCCAGCCCGCGGGCCAGCACGGCCAACAGCGGCGCCAATCCGCAGAGAGGGATGTAGAGATAGCGCTCGGCGAAGAGGTCCCGTCCCCTGGACTGAAGCAGCGCCGCCGGGACCAGGGTGATCGCGAACCATGCCAGCGGCAGGAGGTAGTGCCGGCACGAAACCCGCGCGCGCCGGATCCAGATGCCCAAGGCCACGAAGGCCGCCACCCCGCCCCAACAGACGGGCGACCACCAGGAACCGGGAAGATCGATGATCGGATGCGCCTGCGTGCGCACCGGCAGAAGAGCGTGCCCGACATAGCGAGTCAGAAGACCAGCCTTGAGCCGCCACTGCTCCATGGCGGAGAGAGGCGTGCCATCGCGGGTGAGTTGGACACCGTCCTGGAGATCTCCCAGTCCCTCGGGAAGCACCATCCACCGCGCCGCCGCATACACGGCCAGCAGCACCAGGGGCGCAAGCAGGAGGACCCGGGCGGGTACGGATCGAGAGCCGGCGATCCACGCCAGGATCATGAGAAAGGGCAGGGCCAGGGCGGTCTCCTTCGAGAACAGGGCCGCCAGTCCGAACAATGAGGCGAAGACGAGCCTCCGCAATCGGGTGCCCTGGTCCTTCCCGGGACGCGCGGCATCCAGCCAAAGCAGGCCCGAAACCAGCATGAAGACGGCCGCCAGCAGGTCGCCGATCCCCGAGATCCAGGCGACCGCCTCGACCATGGCCGGATGGACCAGGAAGAGCAGCGACGCCCCCGCGGCGGCCGCCGGCGTGGCGGTCGACCTTCGGGCAAGGGCGTAGATGCCGGCGCCGCAGGCGAGGTGGAGGAGCCAGCTCGCGACATGGAACGGCCACGTGCCCGTCCCCGGAAAGGCCTCCAGGCCGCGCAGGACCAGCACCGTCACCGGCCGGTAGTAGAGATCGAAGGGAACGAATGGCTCGCCGAAGGCCTGTGTCCACGGCTGGCGGCCGCTGATGACTGGATTGCCGTCCAGGAGCAGATGGTCGTCCCAGATCCGTTCGCCGTCCCACCCGCCGCCATAGGCGGCCACGACCAGGAGGATGGCCAGGCCGAAGCCGAGGCGGAGCCCGATCCGGCCGGGCGTCACTGCGGGACGAAACATGCGGGGATTCTATGCTCGACGGCCGTTCACCGCATCCGGGGAGTCGCTCCTGCGGTATCATGGAAGGCCGGCGTCTGGCTGATGGGGCGCCGCTCGGTGATCTGGGCACTCGAAATGTTCGGAAGGAGAATCGACATGTCGGCACCGGCCCCCCGTTGGAATCTCACCACGATCTTCTCGGACATCGAAGGCGATGATGTCCGGCGCGAGTTCGACGCGATCCGGGCGATCCAACGAGACCTCGACGCCTTCCTGCTCCGTTCCGGCATCTCCGATCCGAAGCCCGCGGAAAGCTCCGGCTCCAGGAACGCCGCGCCGATGCCGGCCGCCGATGCCGTCAACGGGGTGCTGCCGCTCATGAACGAGTTGCTTCTCCGCCTCGATACGCTGGGCGCCTTCATCCAGGGCTATGTGACCACCGATTCCCTCAACCGCTCGGCCGCCCGCCGGCTGAGCGAGGTCGAGCAGCTGGAGCTCGGACTGAAGACGGCGGTGACACGCCTGAAGGCCTGGTTGCGCGAACGCGCGGGCGAGTTGGACGCCATCTGCGAGGCCGACCCGGCGCGCGAGCACCGCCTGGTCCTGGAGGACCTGATCGAGGACAGCCGGCACCTCATGGAGCCGCGCCTGGAAGACCTGGCCGCCGAGCTCTCCCTCTCGGGCGGGGCGGCCATGTGGAAGCTGCAAGGCGGGCTCACCAGCCTGCTGCAGGTTCCCTTCGAGCGCAACGGCAGGACCGAGACGCTCCCGGTGACGGTCATCCGCGCGCTGGCCAGCGACCCGGACCCGGACGTGCGCCGCCGCGCCTACGATGCGGAGCTGCGCGCCTGGGAGTCGATCCGCGAGCCGGTCGCCTTCGCCATGAACGGCGTCAAGGGTTCCGCGCAGACCCTGGCCCGGTGGCGCGGCTACGATAGCGTCCTCGACGTCAGCCTGGAACAGAACCGCATCGACCGCGCCACGCTCGATGCCCTGTTGGGCTCGATCCACGACGCCTTCCCGATGTTCCGCCGCTACCTGAACATGAAAGCGAGGCGGCTCGGGCACCAGGAAAAGCTGCCCTGGTGGGACCTGCTCGCGCCCACCGGCACGGACAACCCGCGCTACTCGTGGGCGGAGTCCTGCGATTTCATCGTGACCCGCTTCGGCTCCTTCCACCCCGATCTCGCCGCCTTCGCCCGGCGGGCCTTCGACGAGCGTTGGATCGACGCCGAGCCGCGCAAGGGCAAGCGCGGCGGCGCCTTCTGCATGAAGATCCCGGCGCGTGAAGAGAGCCGGATCCTCTCGAACTTCGACGGCAGCTTCGACCAGATGATCACGGTGGCCCACGAGCTGGGACACGCCTGGCACAACCACTGCCAGCGCGGCCTGCCGATGCTCCTGCGGGGAGCGCCCATGACGCTCGCCGAAACAGCCTCGATCTTCTGCGAAACCATCGTCTTCAACGCCGCCCTGGAGTCGGCCCCCGCGGCCCAGCAGCTCGGCGTCCTGGAGAACCAGCTCCTGGGAGCCACCCAGGTCTGCGTGGACATCTACTCCCGCTTCCTCTTCGAAGAAGAGGTGTTCAAGCGCCGCGCCGATGCCGAGCTGAGCGCCGATGACCTCTGCTCCATCATGCTCGACGCCCAGAAGGTCACCTACGGCGACGCGCTCGACCCCCAGCACCTGCACCCGTACATGTGGCTGATGAAGCCCCACTACTACGAGATGAGCCTGAACTATTACAACTACCCCTACGCCTTCGGGCAGCTCTTCGGCCTCGGCGTCTACGACCTCTACCGGCGCGAGGGGACAGCCTTCGTTCCGCGCTACATCGAGCTGCTGCGGCGGACCGGGGCGGGCAAGGCCGACGCGCTGGCCGCCGGGTTCGGGATCGATCTCCGGTCGAGGGAGTTCTGGAAGGGGAGCCTGCGGATCCTGGAGGAGCAGGTCGAACGCTACTGCGCCATCCCGGTGTGATCGACCGGAGCACGAGATCGCGGAGCGGCGCCATCCGCGCGACGCCCGGCCGGGAGCGCGCCCCTCTCGGGACTCCATGGCAGCAACGCCCGTGACGCCCCTTCACCCGCGATCGGGATAGGGGGCGACGGTTCGTCCGTCGCTCCCTCCCACACCACCGGACAAGCGGGTCCGCATCCGGCGGTTCGAGAAGTTGAGGTCACGCACCCAGTCGGGGAAGTCCCATCTGGTCGAACAAGCGATTGGGCAACGCGATGTGAAGTCCCATCGCGGTGTTCTTCCACCAGCGGCGGGTGTTCCGCGCGATCCGAGCGGCCAGAGCCGGGCTGAGTCCGCGAGCGACTACCCCGCTTGTCTCACCAGCCTTCTGCTGCGGCCACGGCACTGCCCATTCTGTCTGCGTTGCGCTTGCCCCCACTCCTGGACGGAGCGCCTCGACTCCGCCTGTGTCGGTCGGGCGGCGCGCCTTGCCCTGACGGGCATGCCCGCCGCCTCGCGACGAAGTCCGGTGACACGAGCGGGCTAGCGGATGACGAGGACCTTCGTGCCGGACGCTATCCGCTCCCCGGCCTTCAGCCGGTAGAGATAGATACCGGCGGGCACGAGTTCTCCGTCCGCGTCGCGAAGATCCCACTCCACGCGGCTCACGCCCGGCGGCAAACCTCGAACGAGCAGCTCTCGCACAAGCTGTCCACTCGGTCTGTAGATCTGGATCGCGGCATCCCCGGGCGCGGCCAGACGGAACTGCAGCGACGTCGATGTCGTGGCGGGGTTGGGTGACGCGCCCAGCATGGCCAGACCTCCGGAGGGTTGGCTCCCGGGCCACGGCATTCCGGAGGTCATGTCGCACCAGGCGACCGTGGTCGACCCTCCCTCCGGATCCAGGCCGCTCCGCAGTCCGTTTTGTCCGAGCACTTCAACGCCGAGGATCACGGTATCGGGAATCGCCGCCGTGAACTCCGTGCCGGTTGTCACCCCGATCGGAATCACTCCGGGGTCGTCCGGGTGCTCGAACATCGTCGGGCTCAGATAGAGCAGGTACTCCGAAGCGCTCGGCACCGCCGACCAGGCGATGGTGACGTCGCAATGATCTTCCGACACGACGTGGAGATCCGTGACCGGGTCGGGCGGAATCTCGATCACGCCGCCGAGAAAGACCTGCACCGGAAACTGCTGGACCGCATTCGGCGGCAACACCCCTTGCACGAACTCGGGGTTCATGGCGACCTCTCGGCTCTCCGGCATGGCGGCCAGCGAGACCTCGAAGGGCTGAGGCTGCGCGGTCGGATTGGAGACGAAGAGCGCGTACTGCCTGGGGCCTGGCGGCTCGTCGTCATTGAAGAGGAGGAGAAGCAGCTCGTCCCCGGCCAGAGGCCCATTGGGGAGCGGCGGCTCCAGGTGCTCCTCGTGGATCACGCGGTCGAACGGGAAGTAATTGGACCGCTCGATCTCCACGGCGGCGCTGTCGTGGACAAACCCGGTCTGGTTGCCCAGAGGGTCCTCGAGCCCGAGTCGAAGGGCGAACGTCTCGGTTTCGATCCTGCCGCCGCTCTTCTTGTGGGTCCGAAGCTTCTTCCAATGCGTCGTGTCCGCCAGCTCGCCGTTGCGCCCGGCTCGATAGTCGCTCGGGATATCCCACTTGGGCGCCGCAGTCCTCGTCCAGACGTCCGCGTCGTGATAGGGCCCATACCCGGCGTGCCCCTTGCGTTCAAGGTAGGTCTTGCTGTCGGTGAAGGACTCGAACACGTCGAAGAAGTGCCATGCGCCCCCGTACCAGACGTTGGCGGCCGCTGTCTGCGTGTCATACACCCCCTCCCGTATCGACGGCAGGATGTTCTTCTCCCGTACCGGAAACCCTAGCTCCCGAACCAAGGACGTGAACAGGTGGGTCTGGGTCTTGCACATGAGGGGATCGGCGAAAGGTGTTCCGATGTCGACCGTCCCGCCGTCGATCGCGGTGCAAAGGTCGGCGTCGCTCGTCTCGCTTCCCGGGTCCCTTTTCGGATAGCAGATGTCCTCGACAAACTTATAGATGTTGTTGATGATCACAGCCGGGTCGGTCGACATGGTCTCGGAGTAGTTGCCACCGCCGGCTTTCGGCCGAGGTCCGTCCGAATGTCCGTCATACCGCGTGGGAGCGTCATTGTAACCGTTCGTCGGACCCTGATAGCGCGCCGCCTTGTAGGCCAGCCTGGCGCGGCATCGGCTGTCATGGTTGGAGCCGGCGCCGCCCTTGGCATGGTAGTCACGCTGCGCCGCATCGGGATTCTCTTTCTTGTACTCCTTGCTTTCACGCTCCTTCCGCCCAGGCTCGTACGCGCTGGCCGGGACGGTGTCTTCTCCGTTGTTGCCGAAGTCGTTGGAAGCGAGCCCCCCGGGGTCGTCCGCTATCGCTGTCTCCGCCAGCGCTGCCAAACACAGAAGAAGCGCGCCCAGCGTGAGCGCCGGTCCCCACCAACTCGCTGTCCTCTTCGTCCGGTCCGCGCGGCCATGCTTCTCCAGACCATGTCTGCTCATCTCTGCCACCTCCCGTTCGACGGTGTCACCGACGTCTGGTGTTGCTGGTGGTATCTGCGGAGCCGAGCGGCCGGTAGGCGATGACAACGCTGTATCTCTTCTCTCCTTCACCCCACGGAAGAAGCTGGGGCAACTCGAACTCCACGAGACGGTGCTGGCCGGTTCGGATCTGATAGCGGCGGCCTTCAACCAGCACGAGATGCGGGGGCTCCGTCGATGAATCAAGAAGGGCGGCGCCGGAAACCGCGACCGCGCGGATCCCCGACTCCTCGCCGAAGCTCACGTGCACGTCCGCGCCGTCCGGGGCCGGTGATGGCTCAAGGCCGGACGTGAAGAGACCTCGGTCGAAATCGAAGAACCCGCTTTGGGTCCACTCGGCGCGTTGCCACCCGGAGTCGGGCGTCGTGGCCGAGGTCCCGCTGTGCCCGCCGGCGCATCCCGCCATCCACAGCGTGGTTGTCAGGACCGGACCCACCCGGGCCAACCGCCCAAGGGCGGCCCCTGCGCCTGGCCGCCGGGCGGCTGGGCGAAGAGCATCGGGAGCGCGGCATCGTCGAGGAGAGAAACGCATTCCGCTGCTACCTGCCTTGTTCCAGACGTTACGTGCGGCCGGTATCGGTTTCATCAGCGGCCCATGAGAATGACACGCAGCAAGCGATACGGCAAGCGCAATCGCGACTGGCCAGTCAAGTGGTCCGCGGTCCCGAGGACCTCGATCCTGAGGCCTACCGGCGCGGCCCTGGACGCGCGGCACGATAGGATCCCCCGCCAACCTCGAGCCCCCTTCGTCGAAGTCGCACGCGAGCTCCCTGCCGAAACCGCTCTAGTTGCCTTCGCTCGCTACCACCGGCTGGACGGAGAGCCCGGGGCGATGCGAACGCGATACCGCGCATTCGTGCTCTCCGGCCCGGAGTCGCGGCCGGTCATTCTCGATCTCGGCGATGCGGCCGGAATTGAACTGGTGATCGCCGACTGGCGATCGGCGATCTCCCAGGCTTGCGCGGGCGCAGGCCGAGGGCCAGCGGCTCGACGGTTCCGGCGGAACGGAGAGCGGGCATATCCTTCGCCGGGCGATCTGGGACCCACTGGCTCCCCACTTCGGCGAGGCCGAGCGCGTTCTGATCGTGCCCGACGGGGGCATCGGCCAGTTCGCCCGCTGGCATATGGTATCGGCGCGCTCGCGGGTTGCCCCTCAGGAGTTGACTGAGTGGTCTCAGCCGCGTCGCCGGCAGATCTATCTCACGATCACGAACCTTCGGGCCCCTCCTCCGTCGGCCGCCGCCAGGTACGACCCCGCCGGAAGCAGCCTCCCTGAACCATCGCGCCCGTCCCATGTGACCTGGAGAGGTCCTGCCGGAGCCCCCGTCGAACCCTTCGGGGTGAGAGGCACTTCGGCAACGATCCGCCCGGAGGCCGCCACGATGCGAAGCGCGCCTCCTGGCGAGGCCCCCCCGCCGGTGAATCCCGAGTTGAGGGGCCGGTGGCGCACGGCGAAGCGGACAAGCTGTCCGGAGCGGACCGGATTGGGCGAGATGATCAGTGAGGAGCGCGGCGACGATCCTCCGGCGAACAGGCCGCGATCGGGGGCGGCGGAGCTGCTGCCGAGGTAGGACAGCGTGACCAGCCCGTCCATGCGGCCGGTGCCGAGCTTTCCCTGGTAGGGCCAGTTGCCGTTGATCCCGTCCACCTCCACGACGCCCGCCCGGATGGCGGTGTCGATCTCGTCGCGGGCCAGGTTCGGGTTGTACGAACGGATGAGGGCCCCCTGTCCGCTGATGATCGGCGCCGAAAAGGACGTGCCTGCCCCGATGGCGTACTCACCGTCGTAGTAGGGCGCAAGGATCCCCTTGCCCGGCGCCGAGACGTCCACCAGTTCATGGTAGTTGGAGAACTCGGCCTTGACGTCCATCGAGTCCAGACCCGAGACCATGAGCACGCGAGGATCGATGGCGGGATAGAGGGCGCTCTCCATCCCGCCGTTGCCGGATGGAGCGACCATGGTGATGCCGGCCTCGTAGGCCGTCCGGATCTCGTAGTCGATGATGTGGCAGCCGACCTGCAGCCCCAGGCTCATGTTGATCACGTGAGCCCCGTGCTCGCGCGCATAGCGGATCCCGCGAGCGACGTCGAAGGAGATCCCGTTGCCCTCGTCATCCAGGATCCGGATCGGCAGGATGGAGCTCTCCGGGGCCACCAGGTGCACGAGGCCCGCGACCATGGTGCCGTGCCCGGCGCCCTCGTCGACCACGTCGTCATGGTCATCGTCAACGCCGTTGGCCGTGTCCACCGGAGTGTCGTCCATATCGATGAAGTCGTAGCCGTCGGCACGCAGGCAGCCTTCCAACGCCGGGTGCGACGGCAGCACGCCGGTGTCGAGGACGGCCACGGTCACGCCGGCGCCGTTCGTGTGCTCCTGGATCTCCGCCAGGTGAAGGCGCAGGACCATGTTCTGATCGAGATAGTCCTCGATCGTGCCTCCGACCGCCGCGACCACCATCTGGCGCACGGCTTCGGGGGTGTTGTTGTTGTAGGACTGCTCGACGAACACGATCCGCGGATCCCCCGACATCTGCATGACGGTCATCAGTTCGGTGCCGACCTCGCAGGAGAGAAGATGGAGGGGCGGAAGAGAATCGATCGAGGCGGTGCCGTACTCGGCGTTGATGTCGGCGATGCGCGCCTCGGGCTCGAGTTCAAGCTGGATCTGTCCCGGGCGATAGAGCCCCGCCTTGGCGGGGCCCGCCTGCACGACCGGGATCAGCGCGATCGCGCCAGCGATCAGCCAGGACGCGCCTGGCCACGAGAGTCGCCGGCGCCGAAAGGGAAGCGCACAGGAGAGCGATCGTGCCGCCATGATGTCCTCCCGGATTGGAGAGTTGTTCGACGTGAAATTGCGAACCGATCCTAACATAATCCCCGGCGGGATGCCGCGGTCGATTCCGCGGTGTCGGCGTTCCGGTCGGCGAAACCCCGGTCGCCTGAGACGGCAAACGACGCCCAGTTCCAGGGATGCGGCCGCCGTGCCCTCACCGCCCGCATCGCCGCGCCGAGCGCACTGGCGTCGTCGGATCCTGCGGCAAAACCTTCGTAGAACGCCTCCATCAGTTCCAGCGTCGGGGTCTCGTGGACGGGCCAGAGGCTCGCCACCACGGCCCGTGCGCCGGTCTGCAGGAACCCCCGGGCCAGGCCGATCCACTCATCCCCGGCAGGAGCCTGCCCTCTCCCGGAAGAACAGGCCGACAGGACCACGCTGGCCCCGCCCGTGCGGAAGGTCGCGAGGTCATGGACAAAGAGCGGGCCGTCGGCCAGTTCCACAAAGGAATAGGCGGGGTTGTCCGGACGCAGCGAGCCATGCGCCGCCAGGTGGATCAGCGCGCAGCGCTCCGCCTCCGTCCGCATGGTTTCCCTGGTGGGGGCCAGATCGCGCCGCACGTCCCATCCCCGCAGATGCCGGCTGACCCGAGCCACCTCGGCCCGAACCCCGGGGAGATCCTCCGATGGCACCCCGGCCACCCAGGCTCGCCGGGTCCCCTCGCCAGGCGCCCCCGCGGCCCCCGCGCCGCCGGACTCCAGCCAGATCCGGCCGCTTGGCGTCAGGGAGATGTCGGCGTTCTCGATCAGGTAGCCTTCCCCTCCCCGCAGCGCGTGCAAAGGGATCCGGTGCACCGGGCCGTGCGGGGATATGACCCAACGCCGGATGCCACCCGGCGCGATCCGGCTCACCGGAGCCCACAGGAGCCGATGCAGTTCGGCGAGAAGGAGGTCTGCGCCTGCCTGCATGACTCGAGCGGCACGCCCTCCGGTCACCGCATCAGCCGCCGCCGCCGCCCACTGGAGGTCCAGCCGGTCGGCCAGCCGCGCCGTCTTCGCGCGGGTCCGCGGATCGAGCGCAACCCAGGTCGCCCCTTCGCGGGTCGCCACCAACGCGAGGGCGGAATCGGGACCGAGGTGATAGCCGAGAAACGCCCAACCCCGCGGCAGCGCCGCTTCCAGTTCACCCAGGCCCGGGGGCGGAGCCGAGGGCAGAAACACGCTGGTCCCGCGCCACCCCGAGCTCTCCTCGCGCCTCCGCCTCCACTGCCGCGCCCAGGACTCCTCGGCGGTGTGAAGTTCCCGCCGGAGTTCGCCTGCCCGTGCCCGATCCGCCGCCGAACCCAGCTCGAGGCGCGCGATGCGGGTGTGCAGCCAGGCGATTCTCTTGCGAAGCCGCAGCAGTTCCGGGGACGAGATGCCCTCCAGGTAGAAAGCGGGAGACCGCAGGCGGTCCCGAAAGGTCTGCGCACGGGACCGTTCCATCCAGTCGAAGAGCTGCTCGACCGACGGCCGCCGCTTCCCCGACTCGAGGGCGATCAGCCGGTCGAAGATGGCGCTCTTGTCGGCAAGAAACGCGATCTTGGACTCCTCGGTCGGGATGCGGACCCGCAGGTCTTCGAGGGATTGAGCGGCCCGGGCGAAAGTCCTGGCGGCCGAAGCCGGTCTGCCGGCGCGCTCGTGGGCGCGTCCCTTGGCCTCGAGGAGCTGCCAGACGGCGAGCGGATCGCGTTGCGGCCGCACTTTGCGCAGGAGCGAACGGAGCAGCTTGACGAGCTCACGGTCGCTCAGGCCGAGCTGCTCCGCCGCGCGCGCCCGCACGGCCGCCGACCGGCTTTCCCAACGCGCGAGGCCGATGCGCCGGAACTCCGCGGAGGCGCTCTCGGCCAGGCGGGCCGCCTCCTGCCACCGTCCCCGGGCCGCGGCCGCCTCCGCGGCCACCAGGTCCATGACGGCCACCCGCGCCGTGTTCTTCTCCTTCTCGAAGAGCGAACGGGCCGCCCGCACATGCCGCAATGCCGGCGCCACCCTCGCGCGAGCCAGCAACGAAAGAGCGCATTGCGTGGAGGCGAGCGCCTGGTCGTAGGCCATCTCCTCGGAGCCGAAGAGCGGCGCCGCCTCCAATGCCAGCTCCAGCGCCTCGTCGTGCAGATTGAGCTGGTGTTCGATGTCGGCGCGATTGAGGAGGCAGCTGGCCAGGAAGGCGGGATGACCCGTCCTGCGGAAGTACGCTGTGGCCTGTCCCAACCCGCGCAAAGCGGCGCCGAAGTCGGCCTGTTGCGCGTGAACCACGGCCGCGTTCATGGCGATCTGCGCTTCGAGCAACTCGAATCCCCGTTCGCGGCACTCCGCGTCGAGAGTTCGGAAGCGATCGAGCGCCTCCTCTTCGCGGTCGAGTTGGGTCAGGGCGACCGCATGGTTGATCTCGCAGCCGATCACCGTTTCGTCCCGCAGGCCCAGGCGCTGGAAGGTCTGCGAGGCGCGGGTGTACTCCTCGAGCGCCTCGCCGTAGCGATCGGTCTGGAAGCGGAGGTTGCCCATGTTCATGGCAAGCTTGCCGAGGTAGGTCTGGTCTCCCGCCGTCTCCAGACAGCGGCGGGCCAGGGTGGCCGCCCGATCGACCTCTTTCAGCCGGCCCAGCAGAGCGAGGACGTGGATGCGCCCGACCAGGAGCTGCCCCAGGTGGGCCTCGTCGCCGGAGCGTGTCCAAGCCCGGGCGGCCTCGGCGTAGGACTTCTCGGCGTCCCGCATGCGGCCGGAGAAGAGGAAAGCTTCGGCCCGGGCTCGGTGTCCCCACCCGAGGGCCGTGGGGTCCCCCGTCAGGCGGGCGATCGCCAGGGCGCGATCGGCGATGCGGCGCGCGGTCCCCGCATCGGAGTGGTAGAAGCGCGCGGCGCGATCCCGCAGTTCCTGGGCGAGTTCACGACCCCGCTCTTCCCGGGGAACCGCCCCGACAACGGCCCGCAGGCACTCCGGCAGTCGCCGCGAGTCCACCTCCAGCAGCCGATCCACGGTGCCCTTGATGCCGGCTGGCGGCGGCGCATCCGGATGACGACTCTGCTTGCGGGTCTGCTTGGGCGCCTGCTTGCGCGCCTGCTTGCGGGTCTGCTTGCGGGTCTGCTTGCGGGGCATCAGGATGCAGGTCCGGCGCTCAGTTCGCTGCCGACGGGTCCAGCCGGAACTTCTGCAGCACCAGGCGGGCGCCGTCCCACTCCACGCGCACCCGCGCCTGGCCGCCGGGGACTCTGGCGAAGCGGAACTCGCCGGTGGCGGTGACCGGAACGCGCTTCTCCTGACCGTTCACGACCAGGATTGCACGGACCTTCTTTCGGGGGATCTCAGGATGGAGCGGCACGAACAGTCCCCGGATCTCCGAGGAGGCGCCGGCACCCGGAGAAACCACGAGTTGCACCGAAGCGTGGCGGCTGGAAAAGCCGAGCTGACGGGAGGAACTGGAACGGGGCGCACGGATGCCGGCCAGCGCCATTCCCGGGGTGAGGCTGTCCAGGACGAGCGCGGCCCGCAAGGTTCGCCACGCCCCACGCAAGCCGATGCCGCGGGGCTGTGACCGCACCGACTTGGCGAGGTGGCGGGCTTCTTGAGCCTCCAACCAGCGCTCGGCGCGCTCGATCCAACCACGCGGCGGCCCGCTGAGTCTGGGCTCGCCGAGAATCCGTCGGACGGCCTCGAAGCCATCATGCGCAACGTGTCTGCCCATCGCTCCTCCGTCCGCGGCTCGGGTCCGTGCCTACAACCAGGAGTCGCACCTGTCCGCTTTCTGATACCGCGCACTCCTCCGACCCGGGGTCGACCAGGAATCACGCCTCCCCGGCCCGCCTCCGCGGTCTGCATTCGATGCGATGAGGCCCCAGGAGGTCACGGCTGCCATCCCCGCTCGGCGAGGAGCTTCTTCAGCTTCTCGAGGCAACGGGTTCGGGTCGGCCCCAGGCTTCCGATGGGAATCCCCTCCCGGCGCGCGATCTCGCGATATTCCAGCGGGGGATCCTGGTAGAACATGAGTTGCAGCAGGCGGCGGCAACGCTCCGGAAGGCGCTCCATCCCCTCCTGCGCCCGCTGCGCCCGCTCTAGCGCGGTCCGGACCTCGTCGATCGGCGCCTGGGCGGAAGCGGTACGGTCGGCGGCCTCCGCCGCGCCGTCGGTGTACTCGACCAGGGAAGAATCGCGGGATCGCAGCCGCACCTGGTTGATCGATTGGCGCCACGCGATTCCGATGATCCACGAGGTCAGCCGGTCCGATTGCCGGAGATGGCCGAGTTGGCGGTAGATGGCGATCACCGTGTTCTGGAATGCCTCTTCCTGATCCTCGCGCCTCAACCCGGTCTTGCGAATGGTCGAGTAGATGAGATTGGAGTAGCGCCGTAGGAACTCGGGCCAGGAACCCTCTTCATGCGCAAGACACGCTTCGATCAGCGCTTCGGGCGTGGTCTGCCGAGAGGCACGGGCCTTATGCAAGTGGGTCGGCTCCTTTTCTGTCTCCCCGCGGGGCAGGGTTGACCGGGCTCCCGGGAGGGTAGCACAGGTCGCGAAAGGAGAGTTTGCGCGATGTGCGAAGGGTCCATCGCGGAAGACCCGTGGAGAGCAGCGGTGCGAAGCAGTGGAAGCAAAGGCAGGGAGGAGGAGCGCAGTCAGCGATGACCGCGCCCCGGAATCTTGGGAAACCCGCGCACCGTTAGTCGGACGGCGCACTGGAGCCTCGTGGGAATCCGCGTACCACTTACCGGGGCGGCGCCAGGAAGCCGTCCGTGCGCCGCCTCAGGCCCGCGGACGCCCGCTACCGGTGTCGTCTGCGGACACCAAGCTCATCGGTGATCACTGGATCACGACAACAGGTGCCATCTGCGGACGACAGGCTCATCAGCCGTCACCAGATCACGGCAACAGGTGCCATCTGCGGGCGACAGGCTCATCAGCCGTCACCAGATCACGGCAACAGGTGCCGTCTGCGGGCGACAGGCTCATCAGCCATCACCAGATCACGGCATCAGGTGCCGTCTGCGGGCGACAGGCTCATCAGCTACCGGATCACGACAATCGGCGCCTTGAGGCTCGCCCCCGCACCGGCGAGCGTGGCGTAGTAGACACCCGAAACGACATCACGCCCCGTTTCGTCACGACCGTCCCAGTGCAGCGAAACGGACTCGCCGGCGGACGCACGGTGGTGAAGCGAGCGCACCAACCGTCCCGTCATATCCACGATGTTCACGCGGGCCTCCCCGGCCGGGCCGGCCATCAACCGAAGCTCCGCTCCGCCGTGTGACACCGGGTTGGGCAGGATCCGCAAGTTGCCCGCCAGGACTGGCCACGCATCACCGACCGCCGTGGGATCGGTCTCGGGAATCAACACGTTGAAGGTATAGACGTAGTCCCCGGTCGGGAAGCCGTTGTTGTTGGCCGCATTCCCGGCAACGTAGAGGTGGGCGGCGCCGGTGCCGGAAGAAGGGGCGGTCCAGCGGAATTGCCAGGAAGCGTCGTCTTCCTGACCTGCGAAAGAACCCTCGAGGGTCTGTTTGACATAGTCCTTCTGGGTGCCAGGCTGGTCCGAAACCTGCACAAAGGCCGGGTCAATGGCTTCCACGGTGCCCGCCTGGGTGTTGAGCGTCGGGCGCAGAACGGTGGCCTCGAAGCCCCAGCGACGCTGGTCCGGATCGTTCAGTTGCACGGTAAGGACGTAGCTGGTTCCGGGAAGGTACGACGCCGGCACACCCTGGACTGTCAGCGAGCCGTTGCCGCTGTTCACGGGGAAGGAAGCGTGGCATCCGACACTGTGACAGGTCTCCAACGCCGGCGGGTCGCCCGCGCGTTCGTCCGGCGGTCCCTCGGGATACGCCTGCGACGGACCGGCCAGCAGGGACAGCCACGCGAAGGCCGCGAACGGAGCAAGTCGACTTGTATATGACAGTCTGATCATCTGCAAAACCTCCTTGAGTCTTCGGTAGATCGAGAAACGGGACGTGGACCGACGATCCTGTCCTACTGCAGTGTCGCGGAGACGATCCATTGCGTACAGGATTTCCCGGCCAAAGAGAAATTCGGTGTTTATTCCCATGTATCAGAGGCGAATGCTCGAGCGACATCCAGGCGTGAGCGTCGAAGCGAAGGCGCGTCCCGCAAGGTGTCGCGCGGAGAGTCGGCTCTCATGCCGGTACGCCCGGCTCGGCACCGGTCTTCCCTGCCAGGTCGCCACAGTCATTGGCCGGATCGCGATGGCATGAGTCTCGCGGCCGGTTGGCGCGCCCCTCCATCTGGCTTGGGTAGCCGGTGCCGAGTCCCCGGCCCTTCCGTGGAGTCTCCGGACCAGTCACGTCGCGTCCCCAAACGACCGTCGATGTCCCCACAACCGTCGCTGTCCCAACCGGCCGCCGATGTCGGGAGAGACCGCGGCTCCCCCACCGGCCCGATACCCGGACCGACCGCCGGTCCCGGACCGGCCGCCGATGCCCGGACCGGCCGCCGATGCCCGGACCGACCGCCGGTCCGAACCGACCGCCCTGCCCGAATCGACCGCTCCGGGAATCGAGGCGTAACTCTGGACTTCTGTTTCGCGCTCCGGTGAGGCAGCCTCTTGCAGACAACGCCGGCGTTGGCAGCGTGGATTTCGAGCCTCGGGAAAGGCCCGGCGCCCCACGCGACCGGCGGCCAGGAGGAGTCGATCAACTTGAGCAAGCTATTTCGAGCTTTGGTGGCGGGTTGGGGGGCGAAGAAACTGGGCGGGGGCTGCTTCGGAACGGTGTTGATCTTCATCATCCTCTGGTGGCTGCTCGGCCACTTCGGGATCTTCCAGTAGCGGCTGAACCCGCATCTCCCGCAGGCATCGCCGGGAGACCACGCCGGGACTCACACCGGACATCACGCTGGTCTCCACGCGGGGGCTCAGGTTCTGCCTCGAACGATGGCTGCATCGCCGGCCGGGCTGCGGTCCGGGCCGCGAGGCTCTCGTAGAGAGGCAGTAGTCGCTCAAAACTCGCTTTCCACGAAATGGACCGTTCCACGAGTTCGCGCGCGGCCGCGGACAGATTCCTCAGGTCGGCGTGCCCGAACTCGATCATGGCGGCCGACAGGCCGGCGGCGTCTCCGGTCTCGATCAGCCGGCCGACGTGCGGCGGCACGCGGTCGAGAAGCGCGCCGGCGCGAACCCCAATCACCGGGAGCCCGCAGGCTTGGGCTTCGGCCACGGACAGGCCGAAGGTCTCGTAGGGACCGGCCGTGACGTAGATGTCGCTGGAGGCCAGCAGACGCGCCAGTTCCGTCCGTTCAGAGATGAAGGGGAGTACCCGCAGGCGCTGATCCTCGGAGGCCCGACGCTCCAGAAACGGGCGCAAGGGACCATCCCCCACAACGGCCAGCACGCCCCGCAGCGCCGGGGCCGTCGCCTGGAAGGCGCGCACCAGCCACTCGACCCGCTTCTCGCGGTCCAGGCGCCCCGCGTAGACGAAGAGGCGCTCTCCCTCGCCGATCCCCAGAAGGCGCCGGACCTCGGGATCGCGCCGGGAGGGATGGAAGACCTCGGTGTCGACCCCGAGAGAGACCTGGATGACGTTCGTGACCCCGGCGCCTTCGAGTTTGCCCGCCAGCGCTTCGGATGCCACCAGCGTGGCATCGAACCTGGAGAAGACGTTGGCGGCGTACCCCAGGGCCGCGCGCTCGGCCAGGCGCGCCGGCCGCTCCCCCGCCAGAGCCCGCGCGGCCGGGCGGACATAGGCCGTCGGGAAATCGGTGTGATAGAAGCCGACGACGGCGCAGCGCCGGCGGGCCCGGTGAAACAAGGCCGTCCAGGGCAGCACGTAGGGGCTGCCCAGTTCGATCAGGTGCGGCATCTCCCGGCGCAGGATGGCGACGACCTTGTCGAGGCGCAGGATGAAGCGGTAGGGGTGGCATTTCGGCACCCGGGGAGCCGCCACCGTGTACAAGCGGCGATTGTCCCCGCCCGTGCAGGTATCGCGTTCACCGGGCACAATGAGGACGTGCCGGTGCGCGGTGTAACGGGCCAGGCAGGAGGACTTCGCGTCGATGTAGGTTCGGATGCCGCCGCTCGTCGAGGCGTAGGCCTGCGTCAGATCGCAGAACGTCAGGCCGGTCTCCGCCGTCCGATCCGTGAGCAAAGTCATGTCCATCCGCCCATCTGCGGGAGTCCTTGCGTCATCCGCGCGGGATTCGTCGCCTCATCGGGGCGCGGGGGGTCTCCTTCGCGTCATCAGCACGCCGTTGGGTTCCTTGCGTCAGCCACGCACCGCGGTTTCGACCCGGCCGGTTCCGGACGAGGGCGGTGGCGATGGCCTGGCACCCTCATCCGGTGCGCCTCCGTCGTCCCATTGCCCCACTCCGTCGACATAGGCGCGCAGGACGGCGTCCCAGTCACGCTGCTCCACCACACGACGCCGCGCTTCCCGCCCCATCTCCGCGAAACGCTCCGGATGGACACGCAGGAGTTCGACCGCGCGACGGATGCCCTCAACCCAATCGCCGATTGACCCGGCATTCAGGACCCAGCCGGTCCGCCCGTGCTGGATCAACTCCTTGGGGCCTCCCACATCGCTCACCAGCGCCGGCGTCCCGCAGGACTGCGCTTCCAGCACGGCCATGCCAAAGGTGTCCGTCGTGCTCGGAAAGACCAGCAGGTCGGATCCGGAGTACACCAGCGGGAGGTCTTTGGGATCGAGCGGCCCCGTGAAGATCGCCCGAGGTTGATCCGCCAGCCGCTCCCGCATCTCGGGCAGATAAGGCCCATCGCCTGTAATGACGAGGGAGAGGTCCGGCATCTCCGGCGCGAGCGCGCGGAACACCTCCACCAGCAGGTCGAGATGCTTGTCCTTGGAAACCCGGCCGGCATAGAGAAGCCGGACGCCCGGGCGAACTCCGAAGGCATCCTCCAGAAACAGCCGCCCTTCGTCGCGCGGGCTGAAGTGGTCGGTGTCGATCCCACGACGGAAAAGCCGCATACGGCGCCGGTCGTAACCGCGCCGTCCGAGGATCTCGATGTACTCGAGGGTCGGCACCGCGATCTCGTCAGCCTGCGCGTAGAACCAGCGGAGTCCGCTGTCGAGCAACCCGCTCAGCGCGCCACCCTCACCCACGATTTCCTCGACCTGACGTGGGAAGTCGGAGTGGTAAACCGACACACAACGGCAGCCGACCAGTCGCGCCAGCAGCAGGCCCGTCAGACCAACCGGTCCCGGGGTCGAAAGATAGACCTCGTCGGGGTCCAGCTCCGTCAGCGTCTCCAGTGACCGCAGGATCGAGGGCACTTGCATCTGATAGTCCGGGTACACCGGGAGCCTGAACGAGTACACGTGCGGAAGTTCGATCAAGCCAGGGGGAAGCCGGTCCCGGGCGGCGTCCGGGGGCAGGGAGCCAACCAGCGTGATGTCCCGGCGATGCCGGTGCGCCAACCAGCCGATCTGCGTCAAGGTCGTCGAGGGGCCGTTGAGATCCGAGAGGGTATCGGTGAACCACAGGATGCGTTTGCCGCGCCCTTGCGCCTCGTCCCCATGTTCCCGCAGCAGCGCGCGCATCAGCTCGCGTCCCCGGTTGAGATGACGAATCGAGGTGAAGAAGGGCAACGCCAGCAGGATGCCGGGCGCCGAGTCGACCAGGTGCCGCGCGGCCCCCACGAGGTCCTCCCGGCGGATGTCCTGTTCGAGGGACAGCAGGAGAGAACGGACGAACTCATCGGCAATGTCGGCGATCCCCCGGTACACATGGTCCAACCGTTCCTCGACCGGTTCGTGGGATCGCGCGTACAACCCGTCGGCTGCCTCGGCCGCCAGTCGCGCCCAACGCTCGGGCCGCATCCGCGCCTGTTTGCTCCACGCGGCGAGGCGCAGACGGTCGAGGCTGCGCTCGAAGAAACCATCGATGAGCCCGCCGCGCCACGCGCCGGAGGTGCGGGTGGCGCGGCCGGGCCCGTCAGCGGTACGGGGCGGAATGCGCGACCGGTCCCACGCCAGCTTGCAGGTGGCGAAGACCATCGACCGGTAGTTGTTGTGCCGTCCTCCGGGACTGGTGCGCCGTTCCCGGATGGCCTCCAGGAAGGACGGAAGATCCGAGGCCTGGGCCTCGGTCCACGTTTGCCCCACGAAGACGCCGGCGTGGTCGTCGGAGCCCCCGATCAGCCCCTTGATCCAGGGGTCGGGCCCTTCCGGAATGATGCCGTGGCGGCGCGACATCTCCCGCAGCCGGTCCGGATCCAGCCGCCGCAGGATCCGGGTCCAGGTCGAGTTGCCAGCTCGCCCCTGTCCGCCGTTGCGGGCCTCGAAAACGTCGAAGAGCAGGATCAGCTTCTCCACGTCGTCAACGCTGAGACGGGCGCCCGCCGGGTGTACCACGTGCGCCACCGCGTGCGGCAGCGAGCGTTCGCGGAGATAGTCCCGCAGAGCCAGGACATTGTGGCGCAGCCGGTCGATGCGCACGAACTCCTCGGCGGTGAAGCCGTAGATCAGCAGGTTGACCCGGCAGCCGCTCGCGGGGAGGGTCGCCGTGGACGCGACGCCTGTGAAGGCGATCTCGGGATAGCGGTCGCGGAGTTGAAGCGCGTGGTCGATCCGGTCGTGGTCGGTGATGGTCACGAAGTCCATCCCCCGAGAGGCCGCCATCATCCGAATGTCCTCCGGATCGGTGAAGGACGCGGTCGGCGCCAGCCGTTGCAGGAAACCTGCCTCCAGCTTTTCCGCGTGGCGGGAATGGACGTGCAGATCCGCGCGGAGGGTACTCACGGCGCTCCCAAGGTCGAAGGCCGGCGACGGCGCTCCCAGGGTCGAAGGTCCGCGACGGCCATGGTTCCTCCCGGGTACAAGACGGCCGCTCCCGTATCGGGGACGGACGAGACTCGCCTGGTGGCGCGGGTCCGCGAAAAGCCCGCGTTCACCGATGTCGGCACGCGAAGGAGCCCCTGCCGTTCGGCCGGGCCTGCCGCAATCACCGGGCCTGCCGCAATCATACGGCTTCGATTCAGTTCACCTGCCTGCCTTCTCACGCCAGAGCTCCTCCAGCGCCGCGAGGTCCGAGCGGATCTCGTCCTCCGTCATTCCAGGACGGATCGTAAGGACATCGAGGACCTCGAACTCGAGCGCTTCGAACCCCTGCTCTTCGACCAGCGGGCGCAGTCGATGATCCAGGGCGGCGGGGCTCCTCGTCGAGAAGGCAAACTCGAAGCGATGGCGAGCGCTTGCGAGGTTGCGCGTCGTTGCCAGCAGGCCTCGACCGTCAACCCTGCTGCGGATCCGATAGACCCCGCATTGGACCTGTTCATCGGCCTGGCGTCGAAGCTCCTGGCGTCTGGCGCGGTCAGTCATAGGGCCTCCTTCCCGACAGCCAAAGTCCCGAGCCCGAAAGGGGGGAGGGCGAGGCCTGGCTTCCTGCAGGCCAAGGCGGTTGCCGGGCAGGACTCCTCCGGTCCTCATACCCTTCGGGTCTCCCCGGATGCTCCCTGTCTCTGAGAATGTACGCCAGCCCCAAAGGATGCTCTCCCATCAGAGACAACTCACGCCAGTGCTTCTTCCACCGCCGGACATTGCTGGCACGCCTCCTGCTGTTTCACGCGCAGGAGGTGATGCTGATGTCCGCAGAGATCGAGCGTCTGAAGGGTCTGGAGGTAGAGGAGGACCTGAGGCATCACCAGCGCCAGTGGAGAGTGGAGCGGATCGGGTGGTTGGTCATGGCCACGATCCTGGCCGCCGCCGGCGCCGGACTCCTGGGTGGTGGCCCGCTCAGCGAAGCCACCGTCGGTGCCGAAGGTTCGACCTGGCGCATCGAATACGACCGTTTCGAGCGTTACCACTCGCCGGCGGAGTTGCGGTTTCACGTCGATGGCGCCATGGCGGCGGAGGGTGCGATCGGTCTTCGGCTGGGTCATGACTTCCTGCGGGCGGCCACCGACATCCAGTTCGAGCCGTCGCCACGAAGTGAAGAAGTCGTTCCCGACGGCGCACTCTGGGTCTTCGCGGCTTCGGACGCGACGCCGGGCAGGACAGCCGTCATCACGGTCAGCTACGAGGCCGATGATTTCGGCCCCCTCTCGATCCGTGCCAGCGTCGAGAGCCGGTCCTTGGAAACAACTGTTGATGCCGATGGAGCAGTTGAGCGGGGAGCACGACTCGTGGAGCCGTTGACCACCGGCGACATCTCGAACCTTGAGGGCGGTCTTCCAGGGCCGAGGGCGACTCCTCAGGGCGGTCTGTCGCGGCCGGGCGCGACTCTTCATGGCGCTCTGTCTGGAAACAGCGAGGCCTCCCGTCGCTCCGGCTCCCGGGCTCCAAGCGCGGTCCAGTTCACGCAGTTCATCTATCCGTGAGCCGGCCTGCCACCCGGGCAGGTCGGTCGCGAGGGGGCGACCATGGAGTCCATCATCCGGGGTCTGCTTGTCTATGTGTTCCTGCTGGTGATCTTTCGCATCGCCGGCAACCGGACCTTGTCGCAGACGACCACCTTCGAGCTGGTCCTGCTCCTGATCATCAGCGAAACCACACAGCAGGCCATGGTCGATCAGGACCATTCGATCACCAACGGGCTGTTGCTCATCATGACGCTGGTCGGCACCAACATCCTGCTGTCCGAGCTGAAGATGCGCTCTCCGCTGCTGGAGCGCTGGCTGGACGGCCTCCCCATCGTCGTCCTCCAGAACGGACAACCGCTGGGGGACCGCATGGGAAAGATGCGCGTCAACGAGGCCGATATCCTCTCGGCGGCGCGGTCCAGCCATGGTCTCGAGCGCCTCGAGCAGATCGAGTACGCCATCGTGGAACACAGCGGCGACATCACGATCATCCCCGCCGAACGCTCCTGACCCCGGGCGCCGCGAAGGCCCCCTGACCGGACAAGAATCCGCGGCACAAACCGCCTGCGGCTCGCGTCATGGCACGCCATGTCCGGACTCCTGGCCCCTGCTACTGACCCCTGCTACGACACGACCGTCGTCTCGTAGCCCGCGGCCCGGAGGCTGTCGGCGACTCGTGCGATGTCGAGGACGGAGGGATCGTAGCCGACCTCGATCCGCTGATCGGAGGACCGCGCCCGCACGCTCGTGACGCCGGGGAGTTCCCGGACAATCCGCTCCACCGATTTTTCGCAGCCTTCACAAGCCATCTTCTGGGCGCCGGTGACTGCCAACGTGATCGCCTTGGACATCATGCCTCCTTCTGCTCCGCCGGATTGTCGCACCTGTCAGGGTCGGACACCGATGAGAACACGCGCAACCCCAGTCTCGTTCCAGCGACTGCGCCCTCTCCGCAAGCCCCCGCAGGGAACGCTGCCTGCCCGGACAACACAGCCATGGCGCCGTGCGTCGATCCATGCTGTCGGTGGCCGCGGCCAGGCCCCAACGCACGCGCAATCTCTATTGAGAAGTCGCGCCGGCCTCAAGCCCCGCCGCGCCGCAACGAAAAAGCCTGGGGGTACAACCAAAAGCCTGGAACGTACGCTGCGGACGACGTCGTCGAAAGGCGCTTTGTTGTTGCGAGCTACGACAACAAGGCGCACAGTGGGAACAACATTCTCAATGATCGATCCACCGTCTGCCCCCCAACCGCGAACCAGACGGTCGGCATGGCACGATGACATGACCGCAATCCAGAACTCGGCAGGAGGACCCACATGGAAAAGACCCGTGAAAATCTCAAGGCCGCCTTCGCCGGCGAGAGCCAGGCCAACCGCAAGTACTTGGCCTATGCCCGCAAGGCTGACGCCGAGGGCTACAACGGCATCGCCAAGCTCTTCCGCGCCGCCGCCCACGCGGAGACGATCCATGCCATGCACGAGTTCGCGGACCTCGGCATGATCCGCGGAACCGTCGAGAACCTCGAGGACGCCGTGGCGGGTGAAACCTACGAGTACACGGAGATGTACGCGAAATTCGTCGAGGATGCGCGCTCCGAGGGGGTCAAGGAGGCGGCGCGGAGCTTCACCTGGGCCAGGGCCGCCGAGGAAATCCACGCCCGCCTGTACGAGAAAGCCCTCGAAGCGGCCCGGCGCGGAGAGGACTTCAAGCTGAAGGGCGTCTGGGTCTGCGAGCAGTGCGGCAACATCGAGTTCGGCGAGGCCGCGCCCGAGAAGTGCAAGCTGTGCGGGAAATCACGGGAGTGGTTCCGCTGGGTGGACTGATCGAGTCCGCTGCTCCCCTCGCGTCCCGTGGCCGGACGTCGCCTGACAGCTTGCCTGGCGGCACCGGGAGCGGCCTGAAGCATCTGGCGCACCTGGCAGCACCTGGAGCCGCCTCACAGCGCCTGGCGCGCCCCTGTCAGGCCTGGCCCGCCCCTGTCAGCACCTGGCCGCGCTGACAGCGCCTGGCGCGCCCCTGTCAGGACCTGGCGCGCCTGACAGCACCTGCGCGCCTGACAGCACCTGGCGCCCATTGACGCCGCACCGGCGTCGCGGGCGCCGTGTGCTCAATGGTCGTCCCCGTTGAAGCGACGGAAGCGCCGCCATCCCAGGTCGTTCTTCTCAGGCCCTGTTGCT
Source organism: Candidatus Eiseniibacteriota bacterium (assembly GCA_029569475.1). The sequence continues at coordinate 1,239 of JAKQSZ010000042.1, read as the reverse complement.
CAGGGCCACATCTCGCGCACCTGGCCGTTGCGGGTGAACGATAGCAGCGCCCCCTCGCCGGTCCCGGCCGTTCCGAAGGCGAGTAGACGGTGGCCGTTCCCGTCGAAATTGAAGACCGTGCCCTCGTCACGCTTCGTCACGCCCATGGCGGCGCGGATCTTCCCCTGCTGACCGCAGACCGCGACCGTGCCTCCTTCGTCCGTCGAGGCGATCTGGACGAGCTGCTGCCCATTGGCAAGGCTTGTCACGATCTTGCCGCGGCCGGAATCATCCGCGGAGATGACGACCACGGCCTCGCCTCGGCCGTTCATGACCTCGAGCCGGTTGACCTTCAGTACCTCGCCCGGCGGGGCCATGGCCTTGGGCGCGCATGACAACACGGCCACCAAGGCGATGGAGCCCGCGACGGAAATGCCGGAGATCATCCACAGCATCCGCCGGAGCTGGCGGTTCTGACGCTGCAGCTCTTCCAACAAGAGACGGTCGCTCATGGGGCCCTCCTCGACGGCGCGCCGCCACGCCGTAGCCGATCGTGATCGCGTCACGCCTGAGGCCGGCAGGAAAGGTCCCGGCGGCCGCGCCGTGATTCGCGCTCTTGGCATACATCGACGGGCTCCGGCCGCGTGTGCTCGTCACATGACGACTTCACTTTGAGGGTTCTTCCCCCGGGGAGTTGCTCGACCTCCGTCGCGGAACGCCCGAGGCCCGATTCTCTCAACGCACCCTCACGCCGACCGTGCCAGCCGGTATTGTGCCCCCCGGGGGCCACCAAGGCAAACGCGGGCCAGCGACCGCGAGGAACCCGGACGTGGCAGAGGACCGGTAGTCCGGGCTGTTAGCGTTAACCCCGGTTCGGCGGCAGTCCGAGGCGTAGACCGTGTGCCACTGAGGTCGAGGGAGCTGAACTCTCGCCGCCCTCCCTCGCGGGTGGAGAACTCAAGGTGGGCGATCTCGTGCGCCAGGACCACGTCGAGTTCCCGCGAATCCTCGATGGCCTCCATGAGGCGGTTGGCAATGTACACGAAGCCGGTGGGCAGGGCGACGCCGTGCCGGAGTTCGGAGTGAAGCACCTCGAGCTGGTAGTCGTATCCGCTCAGCTTAACCTCGATGCGTCAGAAATCCGCGAGCGAAAACGCGCCAGAGTGCGGCAGCTGGCGGCGCGCACAGCCCTCACCAAGCGGAGCATAGCCAGTGCGCTATGTGAGCATTGGGGAGGGCGAGCACGTCGCCAGATGTCGT
>JAKQSZ010000040.1 GCA_029569475.1 Candidatus Eiseniibacteriota bacterium | reverse complement strand
GCTTCCCAATCGCTTGTTCGACCAGATGGGTCTTCCCAGGCTGGGCGCGTAACCTCAACTTCTCGAACCGCCGGATGCGGACCCGCTTGTCCGGTGGTGTGGGAGGGGAGCGACGGGCGAACCGCCGCCCCCTATCCCGATTCGGACTCGGCTGATTGCACCCAGACCTGACCGTGCAGAGTGCTCGTTCGGCGAGCCCCGGGGCTGCACTCCCGGGCAAACGCCGGACGAGACAACTCGACGAATGCGCGAAGCGCCATCGGGCACGTGCGGGTGACGGCTGGAGCGTGAGATATCCAGGCGAGCCCGTTCGCGACCACCTCTTGGTCGTTCGAAAGAGGCGCCCGCCTCCAGACGTCGGCGCCCCCGGTCTTCCCGGTCTCTCCGGAGCTGCCGCGTCCTCCCTCCCGCGCGCCCCGGCGACCCGGAAACGTCTCGCGGGAGCCGGGGGCGCCGGGAAGCCCCGACGGCCTCTCTTACCCGGCCGGCGCGAGACGAGGGCGGACCGTGCCGGCGGTCCCACCCTTGGCGCCGGATCAGTCGGGAGTTTCTCCGGCCGGCGTCGTGGCCTACAATTGCTCTCGGTTGTCCGGATTTGGGGACCGGGCGGGCGTCCATGCCGCTGGATGGGCGCGCGGGCCGGTCCGGGCGAGGCCGGGGCGGAATGCCACGACGGCCCCGATCCGGCGAGTTAGGGGAGGGGAAGGGGTGTCCAGGATCCTGGTCCATGAAGTCGGACCGCGCGACGGCCTGCAGGTCGAAGCGAGCACGGTTCCCACCGAGAAGAAGCTGGAGTGGTTGCGCAGCCTGGTCGGCTGCGGGCTCGACCTCGTGCAGGTCGGGTCCTTCGTTCGCGCCGACAAGGTGCCGCAGATGGCCGACACGGATGCGCTCTTTCGCACGTTGTCCCAAGAGCCGCATCGCGCGGTTCTCTCCGGCCTCGTGCTGAACGAGAAGGGGCTAGAGCGCGGGCTGGAAGTCGGTGTCGAGCTCTTCTGCATGGGCGTCTCCGCGTCGGAGACGCACAGCCGGAAGAACACCGGCATGACCACCGGCGAGGCCCAAGGCCGCATCGTGGCCATGGCGAAGTCGGCGCTGCAGGCGGGGAAGAGCGTCCAGGTGTCCGTGCAGAGCGCGTTCGGCTGCGGTTTCGAAGGCCCCATTTCCGAGGAACGGGTCCTCGGCATCGTGCGAGCCTACCTGGAAGCCGGTCTGCGCAACATCAGCCTGGCGGACACGGCGGGACATGCCAACCCGGAGCAGGTCGAGCGGCTTTTCCAGTCCCTCTTCCGGCTGGACCGGAGTATCCAGGCCACCTGCCACTTCCACGACACCTACGGTCTGGGGATGGCCAACATCCAGGCCGCGATGCGTTGCGGGGTGACCTGCTTCGAGACTTCCTTTGCCGGCCTCGGGGGCTGCCCCTTCACGAAGGTCGCGGCGGGCAACGTCGCTACCGAGGACCTGGTGCACGCGCTGCAGCGCATGGGGCGGCGTGACGACATCGACCTGGGCTCGCTCATCGGAACGGCGCGCGACGTGGCTGCCTTTTTCGCGCGGGAGCTCCCCGGACGGGTGTACAAGACGGGCGCGATCGCGATCTCGTAGAAGTCAGGGACCGGTCTGGCCCTTCTCGCGAACCCGTGAGGACATGACTGGTCTGGTCTTCTCGCGCGTGTGAGTTCCGGCAGGAAGACAGGGTCGTTGGACATCGCCGCGCACGGGTTTGCTTCCGTTTCACGCACCGGAGGACAGCGCGGCGGCGAACATCGGGGCGTCGAGGTGACGCGATGGGAGGATGGGTTGTGAGCAGGAAACGAATCCTGGACGGTGTCCGGGTGCTGGATCTCACCAATGTGCTTTCGGGGCCCTTCGCCAGCCTTCACCTGGCGTTGCTGGGCGCCGAGGTGATCAAGATCGAAAACCCCAAGGACGGCGACCTGGCTCGCAAGCTCGGCATCGTCCCGGAGTACAACAAGCGTCTCATGGGGACGAGCTTCCTGGCCCAGAACAGCAACAAGAAGTCGGTCTCCCTCAACACCAAGAGCCCCGAAGGGAAGGAGATCTTCAAGAGACTCGCTCGCGAGGCCGACGTGGTCATCGAGAACTTCCGGCCGGGTGTCATGGACCGGCTCGGCATCGGCTGGAGCGTTCTGCGGGAGATCAACCCACGGCTCGTCTTCTGCGCCATCTCCGGCTTCGGCCAGACCGGACCCGACGCCGGAAAACCGGCCTATGACCAGATCATCCAGGGGCTCTCCGGCGAGATGGCCATCAACGGCGACGAGAAACTCAACCCACTACGGGCCGGTTTCCCGGTCTGCGATACGGTCGGCGGGCTCAATGCCGCCTTTGCCGTCATGGCCGCGCTTTATCACCGGGAGCGGACGGGTGAGGGGCAGTTCATCGACATCGCCCTGCTGGATTCGATCATGCCTTTGATGGGCTGGGTGGCGGCCAATCTCCTGATCGGCGGGCAGCAGCCCGTGGTCATGGGCAACGACAACTTCACCGCCGCCCCGTCGGGCACCTTCCGCACTCAGGACGGATACATCAACATCGCGGCCAACAAGCAGGAGCAGTGGGAGGCGGTGTGCGAAGTGCTCGAGATGCCGGAGCTCCAGGTCGACGCGCGGTTCCAGGAGCGCGACACCCGTAAGCGCAATCGCAAGGAACTGACCCCGCTGCTGGAGGCGCGGCTGGCGCTGCGCCCCACGGCGCACTGGGTCGAGGCCCTCAACGACCGGGGAGTTCCCAGCGGAGAGATCCTCTCGCTCGAACAGGCGTTGCGGCAGCCGCAGGTGGCCCACCGCGGCGTCCTGCAGAAGATCGACGTCCCCGAGATCGGCCCCATCGAGGTCTTCGGATTGACGGCCCTCTTCAACAACGCCGCGACCGAGGTCAACGCTCCGCCTCCGACGCTGGGACAACACAATGCCGAGATCCTGGGCCGGCTGGGCTATGGAGCCGATCAGCTGGCGGAGTTGAAGAGCCAGGGCGTGATCTGATCCTCAGGCTGGAGAGGTACGCCCTGGCCTGGCAGTGATCCGTGAGCGCAAGGCTTCAGCGCGTGCCAGATGGGGCCGGTCGCACCGCGAGCCGCGCGGAGCATACCCATGCGGTATGTGAGCACGGCTCGCGCGATGAAGGCCTCGGATGGTGTGCCGTGACGCGAGCGCAGGGTCCCACCCGGGTGGCCATCATGCGGTTTCTCCGCCGCCGAGGCCGGTTCCCACCGCGGAGGACCGACGGAAGGGCTCGGTAGGTCCGGTGGACTCCTCCGTCCGATGCTTCATTCCGACAGCAGATGCCGGTTCACCTCGGCGACCTGCGCGGCGAGTTCCGGGATCTCCACCACGACCACGCCCTGCTCCTGGAGCGTCCGTACGCCCTCGCAACGCACGAAGACCGGGGGCTCGCGCAAGGCGAACACGACCCGGGCGATGCGGTGTTCGATGATGCGCTCGACGCAGGAACGACGGCCGGAAAGCCGGACGCTGCACGGCTCCAGGGAGGTGTACAGCGTGCTGCCCGCCAGCGTGCGCTCCTCGCGCAGGGCGCGCTCGATGGCGACCTCTTCCGCGTGGGCTCCCTCCCTCTCCCGGCTGTAGCCGGTGGCGATGACCAGGCCGCCGGGCTCGACGATGAGCGCTCCGACCGAGTAGGCGCCCGCGCTGGGGGTGCAGCGCTTCGAGAGCTCGATCGCGTCCCGAAGGTGGCGCAGGTCTTCGCACTCTCGGGCCCCTTCGGTTGCTCGTGGAGGCCCGATGTCGCGTTCCGCGCGGTCGAGCTCGGGGAGGCGGGGCTCCGCCTCGTAGCGGAGGATCGCCATGTCGCCGAGCTTCTCCACGTCGGCCAGGCGCATCTTCCGGAGCGCTCCTGAGGGAAACGCGACGGGGTGTACGAAGCGGGGCGCCGCGGCGTCCCCCACGAAGCACGGAGCGATCGCCAGTCGAAGCTCGTCCACCAGGCCGGCCGAGAGAAAGAGGGTCAGAATGGTCGTCCCTCCCTCCACCAGGAGCCGGCGGACGGAACGTCCGGCCAGGTCCTCGAGCACCGCGCGGGGATCGACGTCCTGTCCGCCCGCGGCGACGACGACGGCGGCCTCACCCAGCCGGCGCTGCAGCGGCCCGACCACCGCCTGCGGGCAGTAGATCAGCCTCGGACCCTCTGCGTTGGTGAAGAAGGCGGCGCCGGAGGGAACCTCGCCACTCCCGGTGATCACCGCCCTGGCCGGGTGAGCCGAGCGGCCCTCTTCCCGCCGCGCGCGCACGCGCCGCTCGCTCCGGATCAGCAGCCTTGGATTGTCCCGCCGGAGCGTTCCCGCACCAATCAGGATGGCATCGCACGAGGCCCGCAGGGCGTCGACCCGCTCCAGATCTTCGGAACTGGAGAGAACCAGGCGGCTCCGGCCGGTGTGGTCGATGCAGCCGTCGAGGGACACCGCGCAGCTCGCCAGGACGCGCGGACGCGCCCGAAGGAGAGGCGTGGACAGTGAGTCATCCATCGAGCGATCCCCCGCGGCTGGCTCCCGAGAGAGCGGAGCGGCCGCACCATGCGCGCCGCGCCCGTAGTGTCCGTGGATCGAGTTCCCTGGTCGCGCCCGAAGCGCTGGCACAGGCGGTCCCAGCATACAACATCCTCACGCTCACCCCGAAAACCAGGTCCACGTGCTTGGATGCCGATGCCGGCGAGCCTGCGCCTGGCCCCGCGGGTCGCGAACGGCGGCGGCGGTCGCCCGGCGACACCTGGCGTGGGAGAGAGAACGTCAACCAAGACATGAACTCCCGACGATAGATGCAGTGAGATTGCATTGTTCTTGACCTCGCCTCAGTCTCTGTACAAGATCGTCGGTTCGCGTCAGCGCGGGAGTTTGTGACGGAATTCGCAAACGACCTGATCCGGCTCTCGCTCGTTCCGGACCGGGGGTCCCGACCCACCAACAACTTGCCTCACGCCCCGGGCCTCTCTCCAACCCACCGTGGCGTCCGCCGATCATGCGGGCGCTTCCAGGAGATAGCCATGTCACTCGATGGATCAAGATCCGGCGCCGCTCCCCGCGGCCCGAGAGAGATGTCCTTGCGCTTCGCCGCTGCGGCCGTCCGGCTCCTCCCTGTCGGCGTGCTGTCGGTCCTTTCGCTGGTTCCCGCCTTGGAGTTCGGAGGATCTCCATGGTGGCGTCCCGGCGCGGCCGACGCGCTGGCCCTGCCGGTGTCGCCGCGCGACGGCGGCCCCTTCCCCGCGGTCGTGGAACAGGTGCGGGAGCAGATCCCAACCGCCTATACCTTCTCCCGCGCCTGGATCGCCGAAACCGAGCGGAAGAAGGAGATCCGCGCGCAGGTGGCGCGCGGGGAGATCTCACTGCAGGGGATGTCCCCGGCGGAGGTCCGCCGGCTGACCGCCGTGACCGGCAGCCGCTATGTCCCGGTGATGCTGGGCAAGTATTCCGACACGGGTGCCGACCCCATCACCGCCGCCAACCTGCAGACCGAGCTCTTCGACGGTCCGTGGCCGACCGGAACCATGACGGAGTACTACGATGAGATCTCCTACGGGGACATCGCCCTCACCGGGACGGTGTACAACTGGGTCACCACCAGCAACACGGATGACTACTACTGCGGCGGGCAGTGGGGCATCGATCCGGTGAACTCGAAAACCGGGGAGTTCATCACCGAAGTCCTGCAGGCCAACGACCCCGCGGTCGATTTCAGCGTTTACGACAACGATGGTCCGGACAACATCCCCAACTCGGGAGACGACGACGGCTTTGTCGACTTCGTGGCCATCGTTCACCCCGACGAAGGGGGAGAGTGTGGCCCGGGACCGGTGCACGACATGTGGTCGCATCGCTGGCAGCTGACCGGCTGGCCGCAGGGCATCTTCACCACCAACGATGCTCGCACCGGCGGCGGTTTCATTCGCGTCAACGACTATACCATCATGCCCGCGCTCTCATGCGGGGGGAGCATGATTGAGATCGGCGTCTTCTGCCATGAGTTCGGTCACGCTTTCGGATTGCCCGACCTCTACGACACGTCGACGCAGGGGGCCAACTGCACGACCGACTTCAGCGAGGGCGTGGGAGAGTGGTGCCTGATGGGGGGCGGCAACTGGAACAGCCCCGAGTCGCCGGCCCACATGTCGGCCTGGGCGAAGACCGAACTGGGTTGGATCAATCCCGGCGTGGTGGCCTTTGATCTCCCGGCCTGGCCGATCCAGTCGGCCACGCTGACACCGACCGCGCTCAAGATGTGGACCAACGGCACCCCCGGGACGGAGTACTTCCTGGTGGAGTACCGCACGGCCCACGGCTTCGACGCGGAAATCCACGCCCCCGGGCTCCTCATCTGGCACATCGACGAAAATGTCTCCAGCAACCAGAGCGAGTGCCATCCGAAGGTCGACCTGGAGTGCAATGACCAGTCGGGCGCCGATCACGTGCTGGACCACGACGATCTCGCGGAGGGAGTCGGCTCCGGGGGCAATCGCGGCGACGCCGGCGACCCCTTCTGCGAAGGGAGCCTCTTCGCGGGCGCGACCTCGCCGAGCAGCGATGCCTACAATGGCTCCAACACCCAGGTCCTGGTCGAACCGCTCAGTGCCTGCGGCCCCACCTCGATCCGGGCCACGCTCCTGGTCGGACAGCCCGGCGAGGACGTCGACCTCTGCATGCGCGACTGCGGCGCTGACGTCTGCACAGAGCCTTCGCCGTGCAACAAGTTCTGGGCGAGTCCCGAAATCTACATCGACAACAACTCCGACGGGATCATCGACCCGCCGGCCGAGGGGATCGCCAACCAGCTCTTCGCCCGGGTTCGCAGTGTCGGCGTGAACGCCGCCAGCAACGTCGACGTGGACTTCTACTTCGCCGATCCGGGCCTGGGACTGCTCTTCCCCTCGACCGCCACGCTCATCGACTCCGACAATATTCCCTTGATCGCGCCGGGCAGTTCCGAGGTGGCGGGCGTGCTCTGGACGATCCCCTACCCGCCGCCGACCATCAACCACTACTGCCTCGGCGTGATCGCCACCAATGCCGAAGACGGCCAGATCGACGAGCGGGCCCGCTACGACGACAACCTCGCCCAGATCAACATCCAGGAGCTCTACGCCAAGGCCGGAGATACCGTGCCGCCGCGCCCCGGGCTTCCTCCCGGTACCGTGGTGGCCGGCGAGGGGCGGGGAGATGAGCCGTTCGTGCACGACCAGACCTTCCAGGTCTGCAACCCGGGGCGCGAGACCTGCACCCTGACGGTCCGCCTCGGGAGTCCGCCGCGCTATGACGACGTGATCCTGCCACAGGACTGGTCGCTCGATCTCGAGTTCCAGGAGATCGTGCTGCGGCCCGGCGAGTGCCGCGATCTTCGGGTCCGGCTGATCGACAACGACCCGGTGCACACCAACTTCGCCTACGTCCCGTTCACGCTCCTGTGCAACGGCCAGGAGGTGGTGGGCGGCACAGACCTGCGGATCGAGATTGACAACGTGCCGCCGCGGGATCCGTGCGGCTTCTCCGTGCAGCACGTGCCGCCGGAAGGGGACAACAATCCCGGCGAGAACGCCATCCGGATCCGCTGGGACGACGATCTCTTCGACGAACTCGGCTTCCCCGAGCGCGTCGAACGCTGGCGCATCTATCGCGGCAGGGACCCCAACTTCGTGCCCAACCCGGAGAACCTGCTGATCGAGACCTGCATCGACGAGAACCCTTCGACGGTTCCCTACGAGCACTTCGCCGACTTCCCAGGTGATCGCAGTCTCGTGTGGTACAAGCTGCAGGGTATCGATCGCGCGGGGAACGGGTCGCGCTTCTGCACGGAGAAACTCGACGATGGCACCAGCGGGTCGCCCGATCCGGCGCCGGCCGGACTTCTGATGCTGGCCGGCCAGCCGAACCCCTTCGGCGGAGTGACGGAGATCAGCTACGCGCTGCCGTCGCCCTCTGACGTCGATCTGCGGATCTTCACCCTGCACGGACGCCAGGTGCGCCTGCTGGCCGGTGGTCCCGCCGCCGCCGGGCATCACCGCATCCTGTGGGACGGCAAGGACGATGACGGCCGCGAAGCCGCCGCCGGAGTCTACGTCTGCCGGCTCCGGGCTGGCGGCCTCCAGCGCAGTATCCGTCTCGTCAGCGTTCGCTGATCGACTGACAACGCCAAAGGTTGTGGAAGGAATCCTGTTGCGGGGGTAGCGACGAGCGTTCGACGGTGGTCCCGTCGGACGCTCTCACGCCTGGGATGCAAGGTCTGGCTTCAATCGATGGAGCTTGAGGCTCTCGTGGGGAGTCACGGCCTGAAAGAGGGACGGGCTGCGGAAGGCCAGATGAGTGGCCAGGCGGAGCGGTGGCCGGGCCGATCGGTCGCAGCGAGTCCTAGCGGTCAGAACGCGAACTTCAGCAGGCTGGGGAGAGGCTGGCGCGTCATAAGAAGCCCCAATGGCGGTGGCTCCAGAGGGGCGAGGGTTCGTAGAAGGGGCAGTTGCGGTTGGGACAGTGAGGTAAGCGTGGGGTCAAGCCGCGGGGGAGCGACCGCGCCGGGTTGGTTCGCTTTCGGCGAGCACCGCAGCGCGGCGGGACCGAGGGGGCGCGCTCCGCGCTCCTGGCGGACCGATCGGCGGCGGGTTCCGTTCCACCCGGCCGCTGACCATGTTGACGACGTGACGACACCAGGAGTGGCAGGAGCGAGATACTGGCCCAAACGGTCTCGGCATGCCCGAAAATCCGCTGGTGCCGTCAACTGGCCGCCTCCGCCTTCGGCTATGTCGGTCTCGTAACACTATTGCTTCCAGGACCTATTTCTTTGGTATGCGAGAAGTTCTGATCTGCGCACCCGTCCTCCAGCCACGGCGACGGCCCCAGGAGAGCCAGGCCCGTGCCCTCGGCCCGCCGATCCGATTCCTCCAGGAGAACCCGGGTCCGGACGCCGAAAACTCCAGTAGCCCCTGAGAATCTGATCCCGCTCCAGGAGCTTCCCGTCCGCCGGTGTCTTGGGTGGGGGCAGTCCAAGGGGCGAGGCAGGTGGGCGAGTGACGATCGGAGGACCTTCCGAAGGGGACCTGCCGGAGATCGCCCACGACGCGGTGCGCACGCGGCACTGTGCGCCGACCGCGCCGGCGCCGACGCGCCATCCGGGACGTTGGCGTCGCTCGTCCGCGCCGGCCGAGAGGCGCTGGTCGATTTCGGAACGCGCCGGGTAGGTTCGCGACAGGAGACGATCGAGGCCAACGATGAACTCCACAGGTCCTCAGACAGGCACTGGACGCCGCAGGCGGCTTGGGTGCGGGCCGGCAGCCTCAGGTCTATGGATTGGCCTTTGTCTGGCGGTTCTCGCGCCCCTCCGGCTGCCCTGTGGCTGGGAACCGCCGCGTGTCGAGCCGGGCGAGATCTCCTCCCGGGCGCCGTTTGTCTTGGGGGCGTTGGCGAACGCCGGCGTCTATGGGGCGGACTCATCCGACTCCCTGCTCACAGCGGCCCGCCGGGCCTCCCGCGCCGACGAGCACGCCGCCGCCATCGCGGCGTTTCGCCGGCTCCTGGAACGGGATCCGCAGGCGCGCGACTCGCTGGCGCCCGAACTGGGAGCGCAGCTGACCTGGGCCGGCCGGTACCGCGAAGCGCTCGACGAACTCGGCTGGTTCCTGCAACGCCACCCGGACCGCTCGGACATCTGGTCCTTGCGTGCCCTGGCCGGCGCCTGGAGCGGCCATCCGGCTGAGGCCCTGCGGGACTACCGGCGCGCGCGCCGGGCGGATCCTTCGGATCTGGGAGCATGGCGAGGCGAGGCCCGCATGCTTGCCTGGCTGGGGGAGTCCGATGAGTCCCGCCGCGAGTACGAGAAGCTGCTGGAGGCGCATCCGGGAGATTCCCACGGCTGGGTGGACCTGGCGCGCCTGCACCACTGGAATGGCCGCCCCGATCTCGCCCTGGCCGCGCTCGACCAGGCCGAGGCGAGGGAGCCGGCTTCCGAGGCGGCGCGCGATCTGCGCGCCGAGGTCACGGAACCCTGGCGGCCGCGGGCTACGGCCACGTGGGGCTGGGCGGAGGATTCCGACGATTTCTCCAGCCGGTCATGGCGCCTGGAAGTAGAGATCCCCGTCGCCTTTCGCGGCCATCTCCGGGGCGGCTGGCTCGGCAATCAGTTCCGGCGCGAGTCTTTCGGCCGGCAGCAGGACGGCTGGCTTTTCGTGTCCGGCGACTACCGGATGTCCACCCCCTTCCTGGTTTCCGGCGGATTGCAGGTCCAGCTGGACCGGCCGGACCAAGCCGGCTACGTTCCTCTCACTGGCGACCTCAACCTGGGCTGGTTCGCTCATGACCGCCTCCGGGCGGATCTCTCCGGTTCCCACTTCGCCCTCTTCACCTTCGAGACCTATCCCGGAAGGGTTTCGGGAAATCAGGTGGGGGGCGGGATCACCTGGCGATCTCCCGGGTTCGTCACCCTGACCGGAGCGGGGGATTATACAGACTATTCCGACAACAACGAACGTGTACAACTGCGGGCGGCCGGACGTTGGGGGACACGGCCCTGGGGAGCGCGGCTGGACCTGACGGCAGGGGTTGCCTGGAGAGACACGCGCCGCTGGACGGGGCACGGCATCTGGAACCCCGACCGAAACGAGGTCTGGCATCTTCGATCCGACGTCGGGCGCAACCTCGCCGGAAGCCTGTGGGCCGACGCGTTCGTCGAGTGGGGCTGGGGGAAGGAGGGGCGGGCGCCGCTCACCCCGTACCATTCGGCCGGCGGAGGACTCTCCTGGACGATCGGCGGGATCCGCCTCGATGCCCGGGCGGCGCACTATGGACCCTACGAACGCATCCGCGCCGGGTACAAGCGTGACTCGGCCAGCCTCGGAATCTCTCGCGGCTTTTGACGTCCGTCATCGGCACCCTGGGATCAAAAGAGGCTGAGCCGGACATAACGCTTGGGATTGGCCTTGAGATCCATGACCAGGGCGCGGGTTTCGGTGAGGGTGGAGATCATCTCCTCGTAGAGCTTCTCATCAGCGAAGAGCCGGCCCATCGTTCCATCCCCCTCCTCCACCCCTTGGACCACGTGATGGACGCGGTCCAGGGTCTGCCCGAATTGAACCAGGGTGGAATCGAGCCGTACCGAGACGCGAGTGGCCTCGACCATCAACTTCTGGAGATCGTCCTCGCGTCCGTCCAGGACCCGATGAACGTCATCCATCGCCAGACGGAAGCTGCGCACGGAGGCGGCGAGATCTCCCTTGGAAGCGCGCAAGAACTCCGCCATCTCGCCGGTGAGCTCCTCCGTGTTGGCCAGCGTGCGGCGGAGCGAGCCCTGCTCATCGGAGGTGACGGCCGCGATCATGTTGTCCAGGCGGCTGGCCATCCGTTCGAAGGCGGCCAGGGTTCCGCCGAGGTCGGTCATCAACTCGGTCATGCCCGGCTGGTAGTGTCCCTCAAAGACCGTTCCCGCCAACGGAACTTCCGGACGTGTCGTCCCGGGCTGGATCGAGACCATCTTCTGGCCCATGATGCCCACGTTGTCGATGGAGATCCGGGCGTCCTGGTAGAGCTTGATCTCGTCGTCCACGTTCAGCTCGACCACCGCCCGCCCGTCGCGGAACTCGATCCGGGCGACCTGGCCGGAGGGGACCCCCGAGACTTCCACCGGATCCCCCTTGATCAGCCCGCTGGCGCTGGGAAACCCCACCAACACGGTCTCGTGCCGCGTGCGAAAGCTGAAGTTCTTGAACCAGAGGATCCCTCCGACCAGCAGCGCGATGGAGATGACGAAGACCGCTCCGACCTTGACTTGTTGGTTCTTCTCAGTCATGTGCACTCCTTCAGGACCAGATCGGGACTTTCGTCCGTTTGCGCCGGTGCGGCGCGGTCTGGTCGGTCAGCGGTCCCGAGGGCTCCCCCGTCAGGAACTGGCGCACCGCCGGATCCTGGCTTTCCTGGATCTCCCGCTTGCTTCCATCGAAGATGATCCGTCCCTCGCTCAGCAGGCAGAAACGGTCTCCCACCGTGAAGGCGCTCTTCAGGTCATGCGTGACCACGACGGAAGTGATCTCCAGCCTCGCCTGGAGTTCCCGGATCAGCTGATCGATCTGGGCGGAGGTGATCGGGTCGAGGCCGGTCGTGGGCTCGTCGTAGAGAATGTAGTCGGGGTTGCGCGAAATGGCGCGCGCCAGGGAGACGCGCTTGCGCATGCCGCCGGAGAGATCTGAGGGCCGCTTGCCGGCGATCCCCTCGAGGCCGACCATCCGGAGCTTCTCCTCCACGACGTCGGCGATCTCCGGAGGGGACATGGCCGTGTGCTCCTTCAACGCCAGCCCGACGTTCTCACCGACCGTCATAGAGTCGAAAAGCGCCGACATCTGGAAGAGCATGCCCATACGTTGCCGCAGTTCGTCGAGCTCCCGATGGGCCAGGCGGTGCACGCTCTGGCCGTCGACCAGGATCTCGCCATCATCCAGCGGCAGCAGGCCGATGATGAGCTTGAGCAGCACGCTCTTGCCGGTGCCGGAGCGGCCGAGCACCACGAGATTCTGCCCGGTTTCGATCGTGAGGCTGACCCCGCGCAGGACGTGAAGCGAACCGAAGCTCTTGCTGACGTTGCGTATTTCGATCATGAACGCGGCCTATTCTCCGCCCTTCGGGGCCGGATGCAGGATCGGCTAACGACATGGATCCGCACCGCGAATCCCTGTCAGTCCGGGAAGATCAGGCGGAGGATGACCTCCGCGAGAAAATAATCGGTCACCAGGATCAGGACGCAGGCCACGACCACGGCCCGGGTGGTGGCTTCACCGACCCCCTCGGCGCCGCCGCTGGCCTGGAATCCGTAGTAACACCCCGACATGGCGATGACGGCGCCGAATACGATGCTCTTGATCAACCCGCCGTAGACGTCGTCGGCGTCGAAGAGGAGCCTCATGCCGCGCGTATAGGTGTGCGTCGAGATCCCAACCCGGGCAACGGCCACGATCATGCCGCCCACCAGGGCCACCGCGTCGGCCAGGATGGTCACGATGGGCAGCATGATGGTGGTCGCCACGATCCTCGGCACGACGAGATAACGAACCGGGCGGATGGCCAGCGTCTCGAGGGCATCGATCTGTTCCGTGACGCGCATCGTTCCGATCTCGGCGGCAAAGGAGGAGGCTACGCGCGCCCCGATGACGAGCGCGGTCAGCACCGGACCAAGCTCGAGAAAGACCGACTTCGCGATCACCGTGCCGACGTACACCAGGGGAATCGCGCCCTGGAACTGGTGCGACGTCTGCAGGGCCGACACGCCCCCGACGAAGATGGACGTGATGAAGACAAGGGGAAGCGAGCGGTTGCCGACGAACATGGCCTGCTGGAAGAGGAGTTCGCGATACCTCAGTCCGGCCGCGAGCTCACGGCCGACCGTGCCGAGGAAGAGCGCAAAGCGGCCGGCCGCCGAGAGCCCGGTCACAACCAGGGCGGCAACCAGCGTCCAGGGCCGTTTCAATGTTGGAGCCTCGACCGTCAATCTCTGTTCCCTCCGGGCGCGTCCCATGTAAGTTCCATGCCCGCGCAACCGGTGGATTCCATTGTGCTGGCGCCGGCGATGAGTCCGCTCGACGACGCGAGACAAGGCACCCCAAGGGTTCGAGGGTCGCGACGGATGCGGCAGGCCGGAGGCATCCCCGACATGGCCTGCCGGAACCGGCGCTTCCCAACGCCTCCGGCCGGTCGTGAGTCTGCGGCCGAGGGCGCCGGCGTTGCCACCCACGAACTCCTCGCGGTCCGTGGGCCGGCGGCCGGGGCGTCCGGAGTCGGCCTCAAGCCCGGCGATGGAACCGGAAGGGTATCACCGCTCGTCCCTACGACACGACAGGGGAACCCGACGAGGGGCGGTCCTCCCCGGCGGATCAGACGAGCATGCGGTCCACTTCGTCGCAGGTCTTGCGGACGGCGTCGACCGAGAGCGCCAGCGCCGCGCTTTCCGCCTCGGTCAAGTCCATCTCGATGATGCGCTCCACCCCTTCGGCCCCGATGATGGCGGGAACCCCGAGGAAGAGGCCGGAAACGCCGTACTCGCCCTCGAGCAGCACACAGACCGGAAGGATCTTCTTCTTGTCATAGATGACCGCCTCGGCCATTTCCAGCGCGCTCCAGGCGGGGGAGACGAAGGCCGAGCCGAAGCCGAGCAGGCCGACGACCTCGCCGCCGGCCGTGCGGGTGCGTTGCTCGATGGCGTCGAGCCGGTCGGCGGTGATGAATCGCTCGACCGGCATCCCGGCGATCCGGCAGCAGCTGCGTACCGGGACCATCGTGTCGCCGTGTCCGCCCAGAACCATGGCCTCCACGTTCTCCACGCTGACGCCGGCCGCCTGCGCCACGAAGTAGCGGTAGCGCGCCGAGTCGAGCACCCCGGCCATGCCGAGCAGGCGGCCGGGGCGCGGGGCCATCTTCTTGTGCAGCGTGTACACGATGGCATCGAGGGGGTTGGCGATGGAGATGACGATGGCGCCGGGGCAGTGGCGGCTGATGGCGGCGGCCACCTCGGCTGTGACCTTCAGGTTGATCGAGAGCAACTCCTCGCGGGAGGGGAAGGAGCCATCAGGCCGGGCCTTGCGGGGCACGCCGGCGGTGTTGATCACCATCTCGCATCCTTCGAGGGCGCTGTAGGCCTTGTCGCCGGTCATGACAACGTCGCCGCCGGTCAGCGGCGTTCCCTCGGCGATATCGAGAAGCTTGCCGATGGCCACCGACTGCTGGCGCTGGACCTCCTGCTTCTCCGGCGGATCCTGGGGATTGACGAAGGGGGCTGGGTCGGTCACCACCACGTGGCGGGCCAGGCGCCGCTGGACGATCTCCTGGGCCAGGACGCCGCCGATGTTACCGCCGCCGATGACTCCGATCTTGCGCAGCACGATGTTTCTCCTTCCGGGAAGAGGAAGCCGGGTCCTGAAAGCCCCGGCGACGCGGCCGCGGACAGCGCCCTGAGACCGGCATTTCCGGCAGTGACAACGCGGCTTCGCGGCATCAGAATCCGTAACCGGAACCCCCGTTCCTGTCAAGGATGAGCAGGAGGCCGGGGAGGGGAGTGGGCGGACGATGAAACCAGGGGAGCCCCGGACAAGCGGCCCGAGCGCGCCGATGCCGCCGGCGATCGCGACGGCCTTGCGCGGCGTGGTGGAGCAACTGGACCTCGTGGTCATCCACCGGGAGGCCTTGGCCGGCGCCTGCGCGACCCTTTCCCTGTCCCTGTCGCAGAGCGGGGCCACAGCGGCCGGGCCCGGCATCTCCCCCGATCTGGCGGCGGCGTGCCTCGATCGCCTGCTTCCCGGTGCGCGCAAGCGGCTCGGTCCGGCCGCCGCGCCGCTGGTCGATCTGTTGGCGATGTTGCTGCCGTGGTCGCCCGATCCGGTGCCGGCCTGCCGGGCGCTGCTGCAGGCCCGCGATGCCGATCTGCGCGAGTTGGGATTCCAGGCGGCCATGAAGGCGGCGGAGGCTTCCCCTTCCTTGCGCTCGGGCGCCGCCGCGGTCATGGCCGAGGCGATCGAGAGACAGCCTGCTCTCTGGAATGTCCCGGGCCGGCGCGCGCAGGTCGACTGCCTGCTGCGGTCCTTTCTCGTGGACAATGCCATGCCGTCCCCTGGCTCTCCGCAGGACCATGATGTGGACTCGCTCCTGGCCGCCGGCGCGTTTGCCGGCGTCTCCGAGGCCGACGCTCTTCTCCTGCGGCGTCTGGCGGCCCGCCTGCTGGACGAAGGCGGCGAGCCGGTGTCCCGGGACTGCCTGGAGCGGCTTGTGGGAGGGCGCGCGGCCGCGGTGCTGGCGCCGCTCTTCGCCTTCACCCGCGGATCCCACCGCGATCTGCTCGATATCCTGCCCGGCTGCGCCGACGACGCGCTGATCTCCTCGCTCGAGGCGGCGCGCGAAGTCCTCGGCGAGACGCTGCTGGGAGAGGTGATCGGCGAGACGCGCTGGGCGCGGATCGCGCTCGGCCTCGACGTCTTTCCGCTCGTGGGGATCAGCCTGGACGCCGGCTTCCCCTGCGTGGTGAGTCCGGCCGAGGCTGCCGTCCTGGAAGAGGCGCTGCCTTTCCGGCGGCTCTGGTCGCGCTTCCTCTGCGTGGCCCACGGCGGGGCCGGTACCGATTCCGGAGGAGCCGGCATCGGTTCCCCAGGAGCCGGCAACGGCGGAACCGGTGCGGCCCGCGGTGCCGCCGCGGGAACAATCGCGGGGGATCCCGGCTCCGAGGTCATCGCTCGTTTCCGCCGCTACAATGTCGTGCACGCGGAGTTGCTCGGAGAGATCCTCGAGATCGCCCCGCTGACCCCGGCCAAGGCCCGCCGCATCCTGGCCAGCCTGGACGAAGCGACGGAGCACTTCGTCGCGCTTTTCGCGGGACACTCCGAGGAGGCCGCCGCGCTTCCCACGGTCTACGCCGCTCTGCGGGCGGAGACGTTGCGGATGCTCGAGGACGCGGCCGACGATGCGCCGCTGGGGCCTCAGGTGACGCGCCTGGTGCAGATGTTCGAGGACCCGCGCACCCTCGAGGAGGTGCGCACGCTGCACGGGCTCAAGCGCTACCTGCATCAGCAAGGGCTGCGCCTGGCCTTCCGGCTCTTCAAGACCGGCCGGGCGGCCAACCGCACGGTCGACCTGATCCTCGTCGCGGGCGGGTCGATCTCGGTCGCGCGCCGGATCCGCTACATCGACTTCGATCCGGATCCGGGATGGACCGGCCGGCGACACCTGCCGTACGTCATCGGCCTGCTGGTCGAGGCGGCGGCGCGGCGAGTCGCGCAGGGCCGCCTGGAAATGCCCGACGTGGAAGCCCTCATCTACGGCAACGAGGTGCAGCTCTACGTCAGCTTCCGCAACCATCCGGTCTTCATCCGGCTGGATCTCTCCCCGCCGCTGCGGGGGGGAATGATCGACCTCGAGTATTACGGCGTCAGCCAGTATGAGCTCGATCGCCATCCCGAGCTTTCGCTCCGCCACATCCAGCGCGTTTTCCGCCGCTTCGAGTTCGACGTCCAGGTTACGGGGGTCCGCCTGCACGTCCGTTACGACAAGGAGCGCGCCTTTGACTTCGCCGATCTGGAACGGCGCCTGCGCATCCTCTTCCGTCTTCTCCCGCACCTCATGGAACTGGACTGGATCATCGGCCACCTGGACTACCCCGAAGGGGTGCGGGCGGCGATCGACGACGCCTGCGCCGACTGGCTGGACCGCTGGGGCGTGATCCCGGTGACCGACCTGCTGACCCGGGATCAACGCCGCATCCTGCAATCCAGCCGCTACGATCCGGTCGATCCCGAGGAAGCCGTCTGGGATGGCCGCGGTCCCTATCGCGATCGTTTCACCCCGGTGGCCACCGATCCGTCTCTGTCGCCCCCGGCCGGCGCTGAACTGCCGCCGCCGGAGTTGCGGCCGCCCGATCCCCCCGATCCCGCCGCCGCGGCCTGGGCGCGCCTTCGAGCGCTGCTGGAGCAGGCGCGCGCCGTCCCGGGCTCGTGGTCCGAAACGATCGGCGTCCCGGTGGCCCAGGTGCCGCTGGAGGATCGAGTCCTGGGCCCCTTGCGCAAAGCGGGTCGACGGCCGCCGGAAGGGCCGGAGCACCCTGCGCTGCTTCTGGCCGAACTGCTCCGGCGAGGTGGCGGTCCGCTGGGAGACGCGGTGGCCCTGGCCGCCGTGGTCCGCTCCGGCGAACGGCATCTGCGCTTCACCACCACCGGCAGCATTCAGGGACTCGCGGTGCAGCACGGCACGCTCGCCATGCGCGACCAGTGCGTAGAGGTGGATGTGCTGCGCGACGCCAGCGGCGTGGTGCGTCTGGCGCGAGCCGTGACTTCCCTTATCCCCCCTTGGCCGTGGACGACATGGCCTGCCCAGGAGGAGACGGAGCGCTCGTTGGACGCGGTGAGTCTGCGGGCGCTGCTGCGGCGCAACAACTACGGCGCTGCTTCAGAGGGCGAAATAGCGCCCGCCGGCGGGACGCCGGACGAAGTGAGCGGAGCGCCAGGGACAGCGGCCGGCGATGAGACGGGCGCCCTGCTCGAAGCCCTGGCCGTCCGCCATCCCGATCCTTCGCCCGCCCCGGAGCCGGGGGACCGAAGCCTGACCGGCACGCCGGCGGCGCCGGGGATTGCCAGTGGCATCGCTCGCCTCGGCCGACGCGGCGGCGGGACGGGAGACCGGCGTGGACGCCTCGACGACGACGAGGATGCCATCCTGTTCCTCGCCGCGGTGCGGCCGCAGGACACCCCCGCCCTGCGGAGGTGCGCGGCGGTGGTCTCGACCGGCGGCGGCATCCTCAGCCATGCCGGATTGATCGCGCAAGAGCTGCGCAAGCCCGCCCTGATCATTCCGGGAACCTGGACAGCCGGGGAGCACGAGGAGACGAGCCTGCGCCTGCGCTACCTCGACTACCGGATAGAGGAGCGGATGGTCGGTTCCTACCAAGTCCAGATGCGTTCGGCGGTGCGCGAGCGGGAGGAGGCGCTGCGCGACTGTGATCTCGTGGTGGTCGATGCGGACCGCGGCGTCCTTTCCATCTTCGGCCAGGACCCCGAGGCTCTGACGCTGCACCATGAACTGCGCCTTCTCGCGCGGGTCACCCGCGAGGAACCCCGCGCCGGCGATGACCAGGCGGTGCTGGCCTCCCGCGGCCGGATGCTTCGGAGCCTGCACCAGCTCGAACGCTTGCTGGCGCGGCTGGATCGCCCCGAACTGGTGCGTCATGCGGTGCGCGAGCTCCTGCTGGCCCGGCAGGCCAACCCGCTCTTCGCGCGCTACGAGGACCGGCGTCGGCTCTTGCGCGCGCTGCTGGACAACCCTCTTCGGGGATCGCTGGCCCGCGACACCATGCTGCGCCGCGCCGCGGAGGCGCGGGGACGCGGCCAGGCTCTCGCGGCCGAGGCGGTCCGCGTCATGGCCGGCTCCGGCCTGCTCTGCGAGATCCTGCGCGCCCGCCTGGCGGCGCGGCGCCTGCGCCGGCTCCACGAGGAGGCCGACGCCCTGCTGGCGGGTGTGGGGCTCGAGGCCGATGCCGTTTCCGCGGCCTTGCAAGCGGGAGCGCAAGAGACCAACGGCGCGAAGAACGTGTCCGGTGAGGCGGGGCTTGCCCCCGGCGCGACTGGGTCAGCTTCGTACGAAGAGCAACCGGCCAGTGGAGCCCCGCAGGATGCGGCCATGGGGAGGGGGGGAGGGCTCCTGGACGTGGCGGATATCGACGCGCGCACCATCGATCGCCTCCTAGGCCTGGGCGAGGAACTCGGCCGGCGCATCGAGGTCCCGGTGGACGAGCCCGGCCTGCGCCATCTGCTGAGCCGCCTGCGGTCGACCGCCCATGTCCTCGAAGCGGCGCTCCCGGAGGAATCGGCGAGGCTGCGAGGTGCGGCGGAAGCCAAGAGCGCGGCCCTGGCATCGGGCGACGCCGCGGCCGCCGAACGCTATCGCGGCCGGCTGACGGTCTCGGGAGACGAAGGCGGCTGCGAGCTGGCCTCGCTGATCGGGTCCAAAGGGGCGAACCTGGGCGAGATGTCCCGCATCCTCGAAGCCGGTTCCGTTCCGGAGTGGTTTGCGGTGACCGTCTGGGGCCGGCAAGCGTTTCTCGATCAGCCGGTGACGCCCGCGGATCTCCCCCTGCGCTCCACGACCCTCCTCCCACCCGCGGGCCTCGAGAACGGCGAGGATTCCGCAGGTTCCTCGGCCGGCTCCCCCGGCGGAAACGGAGCTTCGTTCACGAGGAAGCTCCGCCTCGGCGAGGCCCTCGCCGCGGTTCTCGACAGCGGGCTGGACGCCGCGCGTCAGGCCGCCGCCATCGGCCGGCTCTGGGCGGAGGTCGAGGCCCCGCCGCGGTTGCGGGCGGAGATCCTGGAGCGCTACCGGGCCTGGGGCGCGCCCTTCGTCGCCGTTCGCTCCTCCGCCCTCGAAGAAGACACGGAGGAGACGTCGTGGGCCGGCCAGTTCGACACCTTCCTCTACGTCCGGGGCGAGAACGAGCTGATCGAGAAGGTGAAGATGGTGCTGGCGAGCTTTTGGAGCGAGCGCGCCCTCCGGCATCGGGCGGCCTTGGGAGCCGCGCGAAGTCTGCCGCAGGGCGCGGTCATCGTGCAGCGGATCGTCGAGGCGCGCGTCTCCGGTGTCGCCCACAGCCTCAGCGCGACCACCCTGACCCGGGAGATGGTCCTCAACGCGGGCCTCGGCCTGGGCGAGGGAGTCGTCTCGGGGGAGGTGGAGGTCGACCACGTCGTGGTGGCCCGAAGCGACGATGCTCGAGGGCCTCGAAAGGGGGCCGGTTCGCCCGAGGAACCGATCCGCTTCCGTTACATCGTCGGCGACAAAAACTCGCAGATCGTGTTCAATCGCCGGGCAGGTTCGGGCACGATCCGCGAGAGCACGCTCTACCATCAGAGGATGAGGCCCGCGCTGGAGTACTCCGACCTGCGCGCGATCGTGCTCGCGGTCTTGCGCCTCGAGGAGGTCTACGGCCTGCCGGTCGATGTCGAGTTCGGATTCGAGGAGGACGCCCTGCGGGTGCTCCAGGTCCGGCCGATCGTGGCCTTCCAGGACGCGCTGCGCGAGACGCTTCGCCAGCACCCGCTGGGAAGCGCGGCGCGAGAAGGACGCGAGGGAAAGGTGGAAGGTGCGCCGCGGACGAAGAAGCCGCGGAGCTCATTGGGGAGAGCGGCTGAGGCAAGCCGCTGACCGGCGGAGGAAGAGCTGATGATCAGGCGCGAAGAGGCGCTGGAGTACCATGCCGGCCGCCGGCCGGGGAAGATCAGCGTACAGCCCAGCAAACCCTGCCTCAGCCCGCGGGAGGTTCGCCTGGCCTACCTGCCCGGCGCGGTTTTTCCGGCCGGCGTCATCGCCGGCGATCCCGGGGCGGCCTGGCGCTACACGGCGCGCGGCAACCTCGTCGCGGTTGTGACCAACGGTTCCGCCGTGCCGGGCCTGGGAGACGTGGGGCCCCTGGCCGCCAAGCCGATCCAGGAAGGGATGGCGTTGCTCTTCAAGCGGCTGGCGGACATCGACGTCTTCGATCTCGAGCTGAACGCGGATGACCCTCGGGCGATCGTCGACGCCGTGCGCATGCTCGAGCCGACCTTCGGCGGAATCAACTTCAAGGACATCCGGGCGCCCGAGGGTCTGGAGATCTACGACCGCGCGCGGTCCGCGCTGTCCATTCCGGTCTTTCACGAGAATCTCTACAGCACGGCGGTCGTGGCCGCCGCGGCCTTGCTCAATGCCCTCGACCTCACCGGCAAGAAGATCACCGGGGTGCGCGCGGTCATCTGCGGGGCCGGCACGGTCGGCCTGGGGTGCGCGCGCCTCCTGGCAGGTTTGGGAATTCCGCGCGAACAGATCCTGCTCTACGACGTGCATGGGCTCGTCCACCCGGACCGCGAGGACCTCAATCCCTACCAACGCGCCTTCGCCTCCCCGGAGATGGCGCAGACGCTGGCCGAGGGCCTGCGCGGGGCCGACGTCTTCATCGGCGCCTCCACCGGCGGGATCCTGAGCCCGGAGATGGTCCGGAGCATGGGACGCTATCCGATCGTCTTCGCCCTGGCCACACCGACCCCGGAGATCAGCTACGAGGAAGCCCGCCGGACGCGGGGGGACGCCATCGTGGCCACGAGCCTGGGGCAGGATCCCAACGCCATCCTCGACCTGCTCAGTTTCCCCTACATCTTTCGCGGCGCCCTCGATATCCAGGCCTCGGGAATCTCCGAGGGCATGATGCTGGCCGCGGCCCGCTCTCTGGCGGAACTGGCGCGCGAGGACGTCCCCGAGGAAGTCAGCCGCGCGTATCACGCCGAGTCGCTGGTCTTCGGCCCGGAGTATCTCCTGCCCAAGCCGATCGATCCACGCATCCTCATGCGCCAGTCGGCGGCGGTGGCGCGGCAGGCGATGGCGGAGGGGCTGGCCGGTTGCCGCCTCGATCCGCTGGCCTACGAGGAGAGTCTGACGGTTCGCCTGGGCACGGGGCGGGAGGTCATGCGCCGCATCATCAACAAGGCCCGCCAGGTCGGCCCTCGCATCGTGCTGCCCGAGGGGACCAGCGAGACCATGCTGCGGGCCTGCCTGGTGCTGGTCGACGAGGGGATCGCCCACCCCGTGCTGCTCGGTTCCGAGGAGGAGATCCGCCGCACCGCCGAGCGGATCGGCCTCGATCTGCACGGCGTGACCATCATCGATCCCTCTCGCAGCGCGCGCCGCGAGGTCTACGCGGAGGCCTACCTGAAGCTGCGGGCCCGCCGCGGCCTCACCCCGGACCTGGCCCTGCGCCGGGCCGGCCAGCCGCTCGACTTCGCCGCCCTCATGCTGCACAGCGGCGACGCCGACATGATGATCTGCGGCTCCACCGACCACTTCGCGGAGTCGATGAAGACGGTGCTGGCCGTGATCGGGCCGGCCCCGGGGGTGCGCCGGATCTCGAGCATGCACATGGTCCTGCGCCCGAACGAGGTGTACTTCCTGGCCGACTGTGCGGTGAACATCGATCCCACCGCCGAGGACCTGGCCGAGATCGCCCTGCTCTCGGCCGGCATGGTGCGCCTGCTGGGCATCGAGCCCCGCGTCGCCCTGCTGACCTTCTCCAACTTCGGCAGCGTCGACCATCCCTTCGCCCACAAGGTCCGTGAGGCCGCCCGCCTGGCCCGCCAGCGCCATCCGCAGCTTCTCATCGAGGGCGAGATGCAGCTCGCCACCGCCCTCGACGGGGAGATCCGCGCGCGCCACTTCCCCTTCACCGAGCTGCGCCAGGACGCCAACGTCCTGATCTTCCCCGAACTTCAATCGGGCAACCTGGCCCTGCAGCTCCTGCAGAAGCTGGGCGAGGGGACGGCGGTCGGGCCGATCCTGCTGGGGGCGCGGCAGCCGGTGCACGTGATCCAGTACGGGTCGCCTTCGGAGGACATCGTCAACCTTGCGGCCATCGGGGCGCTGCAGGTCTTTGCGGAGCGCCAGGGTCGAGGAGAAGAACCGCCGCCGCGGCTCGGCTGAGGCACAGTGGAGAGGCGAGCCACCATCTCTGCCGGGGATTTAGACTTGGACACCATGGATTGACCGACCGATCCGCAAGACCGTGGGTTACGCTCGGATCGGTAGTGTTGCCAGCTAAGCGCAGAGCCACCTACCGATGGTCGGTCATGAGCAAGCCTCGCGCATTGTTCGTCGGAACCCGAGCGAATCGCCGACAGCGTTCGTCTTGTATCACTCCCCTCGCGAGCGCGTCATCCTCGTGGTTTTGCGACCACCTCTGGCCGGTCCGCGGCTGGCGCTGAGGCCCGAAGGTCGCGTCTTGTACACCCTGCGCCGCCCCTGGCACAAGCCCGACGGACGGACCCAACTGGTGCTCGAGCCGGTGGAGTTCCTCCGGCGACTCGTCGCGTTCCTGTGCTCGCCTTGCAGACAGCTCAGCCAGCGCGGGACGGGATCGTCAGCACCGAGGTCACCCGAAACGGCGCGATGACCACGAGGCGGACTGCCTGCCCCTGCTGTTGCCGGCCTCGTCAACCGCGCGCGGCCGGCGGCGCGCCGCACTCGAGGATCGGCCGGCTCTACCTTGCGGACCTCGCCGGCGCGGCCTCCGGCGCCGTGGCTGCGGGGTTGATCCTCCTCCCGCGGTACGGGATCCAGGGCGCGACCGTCGCGGGGGTCGCGGTCAAGGCGGGGAGCGTCCTTTTCACGGCTGAGCGACCGGGCGCCCGTTGGTAGAATCACTGGACGAGAGCGATCTTCACGACCGAGTTGACCATGCCGGAGAGGCCCGGGCTTCGACCGTCGGCGCCGGCCCCGGCGAAGGAGTGGAAATGGACCCACGAAGCGCACGGCGCGCCCGGGCGGCGACCTCCGTCCTGGCAGCCCTTCTCACTCTCCTCGGCGCCGGTTCCGCCCGCGCGGATCTGAACGCCGGCCTGGTCGCGTACTGGAGCTTCGACGACGGCACCGCCGCCGACAACTCCGGCAACGGCCACGACGGGACCGTCCACGGGGCGACCCCCTGCCCCGGCGTCTCCGGCCAGGGCTTCTGTTTCGACGGGATCGATGACTTCATCGAGATCCTGCGGACCTCCGACCTCCGCTTCCGGAACCAGTCGGTGACGTTCGCAGCCTGGGCGACCTTCCCGGACAATATCGACGCCTACCGGAGCCTGGTCTACCTCGGGGACACGCCCGACTACTACCCGCACGTCTGGCTCTGCAAGTCGCGCAGCGGCTACCTGCAGGGTCGCGCCTTCATGCAGCTCGGAGACGCCGACGTCCACGTCTGCTTTAGCGCCTCCCTCGCGGATGGACACGGACTCGGCGACGGCCGCTGGCTCTGCCTCGCCGGGGTGGCCGACTGGGCCAAGGGGACGATCACGCTCTACATCGACGGCTGGCCCCAGACCTCGGGCCCGGTGTGCGACTACGACATCGGTCTGGCGGAGCACCTCGCGCTCTACCTCGGCCGGGCGGCGCACGCCGGGGACTTCCATCACGGAAATCTGGACGAGGTGCGGATCTACGACCGCGCCCTGAGCTTCGAAGAGGTGCGGGAGCTGTGCGCGGCGGTGCCGGTTCCCGTCCTGCCGGGGAGCTGGGGGCGGGTGAAGGGGATGCACCGGCGGTAGCAGGTCCGTCATCAGCCGTCGAGCTTCACCCCGGAGTTCTCGGTCTGGGCGCCCAACCCCTTCTGACGGAGGTCCGGATCCTGGAACGGGCCGGATCGCCGGCCGCCCCGAGCGGAGCCGGTTGGATTCGCGGCCGAAGCCGAGGATTCCGTGAGGGCGGAGCGTTCCCCGGGAAGGCGTCCCGGGAAGGCGTCCTCAGCGAGGCCGGGACCCGGTGTCCGCCGGAGGTGTAGCCGGAGGTGCAGCCGGAGGTGCAGCCGGCGTGTGCTGGCTATCCGGTCATGCCCGCCGAGGATGTGAAGGTCGCCAGCTCGCGAGCCCGCCGCATGGCCTCCGCCCGATCAACGTCCCGAAAGCGCTCCGGCAGCAATCGCCGGCTCGTGCACTCCAGCACCGCCACCAGGTTCTGCAGCTCGATCTCCGAGGGGTATGAGGGGGGAATGAAGTCCTCCAAGGCCTCCTGGAGATCTGCTGCGGAAACGGCGTCGGGGGCGCGCCCTGCTTCCGGAGTCGCCGTTGGTCCGCCCAGCTCGCGGACACCATCACGAACGCCCTCGAGCACGCCGCGCATCCGCGCCCGGACCAGCACCGCTTCGATGTCCGCGCCGGAAAGCCCTCGGGCCCGTTGCAGGAAGAGCTGTTCCACCTCTGGAGACAAAGGAGGGATGCCCGTCTTCTTCTGCATGGCCCGCAGCAGGGCCAGCCGTTCCTCGTCCCCCTCGGGATAGAAGAGGGCGATGTGCTCCTCGGCCCGCCCCTGTCGCTTGAGATCGACGGGAAGCAGATCCGGGCGGCAGGTGAGGAGGAACCAGACCACTTTGCCCCGGTGTTCGGTGTTTCCCATGAACTGCGCGATCTGGGCGAAGACGCGGTTGTTGACCCCGCTGTCCCCACTGGAGGAACGGTCGCCGAGCTGGGCATCGGCCTCGTCGACCATCACCACGACCGGGCTCATGGACGGCAGAAGATGGAGCACGCGCTCCAGGTTCCCTTCCGTCACTCCCTGCCACATGCTGCGGAAGTTCTTCAGGATCACCGCGGGAATCCCCACCTCGCCGGCGAAGCAGGAGGCGAGGAAGGTCTTGCCCGTGCCGACAGGGCCGCAGATGACGTAGCCCATCGGCAGGACATCCCCGCGTCCCGCGCGGATGGCGGAGGCGGCGTCGCGCAGCAGCTGTTTCGCCGGCTCGTGGCCGGCCACGTAGGAGAGGTCGTACCGGCTCTGTACGAACTCGAGCAGGCCGCCCGACTCGGCCTCGATCAGCTCCTTCTTTCGCGCGGCGAGGAACTTCATCGTCAGGGGACGCGCGTTTTCCACCGCCTCCGCGATCAGGCTCTGGATCTGCACCCGTTTCAAGCCCGCTCCCAGTCTGGCCAGCAGGGGCGCGTCCAACTCCGAGCCCGCGGGCAGCGGGGTTGCGCACAGGAAGACCTCGGCCGCCTCCGCCCGCGCGCGCTCGTCGGGCAGCGGCAGGTTGACCGCGGCGACGCCCGGACTCTGCGCGATGCCCTGGTGGAGCTCGACCAAGTTCTCCGCCACCAGGCAGATCGTCACGTCCGCCCGCCGCAGAGAGGCGTCGGCGGCCCAGCGCTTGAGGATGACGAGAGCGTTGCGGTCTTCGGCGGACATTCCCTGGACGTCGCCCGCCGGGGCGATGGTCTCGGCGAAGTCGATGACGAGGGCGATCTTCTTCCCCTCGAGCACGCGGAGATGCAGGTAGTTGTCGAGCAGCCCCAGCACCCGTTCGGGCGAACGCGGAATCCCCTCGCGAGCGTGGGAGGTGCCGTGGAAGCTGTCGTAACCCTCGAGCGCCGCGCGGAAGTCGGCCTGTGCTTCGGGACGGGAGAAGCGGAGGCCGCCGCCGCGGTCGTACTGCAGGCAGAGGTCGCGCGCGCCGAAGAGCGCCGACTCCAGGAAGACCGGCAGGGGAACGTGGCGGGTTTCACCGTCGTCGGTCCAGGGGACGCTGTCGCGGACGTTCCCGTGCAGGATGAAGAGGGTGAAGGCCCCGGAGTAGTACTTCTCCGACAGCTGCCGCGCCCATTCCGGAAGCCGGCTCAGATCCCGCATGCTCATCCCTTGACCTTTCGTCGCGCGCCGCCCCCCGAGGAGGATGGCGGCTCTTCCATGGGCTCGGCGAGGGAGAGCCCCAGCCCCGTGGCCGCCGGGTCGAACATCGCTTCGACCTCCCGCACCGTCTCCTCCGTTTGTTCCACGTCGCGCAGGAGCCCGGAAATCTGGTCGCTGACCTGCTGCGGGTCCTTGAGCGTTACCGATTGGTCGCGGATGAGCGCCAGCACGTCCTCCAGCGCCGCGCACTGCGCCTGGATGACCTGGTAGTTCTCGCTGATCTTGCCGTACTTCTCCAGCCGCTTGCGCAGGATCTCCACCCGGCGCTGGTTGATCTCCTGCACCTTCTGGGGCGCGGAGGCGAAGGACTCCTCCAGGTGATGGATCTCGCGTTCGATGCCCTCGGGAGAGGCCGCCCGCAGGTAGTCCACGTGCTGCTGCGCGGCCACCAGTAGCCGCAGGACCCCCTGGAGCAGGCCCTCGAGACGTTCTTCCACCTGCCGGACGAAGATCTGGGAGGTGGAGGAGAGCTGGGCGTAGTTGTCCCGGATCTGGGCGCAGAGCGCTTCCAGAGCGCGGTAGCGCCGCCGCGCGTCATCGGGGAGCCGGCGCGCCAGCTTCCGGAGGCGCTCCTCGGACTCGCGTTTCTCCCGCCCGTACTTGCGGGAGCGGATGAGGCGCTGGAATCTGGGGTTCTGGGGCAGGAGGGAGAGGTACATCAACTCCAGCCCGCCGCCCAGGATGACCGGAAGCCAGCTCCGGGAGACGAGGGCGAATCCAGCGCAGGCGGCGAGGAGGATCAGGTTGTATTGCGACTGGAAGGCCTCTTTGAAGTAGTTGATCTCCCGGTTCGATCCTCCGGGTGTCGCCGGGCCGCTGTTCATCAGATTCCCACCCGCACCTGCCCGGCTCCGGGGGCGCGCCGCAGTTCGCCCAGGAGCTGCTGCTCCAGGTCCTGGAACCCGGGATCGAGTTTGATGGCCGGGTCCCGCGGGCGGGCGAAGGGGACCGGGAGATCCCGGATGATGGTGCCGGGACGGGGCGACATGATGTAGATCCGGTCGCCCAGGAAGATCGCCTCCTCCACGTCATGGGTGACAAAGAGGATGGCGCAGGCCGTCTCCTCCCAGATGGCCAGGAGGAGGCGCTGCATCTCCCCCCGCGTCTGGGCATCGAGGGCGCCGAAGGGCTCATCCATCAGGACGACCTCGGGACGCAAGGCGAGGGTCCGCGCGATCGCCACCCGCTGCTGCATGCCTCCGGAGAGGGTGTGGGGATAGGCCTTCTCGAATCCCGACAGCCCGACCGACTGGACGAGTTGGGCGACGATCCGCTGCCGCTCGGCCGCCGGGGTTCCCTGCAGGCGCAGGCCGTAGGCGACGTTCTCCTCCACCGTTAGCCATGGGAAGGAGGTGTACTTCTGGAAGACCATGCCGCGATCGCGGCCGGGGCCGGCGACCGGTTTGCCCTTGAGCAGGACCTGGCCCGAGTCCGGCCGGTCGAGCCCGGCGATCATCCGCAGCACCGTCGACTTGCCGCATCCCGAAGGTCCGAGGAGAACACGAAACTCGCCGACATCCGCGCGGTCGGCCGCGCGGATGTCCTCGATGTCGAGGTTGACGTCCCGGAGCGCCTCGATCTTCTCGCCCGCGGGCGTGACAAAGGTCCGGTAGACATTGCGCAGGCTGATCTTGATCGGAGAGAGCATGGCGTTCCTCAAGTGCTGCGCGGGCGGTTCCCGGGCGGGCCGGGAGCCGGACTGACGGACGAGCCGGCGGAAGCGCCGGCGGGGGCAGAGGAAGCGGTCGCGGAGGCGCTCAACGGGGAGCGGCCGGCGCTTCCGGCGACGGCCGCCGAGGCGCGGGGCACCGCCTGCCGCCAGGGGAAGAGCCGCCGCTCCAGGACGGCCAGGAGCAAGCGGAAGAGGAACGCCGCCAGCCCGATCGCGATGATGCCGGCGTAGACGCGGTCGAAGTCGAGGACCTTGCGGGCCGCCTCCACCATGTAGCCGACCCCTTTGCGGGCATTCACCATCTCGGCCAGGATGACGTACGTCCAGCCGATGTCGTAGAGGATGCGGAACGAACCGAAGATGCTCGGGAAGGACGCCCGGAAGAGGAGCCATAGCGCATCCCGGGATCGGGCTCCAAGAGTGTAGGCGGTTTCGAGGAGGCTCTGGTCGACGCGGTTGACTTCCTCCACCACGACCGCCAGGAGATAGAAGAACATCCCGAACCAGAGGAAGGCCACCTTCATCCGCTCGTCCATGCCGAAGAGGGCGATGAAGGCGGGAAGGAACGCCGTGATCGGCACCGCCCGCATCGGAGCCGCCACCGGGTTGATCAGGTCGTGGACCCAGCGGAACGCCGCCATGAGCAGCCCGAGGGGGATGGCCACGATCGCGCACCAGAAAAAGGCCTGGGCGATCCGCCACCAGCTCATGGCCACGTTGCCGGCCAGGTTGTACTCAGTCAGGAGCTTCCACAGCGCGGAAGCCACGCCCGCCGGATGGGGGAGGGAGAACGGCGGCAGCACGCGGAACTGGGTCAGGACGAACCAGATCGCCAGAACGGTGAGCCACCCCCCGACGCCCAGCAGGACGCGTGTCCGGGTGGTGACGTGACGCCGGATGCTCAGCGGATCAGCCATGACCGCTCTCCCCGATGCGAGCCCTGGGGCCGCATCAGTCCCGAACCTCGTGCTGCCGGAGAGGCCCACGCCGCCTTCAGCGGCGAGGCAACGGTGCTGCGTTTGCCCCCACTCCTCGACATCGGGCACCGACTAGGCTTGCGCCTGGGAGGGCGGTGCGCGCCTTGTATCCACCACCCGCTGGGTCCGCCGCGGGCGCCGCCGGCCTTCGTTCACCGGGCCTCCGGGTTGGGATAGACCTTGATGTCGGTGCGCCGGTTCTTCTCCCGCCCTTCCGGCGTATCGTTGCCGGCGATCGGTCGGTCGGGACCGTTGCCCAGGGTCCGCATCCGGGACGCCGGGAAACCGTGCTTCTCCATCAGGTAGCTCTTGACCGCCTCCGCCCGTGCCTTGGAAAGGGGCAGGTTGACCTCCCGCGAGCCGGTGGCGTCGGTGTTGCCCTCGATGTCGACCACGGTATTGCCGTAGGAGCGCATGAACTCCCCGATCTCGTCGACCACGGCGCGGGAGTCGAGGCTCATCCGGGCGGAGTTGGTCTCGAAGTAGATCGAGCGGTGCTGGGTCGCGATCGGCGTCGCGCCGGGCGCCGGAGGGCTGTACCGGGTCGGCGGCTCCGTCGAAGCGGTCGAGAACTGCCCCCGGAGCGCCTCGAGGTAGCGCCGATCCATCGTCTTCTCCGGCTCGGCCGCGCCCTTGGCCAGCCGGAGTTCCCGGTACATCTCATGCGCCATGCGGTAGACGTTGGCGTAGTCGCCCTCGGCGTCCGCCCGGCCGAAGAACTCCAGGTTGTCCGCGTAGTCGGTGAGCCGGACCCCGTCGAGCATGATCTGGGCGAGGTCGGCCGGGATGTTGAAGTCCTGGATCGTTCCGATGAGAGTGTGCGCCCTGCCCGGGTTGGCGCGGAGGAACTCCACCCCCTCGAGCCAGCCCTGGGCGAGTTTGACCACGGTCTGCGGATGCCGTGAAGCGAACGTGTCGCTGACCACCAGGATGTCGGCGATGAGCCGGTTGGCCACCGTGGTGTCGTAGATCTTTTTCGAGCCCGGCCGTTTGGCCACCGCGTCGCTCATGTCGGGATCCCAGGCCACAGCGGCGTCGACCTTGGACTGGGCGAAGAGCGTGGCGGGCTCGATCCCGTCCTTGGTGTGGACGGCGCGGTTGAAGATCTCGGTGCGGTTGGCCGTGTCGAGGCCGGAGTTCTTGAGCCCGTTCCAGAGGAGGAAGTGGGAGGGGGTATACGGGGCGAAGGCCACGGTCTTGCCGACCAGGTCCTCGATGCTGTCCATCCCCTGCTTGCCGATCAGCCCGTCGGCACCGCGCGACCAGTCGACCATCAGGAAGGCCCGGGCCCCGAAGCCCTTGTCCTTGAGCTGCGGATAGTCCTTGGCCCAGACGTCCAGCGTCGTGAGCATGACGTCGACGTTGCCGGTGGCCAGGGCGGCCGCACCCTCGGTCCAGTCGTCGATGATCTTGAAGGAGACGTCGAGCCCCTTCTCCGCGAAGATCGAGCCCGGCTGGGTCTCGAGGCCGCCGTTGGCCACCAGCCCGGCGGCGCAGCCGACCCAGACGTTGACCCGGAGGCGCACCGGCGGATCCTTCTCGCCGCCACCCCCGGCGGGGGGCGCGCTGATGGGCCGGCTGGTGTCGATTTCGCCCGCCGGCCTTCCGGAAGCGAGGTTGGAGCCGTCCCTCGATGCCTGACCCATGCCCGGCCGCTTGCCGAGCACCGAATCGAGGGCCCCGTAACGATAGAGGGCGTAGCCAAACAGCGCGAGCCCCACCAGGAAGATGAGGGCCCAGCCCCCTTTCTCGATCCTGACCGCCATCGTTTGCCTCCGTGGTTTTGTCCAAGTCAATCGTGGCCTGCGGCCTGCTCATCCAGTGCCGGCCCGGCTCTTTGGGGGGCACGCGGACCTCACGAGAATGGGCGCCAGCCTGGCGTCACTCCGGCGCCGGGCCGGATCGGGCGCTCCCTCCCGATGGGCTGCAAGGGCCCCCCGTGCTGATTCAGGAGGTCTTCTCCGCCTGCCTGCCACCGATGGTCTTTTCCGCCGCCGGGGCCGCGTCCTCCGGGCGCATCAAACCCATCTCGACCTTGAACTGCTTCACCAGCTCGCCGGCCCGCAGCGCCTCGGCCTCCTCCTCGATCTTGACCTTCTGCTGATCGACGTTGCCCAGGGCCATTTCCATGCGGGCCTCGTTCACCGCCGTCATCTCCTCGATCTTGCGCACCATCTCGTCATGGGTCTGGCTCACGCCGGCGACCTCGAACTGCTCCATGACGTCGGCGACCTTCTTCTGCCACTGGGCCCGGCGGTAATCGCGGATGGCGTCGAGCGCTTCGCGGGTCTTGCGCTCCTTTTCCCGCATGAAGGCCTGCTTGACCGTCAGGGCCTTGTCGAAGGCCGCCCGGGCGGTGGTGAGCTGCCCCTGGGTGCGGGCGAGGGCGCCCTTGAGCTGTTCCAGGCGGATGGCGAAGTTGCCGGCCAGGTCGTCTCGGCCGGCCTGGATCGCGGCCTTGATCTTGGCGCTCAGGTCGCGCACTTCGGCCTGGTACTTCGCCTCCTCCTTTTCGAGGAGGGTGACGTTGGCCTTGACCATGGCGATGCTCTCGTTCATCCGCGGGACCTGGTCATTCATGTCGCGGATGTTCTGTTCCAGGATCAGCTCGGGATTCTCCGCCACCGAGATGAAGAAGCCGACGAAGGAGCGCACCACGCGTACCAGTCGTTGCCACATCGTGAGATCCTTTCTTCCGTTTCGGGCCGGTCTGGATGACGGCGCTAGCGTACGCAGCGGGCCCCGATCGGGTTACATCGCTTCGCCCCTGATCCGGTCACATTCCCTCAGGCCGGCGCTGCCCCGTGCCCGCGCCGGGAGGGCCGCCGGGCGCGGCGGAGGTCGTGACCGGGTTCTCCGTCACGAAGTAGGAGATGGCGTCGGCGATGCGTTGTTCCTCGAGCTGCTTCTGCAGCCGCCAGGCCCCGAGCGTCTCGCGCGCCCGCGCCACCTCTTCCTGGTTCGCCTGGATGCGGGCCCGGTGCTCGGCCGCGACCCGGTCGAGCTCCTCCTGGATCCTGGCATTCTCCTCTCCCTTGGACCGCTCCATCGCCTCCACGGCCGCCTGCTGCACCTGCTCGTACGTGTCAAGGGCGCGGTCGCGGCGCACCGCATCCTCCACGACCTCCTGCACCTTGACCCCGGCGGCCTCGAGCGCGACCAGGACCGAACTCCGGCGCACACCCGCGGGCAGGTCCTTGATGTGGTCGCTTCCCAGCATCTCCGCCACCTTGAAGATGGTGAACCCGTGCGCCGGGACCGGAATCTCGGCGGCGGCGTAGATCTCGGCGAACGAGACCGGCTGGGCGGTCGCGGACGGCAGGCGCGGCTCCCCGAGACGCTGGGCGATCTGGGCGACGGTCTCGGCCGCGGTGGGGGCGGGCGCCCCGTCGGCTGCCGGCTGCGCGCCCTGCGGCTGTTCGACGCTGACGAACAGGTTGTACCACTTCTTTTTCATGGGCCTCTCCGGGACACGGTTTGGGTCGGGCAGAACGATAGGGCAAGGAGACGCCGGGGGCCAACCTCGATTGTGGCCTCCGAAGGCGGCCCGGCGCCGCCGCGCTCCCCGAGACCCCATCCAGACCACTCCAGGTCCCGGTGGGGACGGAGTCCTCGACGTGCTACCATCTTTCCGCTGCCATCCCGCTTTCCGGTTCCGCGGGACGTGCGGAAGTCCGGGGCCGCAGAGGGCAGCCTGCTGCCCGCAGGCTTGGCCTGCATCCAGCGGATGGGCGGTGCCCTCAACGCCAATCTCCATGTCCATGCGGTTGTGCCCGACGGGGTGTTTGTGGAAGCGGGGGAGGCAGCATCGGAGACGGCAGCGGGAGCACGACCGCCCCTGCGTTTCCTCTCTCTTCCGTCACCGACCGACATCGAGGTGGAGGCCCTTCTGCGCGCGATCGCCGAGCGCGGCGCGGCCTCCCTGGCCCGGCCTGCTGCCGGCGGTGGGCGATCGGCGGGTGACCGCCAAGGCCGCGGGCGCTACCCCAACAGTGCTTATCGGCACTAAGGCGGAGTAGTGCTAACGTTATGACATGAACGACATCGAACTGGAGTACCGTCGACGGTTGGGCAAGCTGTCCGGTCAGGAACGGGTCGCCATGTCGGCGGGCCTGCTCGAGGAGCTGTGCGACATGGTGCGCCTGCGGATTGAAAAGGCTCACCCGGGCCTCACCGAACGGGAGATTCGGCTGAGGGTCGCCAAAGTGCTCTACTCGACCGATCCCGGAGCGCTTCAGCTGCTGGCCCTGCTGGACCAATGACGACCTCGGACCTGAGGCGCACGGTCGAACGAGTCGCCTCGACCCTGACGAACCTGGGCATCCGCTTTCATCTGACCGGTGGACTGGCTTCTTCGTTCTACGGCGAGCCGCGAACAACCCGTGACGCGGACTTTGTGGTCCGCCTCGGAGCCCGCGAAGCGAGATCGCTGGTCAGGGACCTGTCTCGGGACTTTCTGATCAACGCCAGCAGCGTTCAGGAAGCGGTACGCCACAACGGTATGTTCCAGGCACTGGATCAAGAGACGATGATCAAGGTCGACTTTCACGTTGGAGAACTGATCGGGGGAGAGCTCGGTCGTAGCAGACCGCAGGAGCTGTTCGGGGGACTGGTCGTCCCTCTCGTCTCGAAAGAAGACGCAATCCTCTCGAAGCTGATCTGGATCCGAGACGGAAGCGATCGCAGCCGATCGGACGTCTTGGGGATGCTCATGGATCCAGGTGAATGCGACATGTCCTTTGTGCGAGAGCGTGCAGCGAAGATGGGTTGCGCAGGCATTCTCGGGACTCTGGAAACGAACGCGTTGAAGCAACCAGGAACAACGGAAACAGATGGCGGCCCCGTCGTCTGATGCCTCGATCGAGAATCCCCTGCTGGAGAGTCCGGATCGTATCTTCCGCCTATATCTATCTATCTATCCATCTATC
The DNA here is from genome assembly GCA_029569475.1 of Candidatus Eiseniibacteriota bacterium. The sequence goes on along the minus strand of JAKQSZ010000040.1, from coordinate 12,133 downwards.
TACCAAACGGAATTGAGGCTAATCCAGGCCCAGCGAGAATCCCACGCCCGCTTCCCGAGGAGAGAAGGGGCTGCCCGAACACGAGGCGGCGAAGTTCAGTTGGAGAGCCCAGGCCTTGAGTCCCAAACCCGCTCCCCACGCCCACGCCTAGGGCTGATAGCCGCCGCGCACCAGCAGGCGAGGGGAGGTGCTGGTCCCGAAGCGGTCGCTGAACCCCTGGGAGAGGTTGGCTGCGAGCAGTAGAGGTCCCCAGGCCCGGTCCGCCGCGAGGTTCAGCTCGGAAGGCAGCCCCTCGGTGAAGGAGGCGCCCGAGGTGGTCTCCGAGTCGCTTTCCACCAGGTCGTCCTCGTCCTTGTTGGTGTCGGAGAGCCGGATCGTGTCGGCCCGCACGGTCTCGCGGTGCAACTCCACCTTCTGGGACCAGGAAATCCGTGAGACGACGTTGTCGAGCGTCACGCTGAAGCGCCAGCCGTTGGGATGCCGCGCGGCGAGACCGAGGTCGACCCCGTAACCGCTGCCCCCCTGGGCCGTCCGCGCCAGGAAATCGGCTTCCCCCGTGACCCCTTGCAGGGAGGTGTTGAGGCCACCGTTGGCCTCCATCAGCTCGGCGTGGCCCCATCCGCGGAGCATCCGGACGCTGCCGCCGGCCGCCAGCTCATAGCCGCCGCCGGGCCCCCACGGGGCGTCGAACCCGCCCTTCTCCGTCCAGGCGCTCTGCTCGCACCTGGGAGGATTCTCGCTACCTCCTGCCCGGCCGAGGTGCGCCAGAAGCGGATGTCCAACTCCGGATCGCGGTAGCGACGGAAGTTCATGAGCTCCATCAGCACCCAGTGTTCGAAGCTCTTGCCGAACTCGGCCCCGCCGATCCGCGGCCGGTGGCGGGATAGGTAGTTGGCGATGCCGACGTCAAATAGGTAGAACTTCTCGGTTTGGATCAAACGACGATCGATCGCCCGAGTCCACGGCGGGAGGCGGTGTCCGAGCATCGTGTCTTCGAGGATCTGGAAGTACGTGCGCACGACCTTCGCGCTGACCCCGCCTCGCGCGCGACGTTGGTGTAGTTGAGCAACTCGCTCGAGGTGATCGCCGCAACCCGAAGGAACTCGGCGAAGGCCGGGACATTCTGCAGCCGCGCTTCGGCCGCGATTTCTTCCCGGAGGTAGTCGGCCACACAGGCTCGCAGGTCGCGATCGGGATCGCTGGAGAGGAAGTGTGGGGGGAGCAGGCCGGTCCACATCGCTCGTTCCAGATCAAACCCATCCACCTCGGTCGCCGACAAGGGGCCCATTTCGTAGCGCCAGGCTCTGCCTGCCAGGAGGTTCGCGTGTGTCTGTCGGAGTTTCCGCGTGCTTGAGCCGGTGAGAAGGAAGGAAGCCTGCTTCCGCTCGATCAGCCAGTGCACCTCGTCGAGCAACGCCGGAACCTTCTGGATCTCGTCGATCACCGTGAGCCCGCCTTTCCACCGCTCCCGGAGCAGGGATGGACGAGCCATATAGTCCGCGAGCGTGTCCGTCTCAAGTAGATCAATGAGAAACTCATTGCCTGAAAGCAGGTTATGGTGGATCCAGTAGGTTTTCCCGACGCGTCGCGGCCCCCGGAGGAAGACGACTGGGCCGGTGGGAGTCTGAGATCGAGATGTCGCCGAACAATCCGCATGTGTAGGTCATTTTATCCTGACATTCTGTCCTGCCAGGTCGAATCTGCCCGGGACCTCCGATTTCACGCGTGGCTGCGGTCAGGAGTAGAGGCTGCCGCTCTCTCAGGTAGCGAGTTCAGGATCCCCTGCGCCAAGGCGGTCAGCGAGGAATCGCCTGCGCCCATCACAAGAATGATATCTCCGGGCCGGGCGTCTGAGGCCATCCGCCCCCAGGGCCGTGCGGTCTGGATCTAAGAATGCCGTGCGGTCAAGCGAGGCCACCCCAGCGTGCTTTCCAGTCGTTGTCGTTATCGATCCTGACGCCCCCGGAGTCAGCAACGGGGATGTGAAAAGGGGGGCGGGAGGTTCTCGTCCCGCCCTTCGTGTCATCCGATCAGCCTGATGAGAACCGATCAGCGCTGATCAGAACCGATCAGTGCTGAGCAGGCGCGATCGCCTATCAGGGCGTCTGCGGGCACTTGCCGGAGCCGGGCCCGGCCGGACGGCGCAGCATGATGCGGCTGTCGGCCACCGAGCAGCCCTGCCCCTTCGGGTGGACGATCAGCGGGTTGACGTCCAACTCGGAGATCTCGGGGTGCGCGCAGACCATGGCGGAGAGCCGCAGGAGCGTCTCCTCGATCGCCTCCAGGTCCGACGGGGGATTGCCCCGAACGCCGGTCAGGATCTTGAACGCGCGGATCTGGCGGATCATGCGCTCGGCCGAGATCCTCCACATGGGCGCCAGCCGGAAGGAGACGTCCTTCAAGACCTCCACGAAGGTGCCGCCGAGGCCGAACATCAAGAGCGGGCCGAACCGGGCATCGCGCGTGGCGCCGAGGATGACCTCGACCCCCTTGGGCGCCATCTGCTCGCAGAGGACGCCGTCGATCCGCGCCTGCGGAACCGCCTTCTTCACGTTCTGGTGGATGCGGTCCCACGCGGCGCCCGCCTCCTCCTCGCCGGAGATGTTCAGGAGCACGCCGCCCGCGTCGTACTTGTGCACGACATCGGCCGACATCACCTTCATGGCGACGGGGCGCTCGAAGGCGCGCGCGAGTTGTCGGGCCTCGTCGCGGGTGTGGGCGACGCCGCTCTTGAGCAAGGGCAGCCGGTAGCACTCGAAGATCGGGCGGCACTCGGCCTGGGTGAGATAGCGTTCCGGCTTGTCCTTGAGGTACTCCTCGATGAGGGTGGTCGCCCGCTGCGTGTCGACATCCTTGAAGTGGCGCATCTCGCGTCGCGGCACCTCGGCCAGGGTCACGAGCTGATGCGCCGCCGAGAACGCGCGCACCGCGTCCTCGGGAAAGGCGTAGTTGGGAACGCCGGCCCGCCGGAGGATCTCCACACCCCCCGAGACGTCCCGGGCGCCCATGAAGGAACAGAGGACCGGCTTGTCCAGGCCGGCGATGGCTTCGGGAACCACCGCCGCGATCTCCTCGACGTCGGTCATCGACTGGGGGGTCAGGATGACCAGGCCCATGTCGACGTTGGGGTCATCCAGGACCGTGCGCACGGCCGCGCGGTAGCGGTCGGAACGGGCATCGCCGATGACGTCCACGGGGTTGCGTACCGAGGCCGAGGCGGGCAGCGACGCGCGCAGCTTCTCCTGGGTGGCGGGATCGGTCTGCGGGATCTGCAGGCCCATACGGACGGCCGCGTCGGTCGCCATGATGCCGGGTCCGCCGGCATTGGTGACGATGGCGAGGCGGTTGCCTTTGGGCAGCGGTTGGGTGGTGTAGAGCGCCGCGTAGTCGAAGAGCTCGGCGATGGTGTCGACCCGCTGCACGCCGCTCTGGATGAGCAGGGCGTCGTAGACCGAGTCGGAACCGGCCAGGGAGCCGGTGTGGCTGCTGACCGCCTTGGCCCCCTCGGGCGAGCGCCCCGACTTCAGGCAGAGCATCGGCTTGCCCGTCTGCCAGAAGATCTCTCGCGCCGTCTCGATGAAGGCCCGGCCGTTGGTGACGTCTTCGAGGTACATGGCGATGACGCGCGTCTTGTCATCCTTGGCCAGGTAGCTCAGGAGGTCGATCTCGTTGACGTCCGCCTTGTTTCCGAAGCTGACGAACTTGCTGAATCCCATCCGCCGCTCCTCGGCATAGTCGAGAACCGAGGTGCAGAGCGCGCCGCTCTGCGAGATGAAAGCCAGGTTGCCGGGCGCCGGCATCTTGCGCGCGAAGGTGGCGTTGAGGCGGATCGTCGGGTCGGTGTTGATGTAGCCGAGGCAGTTGGGCCCGATGAGAGGAATCCCCGCCGCGCGCACCGCGTCCCGCAGCTTGATCTCGAGCGCGGCGCCCTCGCGGCCGGTCTCCTTGAAGCCGGCGCTCAAGAGCACCATGGACTTGACGCCCGTGACCCGCGCGTCCTCCACCACGTCCAGGACCGCGGCGGCCGGGACGACGACGACCGCGAGATCGACCGGCTTCGGGAGATCGCGCAGCGATTTGTAGCAGGGCACCCCGAGGACGGCCTCGGCCTTCGGGTTGATCGGATAGACCGGCCCGTTGAACTCCGTGAAGAGGAGATTGCGGAGCAGGTCGTTGCCCACGGTCTGCGGCTTGCTCGAAGCGCCGACCAGGGCGATGGACTTCGGATTGAACAGAGCTTCCAGGCGGGTAATGCGCTCGTCTGACATGATCAGCCTCCCAACACCACACATCCAGGGACCCAAGGCAGACGCAGGAGAAAACGCCACGCCGGGCTCCGGCGGGGGCGCTGCTGCGGCCGACGGGCGGGCTGGTGTCGCATCACATCTGTGCTGCTCCCGGGGCAATCATAGCGCCGGGATGGGGCGGTGACAATGGAATCGGGGTCGTGCCCCGGGCGCTTCCGGCTCAGGCGCGGCTCTGTCCGCTGACTGCGTGGCAAGAGGTTACGGCTCCGCTCGTCACCGGCCCATTCGGAGACGATCCGCTCGCAGCCGCCGGGGAGGCATGGTACCGTTCCGGCATGTCGAGTATCAGAACCAGTCGACCGATCCGTTCACGCGGGCTGCGCCTCGGGTGGCCCGCCGTGTTTGCGGTGATCCTGATGGCTGCGGCGGCGACTCCCACACTGGCCGCGGGGTCCGGAGAGGAAATCGTCCGCGTGCTCCTGTACCTGCCGCTGTTCATCATCGCGGCCCGGCTGGGGGGCGACCTCGCGGTACGGTTGCGGCAGCCCGAGGTCCTTGGCGAACTGCTGGTCGGCGTCCTGATCGGCAACCTCGATCTGATGGGGATCCACTGGGCCGATGGAGTGCAGACCGACCCCTCGCTGGATCTCCTGGCGCAGCTCGGCGTCATCCTGCTTCTCTTCGAGGTGGGTCTGGAGTCGACGGTCCGGGAGATGTCGCGGGTCGGTCCTTCCTCGGGCCTGGTGGCCGTGCTCGGCGTCGCCGCTCCCTTTGCCCTGGGCTGGTGGGCCGGTTCGTTGTTGCTGCCCGACAGCGAGATCTACGTCCACATGTTCCTGGGCGCGACCCTGACCGCCACCAGCGTCGGGATCACCGCCCGGGTGCTGCAGGACCTCGGGAAGCTGCGCACCGATGAGTCGCGCATCATCCTGGGCGCGGCGGTGATCGACGACGTCCTAGGGCTCGTCATCCTGTCGGTCGTCACGGGCATCATCGATGGGGTCTCGCGCGGCACAGGCCTCTCGATGGCCGGCGTCCTGTGGATCGTCGCCAAGTCGCTCGGTTTCCTGGTCGCCGCCATCGGCCTCGGCCTGGTCATCTCGCCCCGGATCTTCTCCTGGGCCGCGAAGCTGCGGAGCGGCGGCGTGCTCCTGGCCGTAGCCCTCTCCTTCTGCTTCCTGCTGGCCGGGTTGGCCGCAAAGATCGGGCTGGCCCCGATCGTGGGCGCCTACGCCGCCGGCCTGATCGTCGAGGATGCCCACTACAAGGACTTCCGTGGGCGTCTGGAGTTCAAGCTCGAGCAGATGATGCACCCGTTGACGGGCTTCCTGGTCCCGGTCTTCTTCGTTCTCATGGGCACCCGGGTGGACCTGGCGGCCTTCCAGGATCCGCAGACCATCGGACTGGCCGCGGTGCTCACGCTGGCCGCCATCGTTGGCAAGCAGGTCTGCAGCCTGGGCGTGCTCAAGAAGGGGGTCGACCGCCTCTCCATCGGGATCGGCATGATCCCGCGCGGCGAGGTCGGGTTGATCTTCGCCAACATCGGGCTCGGCCTGACACTGCATGGCCACCGCATCGTGGAGCCGCACATCTACAGCGCCATCGTCATCATGGTGATCGTCACCACGATGGTGACGCCACCGGCTCTGGCCTGGAGCCTGCGACGGAAGGAGAGACGCGGCGGCGCCCTGGGAGACCCTGTCTAGCAGGCCTGGCTGGCCTGGAATCAGGGCACCCTGGAAGGAGGGCGCCACCAGCAGCTCGCGGAAGGGGAGAGCCCTTGGGGCCGGTCAGAGCTCCGGGGCGCCGAAGGTGTCGCCCTGGGTGAGGTCTCCCGTTTCGAAGCCTCGACGGAACCAACGCGCCCGCTGTTCCGAGGTGCCATGGGTGAAGGCGTCGGGGACGACATAACCCTGCGCCTCCATCTGGAGGCGGTCGTCGCCGATCTGCGAGGCCGCCCGCAACGCTTCCTCCATGTCGCCGGCCTCCAGGATCTGCCGGCTGCGCTGGGCGTGATGCGCCCAGACGCCCGCGTAGAAATCGGCCTGCAGCTCGAGGCGGACGGAGAGATCGTTCACCTCCTCACGGCTCAGGCGTCCCCGAGCCCGGTCGACCTGGTCGGTGGTGCCGAGGAGGCGTTGGACATGGTGCCCGATCTCGTGCGCGATCACGTAGGCCTGGGCGAAGTCTCCCGGGGCCCCGTGTCGCCGCTGCAGTTCGTCAAAGAAGCTGAGGTCGAGATAGACCTTGTAATCTCCCGGGCAGTAGAAGGGCCCGGATGCCGATTGGGCGAATCCGCAGGCCGACTCGACCGCGCCGCTGAAGAGGACCAGCGTGGGCTCCTGGTACATGAGGCCCATCTGCTGGAAGAGCATCCCCCAAGTGTCCTCGGTGTCGGCGAGGACGACCGAAGCGAAGTCGGCGAGTTCCTGCTCCTCGGCGCTGAACTCGCGCGACCCCGCCGGGATCTCGGAAACTTGATGGGTGAGTCCGCCCCCTTGCAGCAGGTCGAGGGGGTTGGTGCCGGTCAGGAGGGAGATGATCAGGGCGAGGATGAGGCCGCCGCCCCCGATGGCCGCGCCTCCACCCATCCCGAGCCCACGCCGGTCTTCAACGTTGCCGCTCCGCCTTCCGGTCTTCCATCGCACGATGCAGCCTCCAGCTCTCGCGAGCCTTGCGTACACAAGTCCCCACGGACGCGACTCCAGGCCGGCTCCTCCGGGCCTCTCCGGTTGACCCCGGCGTTCCGGTGAAGGCGACCGCCGTACATCCTACCTCTCCTCCGCGCGCCGACAAAAGGAGGACGATCCACGCGAGGATCCATCTCCTGTGCAGTCTCCAACTTGCCCGTGCCGGTCGAGGCGGTTCACTCGCTCTCGCGCAGGTGCCGTCGTCGATTCCGAGGCGATCCCCGCTCTACCAGGTAGCCGAGCGCGGCGCCCCAGACCAGGTGCGCGAGAAGGAGCCGGGTATTCCATCGCGCCGGCCGGTTCGTGGGGAAGGGAAGGATTCTGGTGGCCGGGAGCCACCCGGCGTAGCTGGCCGCCCACACACCTAGTCCATAGACCGATCCGCGCAGCACCGGCGCACCGGCCCGCTCGCCGGGCATCAGGCCATAGACGCCCCCGGCGGCCGCTCCATAGGCGAAGTGCCCTGCCACCGCCGCGACGCGCCGCTGTTCCTCGTGGAGTTCGTCGCCGATTCCGGCGCGGTCCTGGATCTCGTCGGAGATCTCCTTGGGGGCTGGAGGAGGTTCGATCCGGCGGCGCCCTGCCAACAGGACAACCGACATGGGAAAGGTTGCGAGAAATCCCGCAAGGACGCCCGTCACGATCCGATTCATTTCGACACTCCGTTCGCTTGTGAACCGCGCCGCCGTTGCCCGGAACCGGCAGCGCGCCGCTCGCCCGCGACCTGCTGGAGGCCGGACGGGCCCTTGCTCCGCGCCGTGGCCCCGCAGCGAGTCCTCGCTTGACCAGACGGGGGAGCCACGGCAGCTTCCGGAACACCGGGTCCTGTCAATCACCGGGCCATCGCGGCGATGCGAAGCGCCGCCATCCCTGGCGTGGTGCTCGGGGTCAGTGGAGCGGCAGCAGACGAGCGGCCAGGAGCGCGATGATTCCCGCGAGCGTAAAGGCCGCGCCCGCGAGATAGAGCTGCCAGCCTCGCCCGGCGAAGAGCCGGGATTCGCCGTGCCAGACAGGAGTCAGAAGGAACAACATCGGATCGGAACGCCAGTACCGGACACCGGCAAAGGCCATGCAGGCCGTGCCGGCAACGAGAAACAAGACACCCAGGATGATCAACCCTTCCTCCTCCCGCGCCTGATTCATCGAAAGCTTAGCCGCGCCGGTCTCGCGCGCCAACGCGAAAGGAGGGGAGGCGGCCCAGCCGGCCGGCACGCCGCGACTTCTTCGCACCGGCCCCTGCGCGAGACAGGACTCGGCACACGGGAAATCCTGAGACGATGCTCCCATCCTGGCACGATGTTCCGAGTCGACGTCTTGCGGGCGCACACCGGGAGGACGGAAAGGGGATACGGCCTGCAGGAAAGGGCCGCCCTCCGTGGGAGAGCGGCCTGTGTTGGGGAAGGCGGCCTGTGTCCTGTGCTGCCGGACCGGCCGGGGTGTTAGCGGATCAGCGTGAGAGGTCCGCTCTGCTGCCCTTCGCTGGACACCACGAGATAGCGGTAGATGCCGTTGCCAGCCTCGCGACCTTGGTCATCGAGTCCGTCCCAGCGCACCTCGTGCGCTCCCGCCGCCATCGGGCCATGCACGAGCGAGCGCACCAGGCGGCCTTGCGCGTCGTGGATGGACACCCGGACCTCGGCGCTGGCGCTCAGCGCGAAACCGATGCTGGTCGTGGTGGAGAACGGGTTCGGCGTCACGCGAGCCTGACGGGGAACGAGGCTGGAAGAAGGCTCGTCCACCGAGGAGGCAAAGGGGATCCAACGGCCCATGATCTGCCCGCGGATCTCGCCGCCCGGGAAGGCGGAGGAGTGGACGTTGATGTAGGCCTGGTTGTCGAAGAGGTTGGCCTCGTTGCCCGCGCCGTAGGTCCAGACACCCAGCTTGCGGGGTCCGGCCGGCAGCGCGTGCAGCACGCCGGCGTTGGCGCCGACGGGAGCCCATCCGTGGATGTGGGCTGCTGTCTCGGCCGCGCTCAGGTTGGTGTAGCGAATGTCATAGCTCAGGTTGTCGGTGACCACGTCGTAGGAGATCAGACCCACGCCCGCGCCGGTGGTCGGGTTCGGCGGAACTTCCTGCGCGGCATCCATGGGGGCCACCAGCGGAACGACCTGTCCTCGAATCTCGCCACCGGGGAAGGCGTTGGTGTGGATGTTCACGTAGGTGAGTCCCGAGAGGATCTGCTCTTCCTGGGCGTCGGTGTAGTTCCAGGTGCCGACCTTCGGATTGCCCGCGGGCAGCGCATGGAGCACGCCAGCGTTGGTCCCGTGCAGCGCGAAACCGTGGATGTGGGCGGCGGTCTCCACTCCCACCAGCCCCGTGAAACCGATGTAGTAGGTCAGCGTGTTCGACGCCTCGTCCGCCACGAAGAGCCCGAAGCCCTGCGCCGGGCTTCCGGTCGGGGGGACCTCCTGCGCCTGGTCGATATAGGCGACCTGCGAAACGAGCTGCCCGCGGATCTCGCCCCCGGGGAACGCGCCGGTGTGGATGTTGCAGTAGACCCGGCCGTTCAGGATCTCAGCCTCCTGCGGCTCGTTGTAGTTCCACACACCGACCTTGGGATTGCCGGCCGGCAGCGCGTGCATGACGCCCGCGTTGACTCCCGGCGCCGCCGGTCCGTGGAAGTGGGCGGCCGACTCCGCCGCCGTCAGCCCCGAAAACGAGATGTAGTAGCGGAGGGTGTTGGCATCGGTATCGATGAAGGCCCAGCCGCCACCGATGGCCGGAGAGGCGTTGGCCGGCACTTCCTGCATACCCTGCAGATGCAGGACGCGCATGTAAGTGGCCGCTGAGGCTCCGCTGCCCAGGCCGAGCATCATCGCCAACGCCGCCACACCGCAGCGGGCGCTCCTGTGAAACCGGGAAGAGACCGATAGATAAAGCTTCATGATCATTTCGTCCTTTCCATGTTCGGAGAACGTGCGAGGGGCCCCTCCCTCTACCCCCGACCGATGGAGGAAAACCGAGCATCGTAAGAGCAGACGAAACCCGGTGTCAAGACAAGAGAACCTGGGTCGTGGCGGACTTGTTGGCTGGTTTTGGCGCGACATATTGGATCAACAGATTCGCCCCGCCAGGCTGGGTCCGCAGCTTCGCCATCCGCCCTTGTGTCAGGCGCCTCACGGCCGTGCCGGGGATGTTTCTTCAGGGCCTCTACGGAATCCCTGTCGTTTGCCTTCCAGGCACGACCTTTGCAGCGGCTGTTCGTTGCCGATGCATTCCGCTGCTCGGTTGTTGCAATGATCAACCGCAGCGTGAAAGAGGGAGGAAGCGTCCATGGCATCCAGACCATCGTTGGGGAACGCGATCCGTGGCATGAAGGCCGCCTTCCATGGCATCACCAGTCATGACCTGCCCCGTGTCCGGCGACGGATCGGCCAGATCGGACATGAGACCGAGAGAACCCGGTCGGGCATCGAAGAGGTCAAGGCCACGATCTTCCGCCTGCGCATGAGCGCGGCTCACGCTCGGGTGAACCTCGCCCGGCTGCGGCGTGATCTGAAGCACAACGTGGCGAGGATCAAGGGCGGCCAGGCCGACGACTCCCAATGGATCGCCGGGTGAGATCGCAAATTCGCTGAGTCTCCCCAGCTAACCGGTCCTGGGGTGCCAGTGTCAAACAGCGCGGCCCATGTATCGATTCACGACATCACGGCGCCTGCATCAAGTCTCGGCATCTGAGCGCGCAGATACGAGGCGACTGATCGCTCCAAGTGAGCAGGAGGACAATCATGGAGATGGATTCACTTCATCGGCTTTTCGTAGAGGAACTCCGGGACGTTTACGACGCCGAACACCAGCTCATCAAGGCCCTGCCGATGATGGCCGAGAAGGCCCACTTCCCGGAGCTGATCCGCGCCTTCCACGAACACCTGGCGCAGACCCGCGTCCAGGTCGACCGGCTGGACCGCGCCTTTGAGCTTCTCGGGGAGAAGGCGCAAGGGGCCTCCTGCGACGGCATGAAGGGGCTTCTCAAGGAAGGCAAGCACGTGGCGGGCAGCGATGGCGACGCCGCCACCGTGGACGCCGGCTTGATCGCCGCGGCCCAGAAGGTCGAGCACTACGAGATCGCCACCTATGGCACCCTCTGTTCCTGGGCCGAGACCATGGGGCATACCCGGGTGCATGAACTCCTCAGCGACAACCTCGCGGAGGAGAAGGAGACGGACCGGAACCTGACGGCCCTGGCCGAGCAGGTGATCAACCTGGACGCGGTTCAGGGTGGTTTCGATGGAACGATGCCTCGATAGCTGACCGCGCGCGTGCTTTTCTTCGTTCCTGGTCCTTCGCAGGCTGTTTCGGGCCGAGGCCGGGGCCTCGGTCCGAATCCCTGGATCGCTTCAGACCCTCAGGAGCGCCCGGAATCCTCGGGCCGCGTAGTAGGATTCCGCTCCATTGTGGTAGGTGAACACCGCGCCGTAGCGCCGGTCACAAAACAGAGCCCCGCCCCTTTTCCTGATCCCGGGTGGCGTCATGATCCAGCTCGAGGTCGTGGTGTCGAACTCACCGAGCGTCTGAAGTCTCCGGTATTCGTCCTCGCCGAGGAGTTCTGTGCCCATGGCTTTGGCCATGTGCAGGGCGCTGCCCCTGGGCTTGTGTTCCTTGCGCGCCTCCAACGCCGCATCGTCGTAGCAGAGGCTTCTGCGACCGGCGGGACTCTGCGCCGAGCAGTCGACGAAGAGAACCTTGCCGTCCTCCAGCCCGATGACGTCGGGTTCTCCACCGGTTCTTTCCATTTCAGAAAGCGACCGGAGCCTGCCGGACGTGAGGCGCACCTTGACCTCGTCCCAGGCCATGCCCTCGTGTCGTCTCCTGTTCTTCTCGAAACGGTCTCGAAGCGTTTCGAGAAGTTGCTCGCAGGGATCCTTGCGGCCCGGTTTGGCTGGTGTTGGTCTGGGCATGGCTGGAGTATCCCTCAGCGAACTCCGATGTCCACGCGCGATTGCTCCCCTGGCGGAAGACCGCTGGTGTCGCGCCTGGCGCTTCACCTCTCCGGGAGGTGCGGCCGAGAGCAGGTGGCTCGGGCACCATTCGCCTCGTCCGGGCGGACTGGTCCCGGCGCCGGAACTTCTGCGGTGGCTGGTGTCGGGCGTCGGGCGTGAGCGTCGTGACAGCCGTGAGCGCCACCGAGACGTAGCAGCCGGTCTCGCGTTCCCCCTCGGCTTGCGGCACCGCTTCTGCGGCTCTCGCTGCCTGTGG
>JAKQSZ010000011.1 GCA_029569475.1 Candidatus Eiseniibacteriota bacterium | reverse complement strand
CAGACCTTCGCGACCATCTCGGGGGTCGACGGGGGGGACGGGACCTCCGGCGGCGAGACCATCAATCACGAGGACTCGGGGATCTTTGAGCGCTCGCTGGAGACGCGCGTCGAGGATCCGGAAGGCAGTACCGTCCTGGCCTTGGCCAGCCAGTCCTCCAACATGCTGGAGGAGTTCATCCAGGCCTCCGGCGCGTTCTCGGCTGAGGCGCGGCTGGAGGGCGATACCCAGTTCGCGGAGGGTCTGGGCTTCTCCCGGGTGACCTACAGCTTCGACACGGACGCCGCGACCCCGTACCGGATCGAGGGCCTGCTGGCGGCGGCGGGCGGCGGGAGGACCTCGATCCGCCTGATCTGGCTGGGATCGGCCGTGCTGATCGACCAGACGGTCACCGGCGAGGACCGGGAGGTCCGCTTCGAGGGAACCCTTGACCCTGGCCGGTACCAGTTCGACGTCTGGACGTTCGGATTCGGGCAGGCGATCGCGCCCGACGACAACCGGCCGGCCTCGGGGGCCTTCGACTTCATCCTCAACCTTTCCTCCGACCCGGCGGGGGTCGCCGAGGCCGTACCGGGTCAGCCGGCCATCGGGATCCGCCCCGTTCCCGCCCGTCCGGGAGAGACACTCCTGCTCGAGCAGATCCCCCCCTCGGCTCGCCACGTCGGCATCTACGACGCGAGGGGGCGCGCCATCCGGAGCTTCGGACCGGTCCTGCCCGCACGCATGACATGGGACATGCGCGACGAGCGGGGCGTCCCGGTCTCAGCCGGCCTGTACTTTGTCCGCGTCGACGGATCCCCCTCCGGCAAGGCGGTGGTTCTGAGATAGCATGGGCTTGAGCCCTTCCAGGTCCATCATCTCGCGGTGCGTCGGGTTCTCGTAGTCCATGGGGTGAAGCGCCCGCAGGAAGGCCTCTTCGCGATCGAAGCGCTTACCAGTCCTCGATGGGCAGGTCCAGCGGGCGGGACAGCCACTCGCTGGCCGCGACCACCCGCGCGCCTCTCATCGTGAATCCCTTGCCCAGGTCCTTCACCACCTGGATGCGCGAGGCCACGCCGAGCCGCTCGCCGAAGTAGGCCAGGTCGCGGGAAGGCGCGTCATCGGACCACTTCGCCTCCACCAGGACGGCCGGCTTGCGTTCCTTGAGGACGACGAAGTCCACCTCGTGCCCTTCCTTGTCGCGGATGTAGCGCAGCTCGAGACGGTCTCCGCGCGAGTCTTCGAGAAAGTGCAGCCGTTTCAGCAGGTGGGTCGCGACCAGGTTCTCGAAGCGCGCGCCGAGCGATCCGCCCTCGCCGGAAGGGACCTCGGGGTTGTCGAACAGGTAGAACTTGGGAGGCTTGCGGATCGCGCGGGCCAGCTTGCCGGTGAAGGGCCACACGCAGAAGCCCAGGTAGAGGCGCTCCAGAATCCCGATCCACTTCTGCACCGTGCGTGGCGCGACCTCCAGATCCTCCGCCAGGTTCGACGCCACGACCATGCTCCCGACGCGTTCGGCGAGCAGGTCGTGGAGCAGGCCGACCCGGCTTACCTCGCGCACGGTCTCCAGGTCGCGCAGGTCCTCGCGCAGGATCATCTCCCGCCTCTCCTTGCGGCAGCGCCGCGCGAAGCTTTCATCGCCGAGGAAGAAAGGCTCCGGGAACCCTCCGATATCCATGAGCCGGTCGAGCGCGGCGCTGGGGGGGGATCGCGGGCGCCTTGGCGAGAGAGTGGGTGTGCTCGGCGAGGCAGATCGGGTGCAGCCGCCAGGAGTGGTGGCGGCCGAGGAGCGAGTCTCCTCCTCGACGGTACAGGTCCAGCCGGGCCGAGCCGGTCACGAGAAACCGGTGCCGGGAAGCCTGGGTGTCGTAGGTCCCTTTCAAGAAATTGCGCCACGAAGTCCACTTGTGGATCTCGTCGAGAATGATGAGCCCCGCCTCGTCCGGCCACTCCCGCCGGCGGATCCGCCTTCGATGATCCGGATCGTCCCAGTTGAGGTACTCGTCCCCGGCATCGACGAGAGCGCGGGACATGAACGTCTTCCCGACCTGGCGAGGTCCGCTCAGGAGCACCATCTTGCGCTTGAGGTCGGTGACCACCGGGTCGGAGAGGTATCTTATGTGACTGGGTCGCATTTGACTATTGTACGAGTTACTTCAAAACGGTCAAGACTATTTTGACGACGTCGTCAAAACGGTCAAAAACCGCTTGTTCCACCGATTTGTTGCTGTCCGACCGCATGTCTCTATACCGCAATGCTTAAAGCTCTCGCCAAGAGAATCCCCAGACTCTTGCGGAGCCCGGGGGCAGGTCCCTGCAGTCCAATGCGATGAATCCTCTCGCTGATGCTGATAGGACCAATTGAACCACCGCCGGTCAGTGGGTCCGCGTCGATCCTGTCGGCACAGCCTGGAATCGCCAGTACCGCCAGCCCGAGAACGACCGCACGCCAGACCCCGGAACCGTCTGCTGGGTGACCGGTCAAGGGGCGCTGGGCGGTCATCCCGACGACGCGCCAAACCTAGCGGCCACGGGTGTCGGAGCGTCCGGCGGGACCACCGTCGAACGCTCGTCGCGACCCGCCCAACACAAGTCCTTCCACAACCGGGGAGACTACAAAGGGGAGACGACTCCCTGCTCGCGGCACGCCGAGGTCAGCAGTTCGAACCCGGTGGTCCGCCCCGGCTCCCAGCGCTTGAGCCCTTCCAGGTCCATCATCTCGCGGTGCGTCGGGTTCTTGTAGTCCATGGCATGAAGCGCCCGCAGGAAGGCCTCTTCGCGATCCCGGGGGAATCCCTCCAGGACGGTGAAGACGCAGTGATCGTAGGGGCCGGTCGAGGTGAGGATCTCGTACTTCGTGGGGTCGCAGGTGCCGTCGTGGGTCCACGCCTCCCAGTTCAGGTCGATCAGGCACGACGCCGCGGCCTCGCCGCGCTGCATCGCCTGGAGGGCCTGCAGTTCCCCGCCGATGTGATCGCCGTGCTTCCCGACGAGGACGTCGAAGCGCCGCGCCTCGTAGGAGCCGGCCGCCAGGCCCTGTCGGCGGAGATGCTCGATGGGGATCAGGGTGGCCTGGGGAGAATCGGACGCCCCGAAGGCGATGGTTCGGCCGGCCAGATCGGCCACCTTCGCGACCGGCCCGCCTCGCGGCACCACGACGTGGGAGCGGCGATCGCGGTCGGTGTCCCGCATGGCGATGGCTCGGCAACCGCCGCCGGAAATGGCCTGGCTCTGCACCCAGGCGAGCGGGGAGTTCCACGCCACGTCGATGTGCCCGCCCAGGAGGGCGCGCACCTGCAGTTCGTAGTTGGTGTAGTACACCGTGTCGAGCGGGGTGCCCTTCTCCCGGAAGAACGCGCCGATGATGTCCCAGATGACCGAGACTTTCGGGTCGTAGAGCACCGCGCCTACGATGATCGGATCCATCCTGCCTCCTTCACCTGAGCTTCCACTTCCCACCATGCCCCCATCGGGTCAGGCCGTACGCAACTCCAGTTCGAGCCGGGTCGAGCCCCCCAGCATCCGGGCGATCGCGGAAACCCGCAGCGCCCCCTGCCAGAGCGTCCGGACTTCCTCGGCGGAGCTTCCCGTTTCGACGTAGACCTTGACCTCGATGCGATCGAGCCCTGCCTCGCCCTCTTCCCCAACCACCCCAAGGAAGACCAGGGGCCGGTCGGTCATCCCCTTGACCGCCACCTCGAGGTCGTTGATGACGATGCGGTGCCGCGGCGCCAGCCGCCGCAGACTGCCGGCCAGGTCGGCCGCCAGGGCGGCGAGCAGGTACTCCAGCGCCGTGATCCTGGAATGGAGCGGATCGAAGGACACGGGATCGCCCACCGCGAACTGGTGGCCGCGCGCGTACGCGACGCCTCCTCCGCCGGGCTCTCCCCGAAAGCGAATCCGCCACTCCTGCGTTTCCACCGGGGACGCTCCGTGCTCCGGGGTAGCGGCGCTCAGGCTGCGCCTCCCGCCGGAGGGCGTGGAACACCCCTGGAGAAGAGCCCGTTCAGGCAAAGAGCGGCAGCCCGCACGTGGCCTTGCCGATGAAGTCCCAAAGCGCGTCGGTGACCGGAGCCATCACCGAGGCGGCGCGGCTGTCACGGAAGTACCGCTCCAGCGCGATGTCCTTTCGATAGGCCGCTCCCCCGGAGCTGCGCATCGCCAGATCCAGGACCGAGAGCGAGGTCTCCGAGCCGGCCGCCTTGGCCTGGAGCACCCGTAGCACCGCATCCTCCCGCCCTTCTTGCACCGCTTCGAGCGCGTCCATCAGAAGGGCGCGGCAGAGATCGATGCTCGTGCGCATCCGGGCCACGTTGGCCCGCACCTGCGGAAAGTCCGCCGGCCCGGCCCCCGAATAGTCGTAGCGCGACCCGGTCAGGTGGGCCACGGTCCGCTCGAGAGCTCCTTCCGAAAGGCCGGTCGAAACCGCCTGATTGAGGATGCTGAACCAGGGAAGGACCACCCCCATCATGGCGTCGAAGCCCTGGCCGTCCTCCCCCAGACGGTTGGCTTCCGGAACGATCGCGCCCTCCGCCTGGATCGGCGCCGAGCCATTGCCGCGCAGGCCCATCCCCTCGTACCGCTGCGGGATCTTCAGGCCGTCCGTCCGCGCCGGGACCCACCAAATGGTGCTCAATCCCTCGGCGGCGACCGGCCGGCTGGACCACACGTACACGTCGCACTCGCCGGCGGAGGTGATGAGCTGCTTGCGGGCGTCGAGGCGGATCCCCTCCGCCACGCGGGTGGCGGTGCTGACCGGGACCCAGAAGTGGCTCCGCGAACCGGACTCCGAGAAGGCGAGCGTGGCCAGGACCTTCCCGGCGGCAATGTCGCGGCGCAGTTCGAGCGGACCGTGCGCCTCGATGACCGCGGTCGCGGCGTAGTGCATCTTGACGATCATGGCCGTGGAGACGCACTCCCGGCCGATGCGCTCGACCACGGCGGCCGCGGCCGTCATCCCCTGGCCGGTCCCGCCGACCTCGCGGGCGCTGACCAGCCCGAGGAGCCCGGCCTCACGCAGGGCGTCGAGGTTGGCCCGCGGGAACTCGGCGCGGGCATCGACTCCGCCCGCGCTCTCCCGGATCAGCCCGGCGGCGATGGGCTCGAGCCTTTCGAGGCGCTGCCGTCCGGTGTCATCCAGTCGAAATGGCTGCATGGATGCGCTCCTTTTGCTCTGTCCGATCATCCCGTTCCCGCCGGATGCCGCGGCCGGATCGCGATGGCTTCAGGGAACCGGCGACTCTACCATAGGGACAGCCGATGGTTGGAACAGGAAATCCCGATCCTGTTCGCGAAGGCTCGCCGTCCGGGACGAAGCCTCCGGCCGGGCGGCTATTGCGCTGGCGAGGCGGGCGCCCGCGAGAGCGCGCGGCCAGGGGCGTGCCGGATGTGGATGGCGGACGCGCGCAAGGAGGTGCGGCATGGAACTGGATCTGAGACAGCTCGAGACTCTCTGCCGGGTGGCCGAGGAGCGCAGCTTCAGCCGGGCCGCCTCGGTCCTGCGCCTTTCCCAGGCCGCGGTGTCGGAGCGGATCGCCTCCCTGGAGCAGAAGGTCGGGACACGCCTCTTCGACCGCCTGGCCCGCGAGGTGGTGCTCACGCCGGTTGGACGCATGCTGCAGGAGCGGGCCGTGGAGCTCCTGCGCCGGGAGGGCGAGATCGGCGAGGAGCTGCGGGCGCTCCTGGGGTTGGAGACGGGGCGCGTGCTGTTCGGCGCCAGCACCATACCCGGCACCTACATGCTTCCCGAGGTGATGGCTCGCCTCCGGCGGGTCCAGCCCGGAATCTCGATCTCCCTGCGCATCGCCTCCTCCGCGCAGGTCCTCGCCTGGGTGGAGTCCGGGGAGATCGAAGGGGGTATCGTAGGAGTGCGCTCAGAAGACCATCGCGCCCTCTACGTCCGTCCCCTCTGGCGCGACGAACTGGCGGTCGTGGTGCCGGCCGGCCACCGCTGGTCCCGCCGCCGCACCCTGCGGCCGGCCGAACTGGCCGAAGAGCCGTTCATCATGCGCGAAGCCGGCTCCGGAACGCGCCGCGTGATCGAGAGCGCCCTGGGTCGTGTCCGCGGACTCCTGGACAAGATCCAGGTCGTCGCCGAGTTGGGAGGCGCCGGCGCGGTCAAGGAAGGAGTCCGGGCGGGCCTCGGCATCTCGATCCTCTCCGGCCGGGCTGTCGAGGAGGATGTTCAGGCCGGCCGTCTCGCCACGGTAACGATCACCGGGATCCCGATCGAGCGGCGCTTCCACCTTGTCTCGTTTCCGGGGCGAGCGCATTCGCCGGCGGGGAAACGGTTTCTGGGCTTCCTGCAGAAGGAGGGCGGATCCGGGTTGGGCTAACGTCAAGGCTCCCAGAGGTGCTCTTCGCCCAACAGCTCGCAGGTCACGCCGGTCATCTCCCCGCCCTCGATCACGAACGAATAGCCGTCGTGCCCGGCGCCGGGATCCATCGGACAACGGGTCAGGCAGTCGGGAAGGTAGCCTTCCTCGAAGAGGGCGCCGCTGGTCAGGACATCATCCTGGATCAAATGGTCGGCCACGTACAACGCGCAGGCCGACGTGGAGCCTCGCTGGTTGCACAGGCAGGAAGCGCGCTCGGCGCGGCCGCGCACACGAGCATAGTTGGGAATCGCGATGGAGGCGAGGATGCCGATGACGGTCACGGTGATGGCCAGCTCAACCAGCGTGAACCCCGCTCGCTCCCCCGATGCCCGGGCGATCTGGTTCAAGCAGCGGCCTCGCTGCTCGATCCTGGAACTGCTCCTCTGGGACAGTGGCATGTTCCACCTCCGGGTTGGGCGACCAGAGGGCCCTCTGTCTCAATCGTGGTGCCACCCCTGCTCGCGGCCGCGCGCCCGCCCTGCCCAGAATCGGCTTGCTCGAAGCGCTATCGGCGTCAAACGCCTGTCGGTCGAGCGCTTGCCGCCCACGGCGCGGAAGGGCGTCCCCACTCGAGCGGCCGCCATTGGGGTGCGGGCATCGGGACGATTGCACGGAGGGAGCGCAGATCGCGCGACGGCGGAAGAGTTTGCCGCCCATCCACCCGGCGCCGGCTAGCCGCGGCTCTTCGCCAGGCCCGAGCGGATGTTGATGATGTCCCCGTCCTTGACCTCGTACTCCTTGCCCTCGAGCCGGACCTCCCCCTTCTCCTTGGCCGCCTGGTGCGAGCCGTGCCGCTGCCAGCTCTCGAAGGCCAGCACCTCGGCGCGGGCGAAGCCGCGCTCCAGGTCGCTGTGGATCACCCCCGCGGCCTCGGGCGCAAGCGCCCCCTTGCGGATGGTCCAGGCGCGAACCTCGTCGGGGCCGACCGTGAAGAAGCAGTGCGCGCCGGCGGCGGCATAGGCTCCTCGGATGACGCGGGCCAGTGAAGACTCGGTCAGCCCGAAGGCCTCCATGAAGGGGCGTTGATCGGCCTCGGGAAGTTCGAGGATCTGGCGTTCGACCGGCTCGCAGAAGACGACCGCGACCTCGGCTCCCACCGCCGCGCGCAGCGCCTCCTCCCGGGCGAGCCCCTCGGAGAGGTGCTCCTCGGCGACATTGAAGGCCGGAATGATCGGTAGCTCGGTCAGGAACGAGTACCCGCGCACCCGTTTCCGCTCCTCTTCGCTCCAGTCCAGGCTTCGTAGCGGCCTGGCTTCCTCCAGCGTCTCCTTGGCTCTTTGCAGCAGTTCCGCCTCCCCGGGGAAGGCCCCTGCCTGGCCCACCTTGGCCATCTTGGCCAGCCGCTCGAGCCGCGTTTCCACCACCGAGAGGTCCAGGATGACGTACTCCTCGGTCGCTTCGCGCCATTGCCGCTGCACTGCCTCCAGCCATGCCTCCGGCGGATCGGTGAAGAGCTCGATCACGAGCAGGACCACATCGGCCTGCGCCAGGGCCTCGCGGCGAGGGGCCGAGAGAGCGGGATACACCGGTCCGGACTTCTGCTCGAAGTCGTCGAACTGCACCCGCGCTGGAGTGGTCTTCTTCGGCTTGTAGGCCTCGGACAACAGCCACAGCCGAGAGTCGGGAACGTCGGCGTGCGCGATGCGCAGGCCGTGGGCCGCCTCCGCGGTATCGTGCGCCGCGCGGCCGGTCACGAGGTCAAAGAGGCCGGACTTGCCCGATCCGGGCCTGCCCGCCAGGGCGATCCGCATGCTGCTCTCCCGGAGTTGTTCGTGTGGGTTGGATCGAGGTGAGCCGCCCGGGACTCGAACCCGGGACCCTCTGCTTAAAAGGCAGGTGCTCTACCGACTGAGCTAGCGGCTCGACGAGGATTCTAGGGCCCGGCCGCGGGAGGCGCAATCCGAACGGAGTCCCGCTCATCGGCGGCATGCCGTCGGACCGCGAGCGAGCCGGCCGCCCGACGACCAGTGGAGGTGGAGAGCAGGGCCACAAGATGGTAGCCTCCGTCGCAAAACCACGTCCGCAATCGGGAGATCAGCCTTGGATCCACTCCTCATCAAGCTCGCGCTCTACCTCATTCTTCTGATCGGTCTGGTCACCATCCCGCTGGGCATGGGAGGCAACTTCCTGATTCTGGCCGCGGCGGTCGGCGTCGCGTTCTTGACGGACTTCCAGGCAGTCGGGTGGGTGTCCCTCGTCGTCCTCGGGGCGCTGGTGGCCGCCGGGGAGATCTTCGAGACGGCTCTCGGACCGGTGATGGCGCGCCGTTACGGCGCCTCCCGTTGGGGAATGCTGGGCGCCCTCGTAGGCGGCCTGTTGGGGGTGATCCCCGGAACGATGGTCCTGCCGGTCGTCGGCACGATCGTCGGCTCCTTCGTCGGCTCGGCCGCCGGAGCAATCCTGGCGGAGTGGATCCACCAGAGACATCTCGCGCCCGGTCTGCGTGCGGGATGGGGCGCAACCCTCGGCCGCGCCCTCGCCGGAGCGATCAAGCTCGCCATCGGCCTGATCATCGCGACCTACCTCGTGATCCGAACGCTTGACCTTTGACCGCCTCGCCCACAGTCGGGAGGGCGCAATCGCGTGTCCGGCGTCAACCGTCCGGGACCGAGCCGATGAGGCGAGCCCGAAGGACGCGACCCGCACCCACCCCACCGACAGCGGCTACGTCGTAGCGGTCCGAGAGCGCCGCGGCAGCCGGATGACCGACCCGCGCCCTGAACCTACCGAGACCATGTCGACCCGGCATCCGGCCTCCGCCTCGACGCGCTCGATGTAGGACCTGGCTTGCGCGGGCAGGCTCTCGAATCGGCGCACCTGCTCGAGCGGCTCACTCCATCCGGGCAACGTTTCGTAACGCGGTCGGCAGAGCGCCACCCGGTCCGCATCGGCCACCATGCGATCCAGCGGGCCATCCGGCGTGTCATATCCGACACAGACGCGGATCGGATCGATGCCGGTGAGGATGTCGAGCTTGGTGAGGAAGAGCGAGGTCGTGCCGTTCAGGCGGACCGCCTGCCGGAGTTGCACGAGGTCGAGCCAGCCGACCCGCCGCGGACGCCCGGTCGTGGCGCCGTACTCACCGCCGCGCTCACGCAGCGACTCCGCTTCGTCCCCGCTCAGTTCCGTGGGGAAAGGTCCCTCGCCGACGCGGGTCGTGTAGGCCTTGCACACTCCAACGACCGTCTTGAGGACCGCCGGGGGCAGACCCAGGCCGGTCGAGGCCCCCCCGGAGACGGTGGAAGAAGATGTCACGAACGGATAGGTCCCATGGTCCACGTCCAGGAAAGTTCCTTGAGCGCCCTCGCAGAGGATCCGCTCGTTGCGCACGAGCGCCGCGTGCAGGAGATCGGTCGTGTCCGCGAGGTAGCCCGCCAGGCGCTGGCCGATGGCGGCGTACTTGCGCGTCCAGTCCTCGACCGCCCGGTCCAGTGGCTCGGGCACCGGCTGTCCCGCCCCGCGGAAGCGGCCGGCCACGTCGGCCACGCGGGCCTCCAGGCGGGCCCGCAGTTGCGCGCCCGCCAGCTCGAACATGCGCAGCCCGCTACGTCCGACCTTGTCCATGTAGGCCGGGCCGATGCCGCGGCGGGTGGTTCCGATGCGCTGGTCCTGCCCTTCGAGGGACTCCAGCCACCGGTGATAGGGCATGATGACCTGCGCGCTCTCGGAGATGAAGAGGCGTCCCTCCATGGAGATGCCGCGAGATTGCAGGGCGTCCATCTCCTGGATCAGGTAGTCCGGGTCGATCACGGTCCCGTTACCGATGATGCAACGAGGTTGCTTCTGCAGGATGCCGCACGGGATCAGGTGCAGCACGTAACGCTGCCGTCCAAGAAAGACGGTATGTCCCGCGTTGTGCCCGCCGCCAAAACGGGCCACCCAATCCATCCGCCGGGAGAGCAGGTCCGCCACCCTCCCCTTGCCTTCATCGCCCCACTGACACCCGATCAATACGGTGACTGGCATGGCTCTCCTCGCGCCCCTCCTGCCCGGCCTCGGCCTGACGGCGAGTCATCGAGGCGCGCATTGCGGCCTCGCGCCCCGTCAGACACAAGCCGCCATGATAACCCACCTCTCGCGAGGTTGCACGGTGATTCAGCCGCGGGCGAGGAAGCCCTTGCGCCAGCACTTCGTCGGCCGTGGCGACCGGAGTGAAGCGGATGGCCTGGCGCAGTTCGGCCGGCAGTTCCTCCGCCGCCCGGCGGTTGTGGTCCGGGATGAGGACGCGGCGCAGGCCTGCCCTGACCGCTGCCCCACCCTTCTCCGCCAGGCCGCCGATCGGCAGCACCTGCCCGCGCAGGGTCAGTTCCCCGGTAAGGGCCACCCCGGTCCGAGTCGGAATCCCGGTCAGCGCGGAGACCATCGCCAGGAAGATGGCGCAGCCGGCCGACGGGCCGTCCTTCGGGACTTGCCCGGAGGGGACATGGACGTGGATGTCCACCTCCCGGTAGAAGTCGGGGTCGAGGCCGATCTCCCGGCAACGCGACCTGACGCAGGAGAGGGCTGTCTGGGCGGACTCGCGCATGACCCGGCCGAGGCGGCCGGTCAGCAGGAGCTTGCCCCGCCCCGGCAGCACATCCACCTCGATCTCCAGGATGCTCCCGCCGCTCTCGCTCCACGCCAGCCCGGTGGCGATCCCGACCCGGTCGCGGCGGCGCGGAGCCTGTTCGGGAAAGGGCGCGGCGCCCAGGATGGAATCGACATCGGAACGCTCGATACGGATCCCCGGCGTGGGCCCGGTCCCGGACATCCCGCAAGCGGAAGCATCGGCATGCCGCGGCGTGAGACCGGGCAAGACTCCGGACGGCGCGGGAGAAGCGCCCGGCGTCGAGGACCGTACCGGCGCCGTTGTCGAGGCCATGCCTGCGCCTGACTCGAGGGCCGCGCGCCCGGCATCGCGTGCCTGCACGATTGTCGAGGCCACGCCTGCGCCTGACTCGAGGGCCGCGCGCCCGGCATCGCGCGCCTGCACGATCCGCCGCGCCTGCTTGCGGCAGACCGCGGCGATCTGGCGCTCCAGGCCGCGGACTCCCGCCTCGCAGGTGTACTCACGGATGATGCGGCGCAGCGCCTCACGGTCCATCGCGAGGGCGCCCTCCGGCAGTCCGCAGGCCTCCACCTGCTTCGGCAGCAGGTAACGCTCCGCGATCGCTTCCTTCTCCGCGTCGAGGTAGCCGGGCAGGCGCAGGATCTCCATCCGGTCCAGAAGCGCCGGGGGAATGCCCGACTCTCGATTGGCCGTGGTGATGAAGAGGGCCTTGGAGAGGTCGTACTCCAGTTCCAGGTAGTGGTCGCAGAAGCTCGCGTTCTGCTCGGGATCCAGCACCTCGAGAAGGGCGGCCGCCGGGTCGCCGCGGAAGTCCTGGCCCATCTTGTCGACCTCGTCGAGGAGGATGACGGGGTTGACCGAGCGCGTGCGCCGCATCGCCTGGAGCACGCGGCCCGGCATCGCGCCGACATAGGTGCGGCGATGTCCGCGGATCTCGGCCTCGTCGCGGACGCCCCCCAGGGCAATACGGGCGAACCGCCGCCCCAAGGCCCGCGCGATGCTGCGCCCCAGCGAGGTCTTGCCGACGCCCGGCGGACCGACCAGGCAGAGAATCGGCCCTTTGGCCCGGCCCGCCAGCAGCAGGATCGCGATCATTTCCAGGATGCGGTCCTTGACGGGGCGCAGGCCGTAGTGATCGGCCTCCAGGATCGACTCCGCCTCGGCCAGGTTCTGCCGGTCGCGTGTTCGACGCGTCCACGGCAAGGTTTGCAGCACCTCCAGGTAGCCGCGGATGACCGCCGCTTCCGGCGAGATCGGAGCCATCTTGGAGAGCCGGTCGACTTCCTGGGAGAAGCGGGCGTGGACCGGCTTCGGGAGGCGGGCCTCACCGAGCCAGGCGCGGTAGCCGGCGATCTCGGATGCACCGTCGTCTTCAGCCGCGGCGGGCGCGGGGACCGACCCCTCCTGCCGGAGATCGGCGTGGGCGCCGCGGCGACGCCGGCCCGGGCTGTCCTCCGCCCGCGCCTTGCGGAGCTGGGCCGCGATCTGATCACGGAGGATCCGCAGCCGATCGTCGAGGGCGGCCGCTTCGAGGACCCGCTGGCGGTCGGCCAGCGGCATGCGCAGGCCGGAGGCGATCCGGTAGGCCAGCGCCACCGGGTCGTCGAGCCCGAGATCGCCGACGGCCATCTCGCCGCCGACATCGCGCCGCGAACGGGCCAGTTCCACGAAGCCCGAGCGCACCTCTTCCAGCAACGCCTGCTCGGATCCGGTGGCGCGCCCCTCCGGCGGACCGGCCTCGACGCGGACTTCCCGGTACTCCTCGGTCTCCAGCAGTTCCAGCGTGGTCCCGCGGAAGAGCCCCTCGATGACCACGCGCATGGTGCCGTCAGGCAGGCGCAGCCACTGCCGCAGGCGGCAGACGACGCCGATGTTGTGCAGGTCCTCCCGCCGAGGCTCGGATGTTTCGGGCTGCTTCTGCCCGGCGGCGAAGAGGAGCTTTCGCCCTCCGCTGGCCCGGTGGATCGCCGCGACCGAGGCCGGCCGGCCGATAAAGAGCGGCAGCACCGCGCCGGGGTAGACGATCACGTCGCGCAGCGGAAGAAGGGGGAGCGGGCTGGTGAGACGCAGGGCGCGGCCGCCGTTTCGGCAGGACATACTCATGCCGACATTCCTCTCCAGGGGAACCAGGGATCCGCCCGCGTCCGGACGCCGGGCGCGTCCACGCGGGCGTACCGCCGATCAGGCCTCTTTCTTGGTTCGTTCCCGGAAGAGGATCGTGGGGGGCTCGCCCCGCGTGATGACCTCTTCCCCGACGATGCAGGCCTCCACATCCTTCCTGGATGGAAGATCGTACATGATGTTCAGCATCGCGTCCTCGATGACCGCGCGCAGACCGCGGGCACCGGTCTTCCTGCGGATGGCGATGTGCACGACCGCGCGGAGCGCCTCATCGGTGAACTCCAGGCGGACGTTCTCCATCTCGAAGAACTTCTGGTACTGCTTGATGATCGCGTTCTTCGGCTGGGTGAGGATGCTCATGAGCGCCCCCTCGTCGAGATCGGCGAGAGAGGCGACGACCGGCAGCCGGCCGACCAGTTCGGGAATGAGCCCGTAGCGGAGGAGGTCCTCCGGCTCCACCTGGGCGTACAGCTCTCCGAGACCATATTCCTGGCGCGATTTCGCCTCGGCGCCAAAGCCGATCGACTTCTTGCCGATGCGCCGCTCGACGATCTTCTCGATCCCCTCGAAGGCGCCGCCGCAGATGAAGAGGATGTCCTTGGAATTGACCTCGATGTACTTCTGCTGGGGATGCTTGCGTCCCCCCTGGGGCGGGACGTTGGCCACCGTCCCTTCCAGGATCTTCAGCAGGGCTTGCTGCACCCCCTCGCCCGAGACGTCCCGGGTGATGGAGGGGTTCTCGCTCTTGCGCGAGATCTTGTCGATTTCGTCCACGTAGACGATGCCGTGCTCGGCCGCCACCAGGTTGAAGTCCGCCGCCTGGAGCAGCCGGACCAGGATGTTCTCGACATCCTCGCCCACGTAACCCGCCTCGGTCAGGCAGGTGGCATCGATCATGGCGAACGGGACCTTGAGGAACCGGGAGAGGGTTCGGGCCAGCAGGGTCTTGCCGCTGCCGGTGGGACCGATGAGGAGGATGTTGCCCTTCTCCAGTTCCACGTCGCCCGGGATGGTCGCCGGCTGGTTGATGCGCTTGTAGTGGTTGTAGACCGACACGGAGAGGATCTTCTTGGCGCGATCCTGCCCGATCACGTACTCGTCGAGGACCCGCTTGATCTCGGCCGGCTTGGGGAGGTTTTCCTTGCTCATGGGAAGGGCCGGCTCACCCTCCCCCTCGAGGATGTCGTTGCAGAGGCGCACGCACTCGCTGCAGATATAGACCGAAGGGCCCGAGACCAGCCGGGCGACTTCTTCCTGCCCTCGTCCGCAAAAGGAGCAGCGGATCGGGTGCGGCGAGCTGACGCGCTTCTTCATATCGACTCCTTGCGCGAGAACGGCTGCAGTGCAGTCACTTCCACCCCGGGCTCTTTCGACGCCCGGCTCCCGGCGTCGCCCCGGCGGTCCGACCTTCCTTCCTCAGTATACTTCGGAATCTCGGGCGGCATCTGAAGTTCTCGTCAGTGCTTCTTGTGGATCACATCGTCCACCAGGCCGTACTCCTTGGACTCCTCGGCCGACATGAAGAAGTTGCGATCCGTGTCCTTGCGAATGCGCTCCAGGCTCTGCCCGGTGTGCCGCGAGAGGATCTCGGCCATCCGCTCCCGAAGGGTGAGGATCTCCCTCGTGTAGATGTACATGTCGGAGGCCTGGCCGCGACTCCCTCCCATCGGTTGATGAATCATGATCCGGCTGTGCGGCAGCGTCGACCGCTTGCCCTTGGCCCCGGCGGCCAACAGGACCGCCGCCATCGAGGCGGCCTGCCCCATGCAGATGGTGGCCACGTCCGGCTTGATGAACTCCATCGTGTCATAGATGGCCAGGCCGGCGGAGACGATTCCCCCGGGGGAGTTGATGTAGAGACTGATGTCCCTCTCCGGATCCTCCGCCTCGAGGAACAGCAGCTGGGCGATCACCAGGTTGGCCACGATGTCGTCGATGACCGATCCGACGAAGATGATCCGGTCCCGGAGCAGGCGGGAGAAGATGTCGTACGCTCTCTCCCCGCGCCCGGTCTGCTCCACCACAAACGGTACCAGCGACATGCTCGACTCACCCTCCCGCGGTTTCCGGTCAGCGGACGGAGGTCATCGCGCCTTGCGGCCGGCGCGTCGGCCTCACGGCCTCCCCTGGCCTGGTTCTCCGGCGATTGCGCCCGCGTCCCTCGCGAGCGTCCCTGCCGGCTAGCCCTCTCGGCTAGGGCAGGATCAGATTGGACTTCGGTTGCCTTGGAGACGGTTGGTGGATCCGGTGGATCGTGCTGTTCTCCGTCAGGAGCGTCAGCACCTTGCGTTCCCTCAGATCTCCCCGAATCCGGTCCAGCTCCCCGTCCCGCTCCAGGCGCTGGCGCACGACCCGCGGATTGACCCCCGGCGGGCTCGCCTGGGCGACTTCGGCCAGGACCTCCTCCTCGGTGACCTCGATCCCCTCCTGCTGCGCCAACGACTCGAGCAGGATCTCGCGCTGGCGCAGGCGGGCCACCAACGGCCGGTAGGCGCGGCGGAACTCCTCCTCGTCGACCCCGGGCTCGCGCTCCTGGGCCTTGGCCAGGGCCCGCTCGAGGCTCGCCTCGATGATCGATTCGGGCACCTCCAGGGGATTGTTGAGAATCAACCGGTCAATCAACGCCTCTTCCGTCCGCTGCCGCGCCCGCAGCCGCTCCTCCGTCTCGAGACGGAGCCGGATCTTCGAGCGGAGCGCCTCCAGCGACTCCAGACCGTCCACCTTCTGGGCAAAGGCATCGTCCAGCTCCGGCAGCTTCTTCTCCATGATCTGCCGCACCCGGAGCTGGTAATGGCGCTGTTTGCCGGCCAGGTCGGCGTTCTCGAAGTCCTCCGGATACCGGACATGCACCACCGCGGTTCCACCGGGCTCCAAGCCGATGGAGACTTCCCGGAACTCCGGCAGCAGCCGGGCCGAGCCCGCTTCCATCCGCTGGACCTGCCGTTTGGCACGCGGCAGCCGTTGGCCGTTGACGTCGACCGCCTGGATCGCGACCTCGAGGATGTCCCCTTCCACCGACGCCCGAAAAACGGGCACCAGCTCGGCCATCCGCTCGCGCAGCGCCGCCAGGAACTCCTCCACCGTCCCTTCATCCACCGCGGTGATCGTCTCCTCGATCTCCATTCCCTTGTGCCCCGAGACCGTGACCTGCGGCCACACATCCACGACCGCGGTGAACTGCAACGGCTCGCCCGGCCGGAATCTCAGGTCCTGGATCTTGGGAGGCGCCGCCAGCTGGAGGGCGTGTTCCTGCACCGCCTTCTCCGTCGCTTCGGGCAGGATATGGTTGAGAAGATCCGATTCCAGGCTGGAGCGGAATTGCGTCCGCACGATCTGCTCCGGCACCTTGCCCTTGCGGAATCCGGGAATGACCGCTTTCTCGCGGTAACGCGCCACCACGTGGTCCATCTCCCGTTCGACCTCGTCGGGGTCCAGGGTGATGGCGATGGCCTTCTGCCAGGGGCCGATGTCCTCAAGACTTGTCTTCACGGACCTTCCTCCGATCCATCCCAGTCCAACCCGATCCATCCCAGTCCATCCCGCTCCATCCCGTTTCAACCCGATCCATCCCAGTCCATCCCGCTCCATCCCAGTTCAACCCGATCCATCCCGATCCATCCCAGCCCAACCCGATCCACTCGTCATCCCAACGCGTCCCCATCCAACCCAAGATGGACTCCGCCTTGCGCATGTGCGAGAGAGGGGAGTCGAACCCCTACGAGTTGCCTCACTGGATCCTAAGTCCAGCGCGTCTACCAGTTCCGCCACTCTCGCGAACTCGGATCCTCCAACCTCCGGTCACAGCCGGTCTCCGGCCGCGAGAGGGGGTCGCTCCCAGGATGTCCGCGTCGCGGGCTCGGATGCATCCCGGGGCTCGCTCCCGTGCATGGCGGAACCGCTGTGCCCCGCGCGACTGCGGCGCCTTGGCAAGCGGCTGCGCCGTATCGCCGGCCCTCGCCTGGGCCGACCTGGAATCCGGGAGTATAGGGGTGTTTCAACGTCCCCGAAAGTCCGCCTTGCGCTTCTCGAGGTAGGCGGTGGTGCCCTCCTTCCAGTCCTCCGTCGCGGCCGCCAGGCCGAAGAGCCCAGCCTCAAAGACCAATGCCGCGTCGAGCGGAAGATCCCGCCCCGACTGGATCGCCTCCAGGGCCAACCGCACCGCCCTGGGGCTGCGCTGGGCGATCCGGTCGGCAATCTGGCGGCAGCTCGGGAGGAGCTCGGCCTGCTCACAGACCTGGTTGGCCAGGCCGCAGCGCAGCGCCTCCTCGGCCGTGATCGGGTCGCCGGTCAGGATCATCTGCTGGGCGCGGCCGATGCCCACGATGCGCGGAAGGCGCTGGGTGCCGCCGAAGCCCGGGATCACGCCCAGCCCCACCTCCGGCAGGCCGATGCGCGCGTTGCGCGCGAGGATCCGGATGTGGCAGGCCAGGGCGAGCTCGCAGCCGCCGCCAAGAGCGTAGCCGTTGATGCCGGCGATCACCGGCTTGCCGCACCTTTCCAGGTCGTGGAAGAGCTTCTGGCCATCACGGGCATAGGCGACCGCTCCCTCGGGGCTCAGATCGCGCAGTTCGTTGATGTCCGCCCCGGCCACGAAGGCCCGGTCGCCGGCGCCGGTCAGGATCATCCCCCTCAGCTCCGCGCGCCGCTGCAGCGCGTCGGTGACCTGGCGCAGTTCCTCCAGGGTGGCGCGGTTGAGCGCGTTCAGGACCTCGGGCCGGTGGATCGTCACCTCCAGCCAGCCTCCGCTCTCCTGCACGATGAGGTTCTTCAAGTCCATCAAGTCCTCCTTGCCCCCTTCGCCCTCCTGCGGCTCGGTCCACGCCTCGAACCCGGGACCGCCTTTTCCCACACGGTACGGTCGCGGGCGGCCGGAGGGTACTCTACCACTTCCGCGCCCGCCGTGTGCGAGCGTGCTCCCGGCCCGCGCGAGGCGGCGCGCTTCGGGCGGCTCGCCGCGCATCCGCGCTCACCAGAGGTACGGGGGTTCGATCCCGAGCAGGCGAAGATAGGAGACGAGCTGCGCCCGGTGGTGGATCTCGTGCTCGTGGACCCGGTCAAGAATCCAGTGGACGGTGTACGTGCGGCCCCGTTGCTCCGAGACGATCGCGCGGGCCAGGTCCGACTCGGGCCGCTCGAGCCACGCCTGGGTCGGACGATGCCACTCCTCCAGTCGCTCGAGCACACTGGCCCGGTCGGGGGCTGCAACGGTGAGCCGGAACCCTTGGGATGGATCTTCCTGCGGCGTGACCCACTCCTCGTCCGTGAAGCCGTCGATGACGCAATGGACCCAGGCGAACTCCGCTTCCGCGATGTGCACGACGATCTCGCGGGCGGTGAGCAGCTCGGGACGTGGCTTGAAGTCCAGTTGATCCTCGGGGAAGGCCTCAATCACTCGTACCAGTCCGGGCCGCACCTGCGTGTCCCACCAGGGGAAATAAGCGCGGATCGTGCCGGCGTGATCGGCCCCGCAACGCCGTCGTTCGGCGATCGGATCGAACGCGGGGATCATCGCCCGGCCCCCGCGCCGCGGCACTGGCGCTGCGCGGCGTCCCGTCCCCAGGGCTGCCGAGCGGCCTGGCCCTTGCGCTGCAGGCCGGCCTGGCCGTGGCTCTGCAAGGCGGTCTGGCCGCAGCTCCGCGAAGCGGCCCGACCGTGACCCGTCGTGGGTATCGCACTTTCGTCACAAAGACGCGGCACTGGATACGGCGCGATCCTGCTCATGCTGCCCTCCGTGTGTGCTTGGCTTGCGTGGCGGGAGACGTCTGTCGGATACGTGGACCGGCGGCCGCTCTCAGTTCCGGGGCACCCCGGCCAGAAAGTCGAGCACGATCCGGTTGAACTGCTCCGGCTTCTCCATGTTCGGCAGATGGGCGGTGCCCGGGATCGAGATCTGACGGGCGCCCTGGATACCGGAGACCAGCTTGCCCGCTGCGGCGAGCACGTCAGGCTCATCGTAGTCGCCCGTAATGACCAGGGTGGGGACGCTGATCTCGTCCAGTCTCCCGATGGCGGGCGGATCCAGGACGACCGGCTTGCCCTGGGTCACGTGCCGCTGGTAGTTCTCCACGATCATACGGCGAACCTGCTCCCGCACCCTGGGTCCGGCGCGGCCGGGCGCCTGGCCCGGACCGTCCACCCAGGCGCGGATCTCGATCTCCGCGATCCCCTCAAAGTCCTTCGCGTTCCACAGGCTCTCCGCCCTCGCCCATCTGGCTTCCTCCTCGGGGGTAGGCTCCCGGTGGTCGCCGCCTATTCCCGCTCCCACGAGGATGAGTGCGTCCACGCGCTCCGGACGCTCGAGCGTGAAATCGGTCGCGATCTGTCCGCCCCGGGAGCAGCCGAGCAGGCAGGCCCGGGGCATGTCCAGGTGGTCCATCAGTTCGGCAAGGTCCTCGCGATTGGAGAACTCGTGTCCCTCGTCGACCGTCGAGGCCCCGAACCCACGCGTGTCATAGCGGACGACGCGGTAGCTGCGCGAGAAGACCTCGAACTGTCCATCCCACATCCGGTGGTCGACGATGCCGGCGTGGATCAGCACCAGGGGATGCCCGCTCCCCGCGACTTCGTACTTGAGCGGGCCGCCGGCGGTCTGGAGGATGCCCGAGATGGGCGGACCGGAAGCCCGCTCCTGTCGCGACGAGTGCGCGCACCCCGCCGCCAACAGGAGCGCCAGGATCGAAGCTACGCCGCGAAAGCACTGAATCTTCATGTGGACCTCGCGTGCCCCAGCGGGAGCAATCGTCACGTCTGCGCGCTGTTTTCCGCTATGGACTCGCCGGAGACGCAGACCGGTGATTCCCCGGAGTGTATCCCCCGCAACCCTCGCGTGTCCGGGCCGAAAGAGCGTCCGCCCGATATTCCTGATGCCGCTCCAGCCGGGCCCTGCCGTGGTTCGCAGCCTCCCTTGGCACCGCGGAATGGCCCACGCTGACAGACACACCCATCCCCGGAGCATGCCGGGACGGACGGATGTGCCGCACCCCAATGGCACTCCCGACCGCGCCCCTCCCGCGAGACGCTCCCCGAAAACCACACTTCGCATGCGATCCACGAGTCGGGTATCATCTTTCCCGGTTCCGACAGGGCACAGATGGCGGGTGGTGGTTGAGTTCTCCTGTCAGCTTCGTTGGAGGTGTCTATGTCACGCCTATCCATTCCCCTTTGCTTGTGCCTGCTGTTCCTCTTCTCGAGCGGGGTTCGCGCCTTCGACAACGCCGCCGGAACCGCCGGGTCCTCGGCTGGCGAACGGGTTCCTGTCGGAGGCGCCCGGGACAACCCGTGCACGCCGGCGAAGCTTCTCGACAACCATGACGGCACGTTCCATTGCGGGTATTGCTGGCAGTACGGGGGAATCGTCCCACCATACTACGGAGCGTTTGCGGAGGAGTTCGAGGCAAACGGCGTGGCCTGCGGAATCCAGCTCGTGCTGACGAGGTTCTTCGAGTATCCCAGCGGGCCTCTGGATGCCTATGTGTGGTCGAACGAGGCGGGTCTGCCGGGGACGGTCCTCGGTGTGACGCGCGGAATCGATCCCGGTCCTGTGGCCCTCTTTCCCAGGCACAGCTATCACGATCTGCCGATTGAGGCCGTGCCGGTCGATGGCATCTTCTTCGCTGGGTATTGGGCCGACTGGAGTCAACAGCCTTGCGGCTACTTTCTGGGCGAGGACCAGGACGGGCCCGGCGGAGGCCAGCCCTTGACGAATATAGCTCCCGGAATCGGTTACCCGACCGGCTGGACGGACGTGTCCGTGATCTGGGGGCCGACTCAGGCCATGGGGATCGGGGCATGGGTGCGGGCAGAGGGTACACCGGTCGACCGCCACTCGTGGGGAAGGATCAAGAGCCTATACGACGAAACCCGACGATAGCGCCGGCCGGCCTGAGCGCTGCCATCGATCGCATCCGGGGCCCATCTCGCATGAGCGCGGGGCCATCGACCGCATCCGGGCTCCATCTCGCATGAACGCGGGGCCATCGCCCGGCACGTACAACGTACAAGCGCCGGGCGATCCGCTGAATCCCCTCACCACAATGTCGACCAGCTTGGCCCGCACGACGAAGACGTGCCGCACGTGCTTCCTCTGCTCATGCCCTTGACCCTAGGGCCCGGAAGGCGTTGGAGACCTCAGTATGCCAGAGCGCCTCCCTGCCGCACTCGCCTCCCGCCCGGTTCAAGGAGGTGACGCGCGAGAGCGTCACCTTCGATCCGACGGGGATGGGAGGCACGAGATGCTCGGCGCCTCGACCCGCGTCCCTCGCCTCCTGGCGTAGGATGCCGGCCGGATGTCGCTGGGGACTGACCCGACCGTTGACGCGGCGCCTTCATCTTCTGCGCGGCAGACGTCGAGGCTACGGGCGTGACGAGGTCGCTCCTCCCCCAGCAACGTGAGTTCTACGGCAGCCAGGCCGTTCAGCTCTTCCCGATCGCCGAGCCGAACTCCGCCGGCAGGAGCGCGAGCGGCTGCAGGGTCCTTCTCGCCCGCCCTCACGCCGAACCCGGCCAGAAGTTCGCGGGTCGTTCCGATGGGCGACGCGCGGTTCAAGAATCGGACGATTGTCTGCTTTTTGTCCCCTCGCCCCGGCATCTGCACGCCGTTTCGGCGCGCCGCACCCGAGGGCTCGCCCTGCGCGCGCGGATCGGAAGCGAGAGCGCCGTAGTACACGTCTTCTTTCTCCGCGGCCCATGACACCGCCCCCGTGGCATGCGTGTTGACTGGCTCGAGCGGGAGGTCAGGCATCCAGGATGGGCCAGCGGCAACGGGCCATGACGGAGCCCATCACCGGATCGAGCAGAGTGAGAGGGGCGCTCAAGACCAGACAGGAGGCAGCGGGGCATGTGCGCGAGATTCGGCATTCGGCTTCTTTGCGGGGTCATGGCGGTAGGGCTCGGGGCCCACTCGGCCTCGGCTCTCACGATTCGGTTGAATCCGGAGGGCACGGGCGACTACCCCACGATCGCGGCCGCGATCGAGGCAGCGAACGATCATGACATCATCGAACTGGCAGACGGCACGTATACGGGAGACGGGAACCGGGACATCGAGTACCGGGGCAAATCGATCACCGTTCGTTCCGCAGGCGGGGTGCCGGAGAGGTGCATCATCGACTGCGAAAGCCAGGGGCGCGGCTTCTTCTTCCAGCATGACGAAGGGCCCGACGCGGTCCTCGAGGGAATCACGATCCGTAACGGCGAGGCGCCCGACAACGGGCACAACGAGTTCTGGGGCGGGGGCGTGGCGTGCGCCACCACCCACGACCCCGGCGCCATTCCCACCATCCGGAACTGCCGGTTCGAGGCGAACCACGCGTCCACCGGCGGAGGCGCCCTGTACACCTCCGGCGACGGCGGACTGACCGAGAACTGCGTCTTCCAGTCCTGCGTGAGCGCGGCGGGGGGAGCGGCATCGATCGACGACGGGCACCCCACGTTTCGTGGATGCACCATCGACGCCTGCGAGGCCGCCGTGGGCTCGGGCTTCGTCGTGGGGCAGGTCGGCGGGTCGGCGGCGCTGGTCCTGGAGAACTGCATCGTTTCCCGGGGCGTCGTGGGTGCAACCGTCGAGTGCGCGCCCGGCTTCTCCGCCTCGCTCAGCTGCTGCGATCTCTGGGGCAACGAGGGCGGGGACTGGGTCGGGTACATCGCGGATCAGCTCGGACAGAGCGGAAACTTCAAGCTCGATCCTCTCTATTGCGGTCTCGACCTCACCCTGGACGCAGATTCTCCCTGCCTTCCCCCTCAGGACTCGGGATGCGGCCTCATCGGGGCTCTCGGGCAGGGCTGCGACGGGCTGATCTCGGTGCGCCCCGACGGCAGCGGGGAGAGCGTGACGATCCAGGATGCTCTTGATCTCGCTCCCGACGGTGGCGAGATCGTCTTGGGTAATGGAACCTATGTCGGGCCCCGGAACCGAAACCTCGACTTCGGAGGCAAGTCCGTTCGACTTCGATCGGAGGCGCTCGATCCGCTCCTCTGCGTGATCGACTGCCAACACCTGGACCGGGGCATGTACTTTCACCAGGACGAGGGACCTGACGCGGTGGTCGAGGGGATCACGATCCGCAACGGCGAGGCGCCCGACAACGGGCACAACGAGTTCTGGGGCGGGGGCGTGGCGTGCGCCACCACCCACGACCCCGGCGCCATTCCCACCATCCGGAACTGCCGGTTCGAGGCGAACCA
>JAKQSZ010000010.1 GCA_029569475.1 Candidatus Eiseniibacteriota bacterium | reverse complement strand
CCGATCGCGGACCACACGCCGAACCGTCCGATCCCGGCCTCGAACCGCGTCAGACGGCTGTGAGTGCCGCGAGGAGGCCCGGAGAAGCGTCCACATAGGCTGTCGACCGGTCATACGACGCCCGTTCGCGAATAGTCCGGGCTAAGGTGCCCTGACGCCAGGGGCGGACACCGCAAGTACAGCGTGAACCCGGACATCCAATCGGCTTCCCGGTTCCGCTGCAGGCCCGCGCAACCGGATGGCCAGCGAGCCTCGCACGCCGAGCAGGACAAGACCAGCAAGCGAGACCCGGGCAGTGTACACCCGATGGCCGCGCAAGATCAAGCAGGACTGCGTACCGGGATAGCTTCAGCGGGGAGAGTCCGGATGGGTCCCTCGGTTTCTCCAGCCAGGCACTTGTTCGGCCGCTCGCCGGTTCGCGTCGTGGAGTGGATGTCGCACCGTCCCTCCACCTGCCGGCCCCTACAGCCCGTCCAGCGGGCTGCGCACACCCCGTCCTCCGGCTTGGTTCACGACATGCGTGTAGAGCATCGTCGTGCTGACGTCGCGGTGCCCGAGCAGCTCCTGGATAGTCCGGATGTCGTACCCAGCTTCCAGCAGATAGGTGGCAGAGGAGTGTCGAAGGGTGTGGCAGCCGGCGGGCTTCGGGATCCCGCTCGGCCGGATGGCCGCCTTGACGGCTCGCTGCAGGACTGTTTCGTGCAGATGATGGCGCCGGACTTCGCCGGTCCCGGCGTCGCGGTAGTGGCGGGTCGCCGGGAAGACCCAATGCCACCCCCACTCCGTGGGCACGGCGGGGTACTTGCGCCGGACGGCAAAAGGGAGTTCGACCGCTCCCCTGTTGCGGGTGAGGTCCTGCTCGTGCTGGCGGCGGACCCGCTCCAAGTGCTCGCGCGGCGGACTCCGCGCGGCGGCGGGGAGCATGGTCACCCGGTCCTTCTGCCCTTACCGTCCCGGACGACGATCTCGTGCGCCCGAAGTCGATGTCCTTGACCCCCAGCCGCAGGCATTCGAGCAGTCGGAGACCCGCCCCGTACATCAACGACGCGCAGAGCCACGGCGTCCCGTGCATCTGCGCGAGGATGGCGCCGGTTTCCTCGCGCATCAGCACGACGGGAAGTCGGACGGGCCGCTTGGCCAACGGCCGCGACCGGACGAACGTGAGCGAATGCGCGTCGTCGCTCGTTCCCGAAAATGACGGCGGTTCCGACCGTCGGACTCTCGACACCGTGACCCTGTTGGCTGCGAGCGCCGTGCCGCTCTCACTAGTACCGCGACGGCGAGTAAGATACTTCAAGGCCTCCCGCGCGCTGCCTCGCCCTTGAATTGCACGGATCCAAAGTAGCGGAACGATGCGAATCAAGCCTCACGGATCTCGGCCGTCGCCCGAGCCGTTCCGGCG
Organism: Candidatus Eiseniibacteriota bacterium; assembly: GCA_029569475.1. Next base: position 17,143 of record JAKQSZ010000010.1, on the reverse strand, counting down.
CAGGGTGACTACCGATCGAGCGAAAACCGGTGGACTGCTTCGAGGCGAAACTCGGGAACTTCGGAACCGCCGGGGCGCGACCTGGACCGAGTGCCGGAATCATCGGCGGCTCTCACGGGACGGACCAGCAGAAGGTCGATTTGCGAGTCCCTGCCGTAGATCCGGGCGCCAGCCCCTCCGGCCAAGTCAAGCGTCCTCGGCCGGCACACCTGGCCCGCAGGCCGGCGGTTGCCAGAGGACCAGACTCCCCGGCAACGGGAACTGTCTCGGGATGGCCGCCAGATCGAATTGGAGGCGGCGGCGCGTCCGACAGGGGAATCCCGTCAGATCACCCCCTTCGCAGTGGAGCAACGCCAACTTTAGGTACCGCCGACGGCAGACGGCGGACAACGAGCTTGGAGGACTTGACAGCCTCACGGGTCCGGTTCACATTAGCGTGCGACAAACGAGTGATGACCGAGGACCTTTTGACCAGACGTAGCGATATCCACATTCATCGGACGACGTCCGCCAGCCTCGCCTGTGCGTCAGGCGCGAATCAGGATGATCAAGGAGGACAAGGTGCGTGACGAAGTCGTGCCGGACTATGCACAGCTGACCCCTGCGGAACTGGAAGACCTTCGGGACTACGTGGCGAGATATCCGCAGGACAACGTTCGTGTGCCGGAGCAAATCGCAATCGACGAGGAGGGAACAACCCGACAGGCTGTTCGCGATGGTTTCAGGCAAGGCCGACCCCGGGAAATCGCGTACCTCTCCGATCGTGTATTCCGAGCCGGCTCCGTGGTCAGCACGACTTTCCGCATCTGCTCGAAGCATCTTCCTCGCTTCGTCGCCATCGCGCTTGTGCCAACTCTGCCGTATCTGCTCGGGTCGTTCTGGTTAGCCATCCGAGAATTTCAGTCCGCCGTCCCGGCAGGTGAAGCGGCAATCCCGTCGCGGGCGGGGGTATTCCCGGAGTTGGCACTCCACCTCGCGGTATCGGCAGTCGCCTATATAGTGATCCAGGCAGCGGTCATCTCCGGTGTGCATCAGCATTTTCTCGGTCGCGAAGTCTCGCCCAGGAAGTGCCTGGTGATGGGGCTTCGCCGCTTGGGAGCTGTGCTCCAGGTCTCCTTTGTCACAGGGTTGCTGATTCTTGGCTGCACCTTCACGATGATTTTTGTCGGCATCATCGTTTGGCTGATCCTCGCCGTTGTGGTTCCCGTAGCCGTCGTCGAGAATCCGGGCGTGTTCGGTGCCCTTTCCCGCAGCTGCTTTCTCACCTCCGACCGGCTTCGATCGATCCTGCTCGTCGGCATCCTGATGGGCTTGATCCTCCTGGTGCCTCTCCTCGTTGCCAACCGGGTGATCAACGCACTCACCCAGGAACCCACGCTGGCAAACCACCTTTCAGCCGCCCTGCTACCAACACTATTCGAGGTGGCGGCACTTGTCCCGGCCTCGATCTCCTCGGGAGTGATCTACTACATGCTGCGCTTTGAGAAGCAGGACGTCTCGACGACCTGATCGATGTATTCTCCTGAACCTGCAACCTACCAACGCACGGTGACAGGTGTTGACCCCTGCGATTGAGACGACTCTTGTCCGCCTCCACAGCCGGCACGCTGCGCGGCCTGCGGATGCGCTGGATTCCCGATTCCGGCGCTCTGCAGGATTCTTGAAGTGCTTGTCCCGGCTGGGAATGGTCCTGGCGGTGGCCACGGCTTTTCGGCGGGCTGGCCGGGGGGTTGGTGGCGGGCGCGATTACGCGTCCGGCGGGCGATCGGGCCGCGCGAGAAACTGAGCATCTCGTTATACAGCACCTAGAGGCTCCCGGCCCGGGTCCGACTCCGTTCGGCGAGGATCGCCGTTCCCGGAGGAATTCCCTCCGCAGATCAGCCGCCATCGCGTATGATCTCACGTTCGCCGTCACCCGTTTCGCGACATCCCCTTTACGGAGGCACCATGAGAACAGGGATACACTCCTGCCGGGCAATCCATCGCGCCATCGCGGGCGGATGCCTGGCTCTGCTCACCGTCTCTCTCCCGATCGCCGCTCAGGCATACACCGGATCCCTGTCCACCCCTGCTGGGGTGACTGGCACCGGCCAGTGGATCGATCCGGGCCCCGCGCTCATTTCATGGGAGGTGACGCAGAACCCGGACAACACGTGGCACTACTCGTATACCTTCGAGCACATCGCTGGAGAAACCAGCCACTTCATCCTGGAGGTCTCGGACGTCTTCACGCTGGACGATCTCTGGAACCCGACGGGTGACTTCACCTCCGTGGAGCTCGGCCCGTTCGGCCCCGGTCCGAGCAATCCCGGGATGCCCGGCGAGATGAACGCGATCAAGTTCGACGGGGCGCGCGGCCTGATCACCCATATCAGCTTCGACAGCCCGCGCGAGCCGGTGTGGGGTGACTTCTACTCCAAGAACGGCCGCGTCGGCGGAGTCGACAACGCCGCCTGGAACGCAGGGTTTACGGAGCCGGATGTCGACCCGGTCGCGCCCGCGTCCGATGGCAGCGTCGAGAATCACGTTCTTGTGCCCGACAGCGAGATCGCGGTGCCGGTCGAGACCAGCAGCTGGGGCAAGATCAGGATGCTGTACCGGTAGATCCCCTGCGCGGCTCCATCAAGTAGAAACAAGCGAGGGCGCCGCCGGGGCGCCCTCGTGCTGTTTTGGTCCCCTTGTCGGGCACCCGCTGGCGCTGCTACGATGCCGCGCCGGCCGTGGGAATCGCGGGAAACCAGACGGCGCTCTTTCCTGTCATGAGCAGGAGCGCACGAGAGGAGTGCCTCAAATGACGCCAAAGAACACGATCTGCCTCTGGTTCGACAAAGATGCCCTGGAAGCCGCGCGGTTTTACGCCGCGACCTTTCCGGACAGCGAAGTGACCGCGGTGCACCAGGCTCCGTCCGACTATCCGGGAGGTAAGAAGGGAGACGTCCTCACGGTGGAATTCACGGTGTGCGGCATCCCCTGCCTCGGACTCAACGGCGGCCCGGTGTTCCCTCACACCGAGGCATTCTCCTTCCAGATCGCGACGGAGAACCAGGAGGAGACCGACCGCTACTGGAATGCCATCGTCGGCAACGGCGGCCAGGAGAGCCAGTGCGGATGGTGCAAGGACCGCTGGGGCTTGTCCTGGCAGATCACCCCGCGCGTGTTGACCGAAGCTCTCGCGCGCGGAGGCGACGAGGCGAGGCGGGCCTTCGAGGCGATGATGCCGATGACGAAGATCGATGTTGCCGTCATCGAGGCCGCCCGCCGCGGCTGATCTTCCAGGGAGAGACCGGCGCGGCCTCAAGCGGGGATTCGCATTCCACGTTCGTCGAATCGATGGAGGCGATTCGCCGGAAATCGCACCCGAAGCCGGGGGCCGGCGACCGGCTGCTCCGCTTCCTCGAGCGCGGCAATCTCGAGGTCTCCGCGGCGGAGCCGGAGCAGGCGCCGCGAGCCCAGCGGCTCCCGGAGAACCACCTCCATTTCCACCTCCATCCCGCCACTCTGCCGTCGGCTACGCTCGACCCGCGTCCGGCCGCCCTTGGCGCCCGCCCCACCGCTTGAGCCGCCCACCGCCGCACTCCCGCCGCTCGCCTCGCCACTCTCGAGTAGCAGCACGTCTTCCGGCCGACAACCCACGGTGGGCGCGGCATCGCCGATGACCGAGCCCGGGAAGAGGTTCATCCGGGGGCTTCCCACGAAGGCCGCGACGAACGCGGTCGCGGGACGGGCGTAGATCTCCTCGGGGGTCCCTATCTGCTCCCAGCGTCCACGGTTCAGGACGCCCACCCGGTCGGACATCGACAAGGCCTCGAGCTGGTCGTGCGTGACATAGACCGCGGTGGCGCGGGCCTCCCGGAAGAGAACGCTGAGCTGCGCGCGGGCCTGCTCGCGCAGCAGCGCGTCGAGGTTGGAAAGCGGCTCATCGAGCAGGAAGAGCTTCGGATCCCGCACCAGGGCCCGGGCGAGCGCGACCCTCTGCCGCTCGCCGCCCGATAGCATCCGCGGGTAGCGCTTCAGGTAGGGCTCGATCTCCAGGCGCCGCGCCGTCTCCTCCACCTTGCGGCGGATCTCCTCCGCGCCGACCCGGCGCAGCCGCATCGAGACGGCGATATTGTCGAAGACGCTCATGTGCGGATAGAGAGCATAGCTCTGGAAGACCATCGCGATGTCGCGGTCCTTCGGGGCCAGATCATTGACCCTTCGGCCGTCGATCCGGATCTCCCCGCCGTCGGCCTTGTCCAGGCCGGCGATGAGCCGCAGCAGGGTGGACTTTCCACACCCGGAAGGTCCGAGCACGGAAAGCAGCTCGCCGTCGGCCACCTCGAGATTGAGCCCCTGCAGGACGAGGCGCTTCTTGTCGTAGCTCTTGATCAGGTCGCGGATGATGAGTTCGGCCATGCTCCTCCCCGACTCCGTCGCGGCCTCCCGCAGGGAAGCCTCATCCCTTGACGGCTCCCGCGGTCAGACCTCCCAGGATCCTCCGCTGCAGCGCCAGCACCGCGATCACGACCGGCAGCGTCGTGAGCACGATGGCGGCCGAGACCTGGCCCCAGGGCACCTCGTAGGCGCTCGTGCCGCTCAGCATGGCGATGCCGACCGGCACGGTGCGCATGGCGTCGCGCTGCATGAAGGTCAGGGCGATGACAAACTCGTTCCACGAGAAGATGAAGACGATGATCGCCGCGGCCGCCACGGCCGGCGCCGACAACGGCAGAAGGATGCGCCGGTAGAATTGCAGACGGGAGAACCCGTCGATCCGCGCGGCATCCTCCAGGTCGCGCGGCAACCCGCGGAAGAACGAGGCCAGAGACCAGACGGCCAGGGGGAGATTGAAGGCGGCATGCGCCAGGATCAGACCCCAGTAGCTGTCCACGGCCTGCAGCACGCGGGCCGCGGTGAAGAGCGGGACGAGCAACACCGCCGGCGGAAACAGGCCGGCCAGCAGGAAGATCGCCTCGATCGCCCCGGCCCGCGCGGGCCGCATCCGGGAGAGCGCATAGGCGGCCGCGCTCCCCGCCGCGATGGCCAGCGCCGTGGAGCCCAGGGCCACGATGAAGCTGTTCAGGATGTAGCGCGCGAAGGGGCGCTGCTCGAAGATCTCCTGGTAGGCGCTGACCGAGAGCTGGCGCGGCAGGAGCGTGGGCGGAGCGGTCGAGATCTCCGCCTCGCTCTTGATCGACGTGACGAGCGGCCAGAGGAAGGGCACGGTGCTCAGCAGAATCAGGCAGATCACCGACACCGCAAATCCGATCCGTTTCATGCCCACCTTCTCCTGCCCCGGACGAGAAGGCCGATTCCCCCCGCCAGCGCGAACATCCCGGCCGCGGCCGCCAGCGTGATGGCCGCGCCGTAGCCGCTCTCCCCGAAACGGAAGTACTGGTCATAGATGTGGATCGCGATCGTCCGGGTGGCATTGGCCGGCCCGCCTCCCGTGAGCACCCAGGGCAGGTCGAAGATGCCCAGCGCCTGGATGAGACGGAAGACGATGGCGATCGCCAACGCGGGGCGGAGCAGCGGCAGGGTGATCCAGAAGAACCGGCGCACGGGTCCCGCTCCGTCCACCTCCATGGCCTCGTGCAACTCGCTCGGAATCGACTGGAGTCCGGCGAGCACCAGGACAGTCACGAACGGCGTGGTCTTCCAGACATCCGCCGCCACCAGGATCCAAAAGGCCCCGGTGGGATCTCCCAGCCACGCGGCCGAACCGCTGGCCCCGAACAGCGCCGCCAGGGCGCTCACCATGCCGTAGGTGTCGTTGAAGATCCATCTCCACGCCATGGCCATGACCGCGGTCGGCAACGCCCAGGGGAGCAGGGCGAACGACCGGACCACGCCGCGTCCCCGGAACTGCCGGTCGAGCAGCAGCGCCGACAGCGTCCCCAGGATCAGCTCCAAAGGAAGCGACGCCGCCGCGAAGAGGAGGGTGTTGCGAGCAATCGGCAACAGCAGCGGATCATCCGCCAGCAGGGAGGCGTGCCGCAGGCCGGTGGGGAGCACCAGGACGACCGGAAGCAGAATCACCGCCGTCAGGAGAAGGACAGCGGGCGCCAGGAACAGCATCTCGGCCGGCCCGAGCCGGCGGATCCAGCCCCCGGCGGATCGGAACCGGCGGATCCGGCCTTCGGCCGGTCTCACGCGAGGCGTCCGTGTCAAGGCCGGCTCTCCGCGCCCGACGCGGCGAGCACACGGCGAATCTCCTCGGCCGCGCTTCGGATCGCCGCCTCCGGCTCGGCGCGCCCGACCAGCGCCGCGCTCACCTGCGCCTGCAGGATGCTCGAGATCCGCGCGTACTTCGGGTGCACCGGCCGCGGCCGGGCCGCGAGAAGGACCTCGCGGAGGTCGGGATAATACGGATGCGCCTGCACCAGTTCGGGATCTTCATACAGCCCCTGCCGCGCCGGGATCGCCCCGTTGCGGCGGTCGAGGATCTTCATCGACTCGGCGCTCGTCGCGAACTTGACAAAGGCGCGGGCCGCCTCGGGATGCTTGCAGGTTCGCGCGATGCCGAATCCCCAGCCGCCCAGCGTCGCCGCGGAGGAGGCGCCCTCGGTGTGCGGCATCCGGGCGATCCCCACGTGGCCCTTCACGGGAGATCCGTCCTCCTGGGCCTTGCTCCAGACGTAGGGCCAGTTGCGCAGGAACAAAGCCCGCCCTTCCTGGAAGGCCTGCCGCGATTCCTCCTCCTGGTAGGTGGTCACGGCCGGAGGCGCGATCCGTCCCACGGTGGAGGCGAGCCAACGCAGAGCCTCGACTCCTGCGGGACGATCCAGGACAACCTCGCCGCCGGCATCCAGAAGGTCGCCGCCATGGCCCCACAGGACCTCGAGAAAGGTGCAGACGAGTCCCTCGTACTGGGTCCCCTGGAAAACGAATCCCCATTGATCAGGCGGATTGGCCAGGGAAGCGGCCAGGCTGTCGAGCTCTTCGAACGTCTGCGGTGGCGTCGGCACCAGGTCCGACCGGTAGAAGAGGACTCCGGCATCCGACCGCACGGGAATCCGGTAGAGCTTGCCTTCGTAGATCGAACCTTCGATGTCTCCCGGAAAGAAGGCCTCGCGTTCCGGCGGAGGCAGCAGATCGTCCAGCGGAAGCAGCCACTGCTGGGAGGCGAACTTCGGAACCCAGATCACATCCATGTAGACGAGGTCGTAGACGTCTTGCCCGGCGAGCATGGCGGTCGCATACATCGACTCGCGCGTGTCGGTGGAGGCGGGTCCTTCGATGAGCTGGACGTCGACACCCGGGTTCGCGGATTCGAAAGCCTGGATGATCTCCTCCCACCCACCTCCCTGATCGGGACGTTCCAGGAACCGGAGCACGATGCTGCCGGAGTCACGAGACCGTCCGCACCCGGCGAGGACGAGCAGCCCCAGGGCGATGAGATGCCAGCAATTCCTCATGCGGTCCTCTCTGTCGGTGTTCTCGATGGCGGGAGATGCCTGCGCCTCGAGGCCATGGGATGCCGGACCGAGCCCGGCAAGGTCTTCCATCGGCGGCGGTCGGAGCCGGTCCGGCGGAGCTGCCGGACAACCCGGGAGCTGCCGGGCAACCCGGGAGCTGCCGGGCGATCCGCGATGCCTTCCAGGCCGGACACGTGCGACGTGGCGGATGCAGGCTCATCCGACTTCGCAGCGGGACGCACTCGAACCGTCCGGCCAGCAAGGAGGCATCGACCCCTCCTGTGCCGCAGCTAACGCATCAAGCCCATCTTATCACGTCAGTCCTGGATCGGGATTGCCGGCCCCAATCCTTGGTCATGGCCTGTCCTGTCTGCCGTTGTATTGCCCTTGCTGGGATGCAGGGTCGCTGGCGCGAGAGATCACGAGGCGTGACCCCGCGGCTATCCGTCCCCGCAGGACTACCTCCGTGATCCCCGGCGCCTGGCAACCGAGCTCTGGCCATTCACCCTCGACGGCGACGCGTTAGGGGCGTGGTCGGGCGAGCGCGCCGCCGGCCGAGCCGCAAAGGAAGCGACTGCGCGGATTACCCATGACGGCGAGGACATTGTCGCAGTGAGTGTGCGCCACAGATGCACAGTGCGTCAGTCGCCGGCGCGCCGGCCCTCGCTATGGCGATCCGCTGCCAGAGCGCGGCGCTTCATGAACCTGGCCTCTCCTCTGGCCATCACGCGATCTCCTTGCACGATCTCCGAAGCGAGCCGGTAGAGGGGAGAATGCTCCGCTACGATCCATGCGCGCACCCGCACACCCTCCGCCGACGAGACGGGCTCGAGGAAACGAACATGCAGATCAGCGGTGAACGCCCGCACCCCGCGATGGAAGAGGCAGTGTGTCATCGCGGCGTCGAGGAGAGCGCACAAGACGCCCCCGTGCAGCACGCCTTCGTAACCCTGCAGGCCCGCGCTGGGCGGCAGTGCCGCATGGACGCTGGTCCCTTCCCCGTGGTGAAAGCAGAGCCCCCAGGATGCCGGATTGTGGTGGCCGCAAAGGAGGCAGTGAGCATGCCCGTTCAGGACGCTGATCTCCAGGTCGTTGCTGGTTTCCATTCCAAACCGCCCCCCTTCAGCCGGTTCCAACGCGCGTGTGCGGACTCCGCCTTCTGGCCGCGCGACGGCCAAGTTGGATCTTGCCATAATGTGAACATATGTCCACAATGAAACTGGGAGGTAGGACATGCCCAGACCATTCTGCCAGCGGCGCGTCGCCGGGACGCCTGCTGCCGCGATCTTCAAGCCGATCGGCATCCCCGTCTCTCAGCTCGAGGAGGTCGTCTTGACGTTGGACGAGTTCGAGGCACTCCGCCTGGCTGATCTGGAGGGCCGTTATCAGGAAGAGGCCGCCGCCATGATGCGGATCTCGCGCCCCACCTTCAGCCGCGTGGTTGAGTCCGCGCATCGGAAGGTGGCCGACGCGCTCGTTCACGGCAAGGCCCTTCGCATGGAAGGAGGCCCGGTGCTGCAAGGGGCCCCCCGCTGCTGCCGGTTGCACGACCGGCTTTCCCGACAGTCGAAGACGAACACGCGGGGCCCCGCCTCGCATAGGGAGGAATCCTGATGACTCTGTGCATTCCGATCGAGAGAGACCTCGGCCTGCAAAGTCCTGTCTGCGCACACTTCGGGTCGGCGCCGATGTTCCTGCTAGCCGATCTCGAAGCCGGGACCTGCCGGACGATCCCGAACGCCAACCAGCATCACGGCCACGGAATGTGCATGCCCCTCGCGGCCCTGCGCGGCGAATCGATCGACGCCATAGCGGTCGGCGGAATCGGCGCGGGCGCGCTGAGCAAGCTGCTCGCCGCCGGCATCCAGGTCTACTTCGCGGATCAACCGACAGCCGAAGCCACCATGGCCGCATTCCAGGCGGGTTCGCTCCGAACGGTCACCCTGGATAGCGCATGCAGCCACCACCATGGGGGAAGGCACTGATCCACCGCCAGCGTAGCCCGGATCCGGCGCGGACCGCTCCGCGACAGGCTACCTCGCGACGACCACCCGTCCCGACATGCATACTCCATCGCACACGATTCGAGTCAGGTACACCCCCGATGGCACCGCCTGCCCCATCGCATCGCGTCCGTCCCACCGGATCTCGTGCAGGCCCGCCGCCTGCGGACCTTGGGACAGACGACAGACCCGAGCGCCGGACGGGCCAAAGACCTCCAGGAAGACTTCAGAACTCGAGGGCAGTTCATAGCGAAGCAGGACCGGTCCCGCACTCGGGTTGGGGCCCACTTGAAGGAGGCTTGAGATGGCGCCGCCGGGCCTTCCCCCCTCCAGACCCAGGACGGCCATGGCGCCGCGCATGTAGTAGATCTCCCAGTTGCCGTCGCGGTCGTCGTTCCACACGACGTGCGCCTCGTTGCCGAACACCGCCAGCGAGGGCTCCCTTGACTCGGCCGGGTGCGTGGTCAGCCTGGTCTCCGGTCCCCAGCTCATCCCGTCATCGAGCGAGCTGCGGGCGTAGATCTCCGACACGTCACCGTGCCGGTTGTCGAGCCAGATCGTATGCACCGTCGCGCCGGCCGCCGCCACGGATGGGTACCAGGAAGCGAAGGCCTCCGCCAGAGGCGTCTCGGTAGACCAGTTCGTCCCACTGTCCATGGACCGTGTGAAGTAGATCCTGGGCGATCCCTCCCCCTCGCGAAAGTCCGCGTAGGCGACATGGACGGTGGCGCTCGAGACCGCCACGGAGGCGAACTGGGACGGCATGGGCGTAATCCCTCGGCCCGGTTCCCAGGTCACTCCATGATCGCTCGACCGGGTGTAGTAGATCCGCGGAACACTTCGGGAGTCGGTCCAGGTCACATGCACGATGGAATCGGCGACAGCCACCGCCGCGAGGTTCTTGCCGGCGGCGGGGGCGTCCGGCGTGATGTTCCGTGCCGCGCCCCAGGTCACCCCGAAGTCCGTGGACCGGGCATGATAGATCTGCGGCCCCGCGCTCATGTCGGTCCAGACAACGTGGACCATCGAACGGCAGGCGGCCACACAAGGATGGTAGCCGACCCCGGCGTCCGGCGTGAGGCAGACATCGGGTTCCCACGTCACGCCGTTGTCCGGGGAGCGCTTGTAGAAGATGCGAGGCGGCCCGAGGCGGCCGTCATACCAGGCCACGTGCACCACCGAACCGCAGGTCGCCACGGAGGGGCGCTCCGACCAGGATCCATCCTGGGTCAGCCGCCTGTCCGAACCCCAGGTGAGGCCGCCGTCGGTGGACCGTTTGTAGTAGATCTCGGGCGCGCCGTCGCGGCTGTCGTGCCAGACGGCGTGGACGGCGGTTCCCGAGGTCGCGATCCCGCGCGCGTTGTTGAAGCAGGTGATGGATTCCGCCGTGTTGTTGGTCAGCCGGACCTCCGGCTGCCACTGGGCGGGTGCCGTGAGCGGTGCCACCAGGAGCATGGCCAGCAGCGGCGGAAGCATGGTGCGCATGTCGACCTCCTCTTGCCTTCCGGGGTGGGTTGCGGGTCGAATCTTCCGCGTACCATGATACGCCCCCGGCGTCCGGCGGGAGAACTCTTTCAAACCTCCAGGTTGTGGAAGCAATAGTGTTGCGAGACGGACGTAGCCTGTTCAAGAGAGCTCCACGGACCGCGCCGTGGTAGAATTCAAGAACTCCGAGCCCCGCGGCTTGTGCGCCAGGCTGGTCCAGATCGCGGAAGATCGGAGCAGAACGAGACAGCGCCGGTAGCGATCCCACCCCCGTTCACCGGAAGAGGCCGCCCACGACCGCAACCCGATTGGGAGGGGTTGATGAAGGACACCAATGCCTCAGCAGCGGGCGCGGGACTCGCAACGCTCCCGCCGTCGTCAGTAACGACTCCCCGATCTCGACCAGGGACCGCCATCATCGCCACCACCATTGTCGTCAGCATGGCCGTTTTCATGGCGATCATCGGACTGGCCTCAGCGGCGGGGGAAGCACGCGCGGGATCGGTTTCTCCCGGACTCCGCGCCTCTCTCGAGCAACTTCCTCCAGGGGAGATGGTCACCGCGCTCTTTCTGCTCCGGCGGCAGATCGAGGTCGCCTTGCTCGACCAGGCGCTAACGATCGAAGGCGCCGGCAGACAGGAACGGCATCGCCGGGTGGTCACGGCGTTGCGCGCGGAAGCCCGGACCGGGCAGGAACGCTTTCTGCGCTCCGTGCGCGATCTGGTGGATGGGGGAGAGGTGGCCACGTGCACGCCCTACTGGATCGTCAACGCGGTGGCGGTACAAGGGACAGCCCCCGCCATCGAGGGGTTGGCGGCGCACGCCGACGTGCTGGAGGCCCAGGCGGAGCTCGCCATCGTGGTCGATGGCGTGCGAGATCCATCGGGAGAGTCGACGACGACGGCCCCGTTCCTGGAGACCGACTTCGGGCCAGACACGCCATCAGCAGACGCTGACTTCGATCCCAGCGCGCCCATGGCGCCCTCGGCGCGCGTGGCGGTCTCGCCAGGCGAATCGCGGGGAATCGGGGTGCCCCCCGGCCTGCGCGCCATCAACGCGCCGAGAGTCTGGTACGAACTCGGGGTCAACGGCGCCGGCGCGCTGGTGGGATCTCTGGACACCGGGGTGGATGGGACCCACCCGGCCCTGCAGGACCGCTGGCGCGGCCGTTTCGGCCATGACTGGCGCGAGTGCTGGCACGATGTCCTGGCAACGAACACCCAGTCCCCGGTCGACCGGACCGGCCATGGCACGCACGTCACCGGCACCTTGGCCGGTCGGGCGCTGGACGACACGATCGGAGTCGCCTGGGGCGCCCAGTGGATCGCCGCCAACGCGATCGATCAGGGACCTGGGCACCCGTTCGATGTGGACATCATGGACTGCCTCCAGTGGTTTGCCGACCCGGACGGCGACCCCGAGACGATCGACGATGTCCCCGACGTGGTCGTCAACTCCTGGGGAATCAACGAATTCATGGGCGGATCGCCCCCCTACACGGATTGCGATTCGCGCTGGTGGGCGGCCATCGACCACTGCGAAGCGGCCGGCGTCGCCCTGATCTGGGCCGCGGGCGGCGACGGCCCGGCTCCGGGTTCGGTCCGATCCCCGGCGGACCGGGCGACCGCCGCGTACAACTCCTTCTCCGTGGGAACCGTCGACGCTTCGAACTTCGAGTTTCCCTATCCAGTCGCGTCGTTCTCGAGCCGTGGGCCGAGCGGTTGCGCCGCGGACGAAACGCTGCGCATCAAGCCGGAAGTCTGTGGGCCGGGAGTCGAGGTGTATTCCTCGGTGCCGGGCGGGCGTTACGAGATCTGGAGCGGATCCGCCATGGCGGCCCCTCATGTCGCGGGCGTGGTCGCGTTGCTGCGAGCGGTCGATCCTGACCTTCCTGTCGACGCGATCAAGCGGATCCTCATGGAGACGGCTCGTGATGAAGGTCCCTCCGGCGAGGACAACGCTTACGGCTGGGGCGTAATCGACGCCTACGCGGCCGTCCTCAGCCTGGGCACGACCACGACGCCGCCGCCGCGGACGCCATCCGCGGGTCTTCTGCTCAGAAGCTGGCCCAATCCCTTCTCGCGCGCGACGACGATATGGTTCGCGTTGGAGGCGCCCGGTCCGGCTACCTTGAGCATGCACGATGCGGGCGGGCGCCTCGTCCGCACCATCCTGCAAGGTCCTCTCCTGCCGGGACTGCGGTCGGCCCATTGGGACGGCCTGGACGGCGCCGGCCGCCGGATGCCCCCCGGCATGTACTTCTGCAGACTGAAGACCGGTACGGCGGAGGCGCATGCGAGGCTGGTCGTCCTCCGGTAGGGACCGGGCGCAGCTTTCTCTCACACAGCGACACCTGCCGGCTGCTGACCAGGCCCTCGTTGCGTCGGGCCGCTCCTTTCCGGGATCCCGGCCGTTCGCGCGATCCAAACGGGTGCGCGTTCGTGGTGGGTCCATGATCCTGGAACGTGGCCGTAGTGAGTTCGATCGCCTCCGCGCGGCACGGTCGCGCACACGCCCCCGCTTGGGTGGAAAGAGGTGGTGGGCGTTTTCGACCGCGTGCTCCGCTGTCCCTTTCCCGATCCCCCGGCCGTTCGACGGCGATAGCGGGCGGTCTGTGTCGCCCATTCGGACCCGGTGGTCCGTCCCGACCGGGCTGATCCCCTCCTCAGCCGAACGCCTGATGTATCAAACCGATCCGCCTACCGACTGGATGTGTTGCCGGCGCGCGGCGTCACGGCTCGTCTCTCGACCGCATTGCCGAGACCGGCTCCATCACCGGCGTCCTCGCGTCCCGGTAAGCCGGTCCTCTTGACAGAGACGCAAGGCGCCTGAACCATCCGCTCTCGCACCGGAGGTCCTTTCACGATGTTCCATCGTCCGCTACCCGGCCTCGCTGCCCTCATATCCGGCCTCTGGCTGTCCGCCCGTATCGTCTTCAGGTTTCCTCCCGGATGGCCCGCTGACCCCGCGTATCCGAGGCCATCGCGCCTCCGGATTGCGGACGTGCAGCCTCGACTCCGGTGGCTGCCCTGCACACTCCTGACATGCACGCTGATGTCCTTCGCGTCAGCCGGGACCTCACGAGCGGTGCAGGATTTCGAGTTCCATTGGGGCAACCCACGCCCCCAGGGCAACGAACTGACCGGCGTCGCCTTCGAGAGCGCCTCCCGCGGCTACACGGTCGGCCTGCGTGGGACGGTCCTCACCACCGAGGATGGGGGCAGCACCTGGACGGACCTTACGAACTGGCCCGTGTTTCCCAAGGACCTGAAGGACCTCGTCGTCCTCGGTCCCGGTCACCTCCTGGCGGTGGGAGAGCACCCGGGCATCTATCGATCGCTGGACGGCGGCGCGACCTGGACTGCCGTCGCCAATCCCTCGACCCAGACGCTCAACGAGTTGTCCTGGATCGACGGGGGGCTCCTGTCCGCGGTCGGCGATCGCGGCGAGATCCTGCGGTCCGGCGATCAGGGCGCAAGCTGGGTCCCGTTGAACGGCCCCGGCAGCGACCGTAACATCGACGACCAGTTCTGGAAGACGCCGGACCACGGATATGTCATCGGTTCCCTGCTCCTTCGCCAGACCACGAACGGCGGGGCGAGTTGGACGGCGGTTCCCGGCGCCAGCGAGAACAACTTCTTTCCTGGCGACATCCAGTTCCTCGATGACCAGAACGGTTGGATCCTGGTGGACTTCACGACCTACCGCACAACCAACGGCGGCGTCAGTTGGTTCGAGCGGCACGGCCAGATCGGGGACTCTCCGATCTACCAGGAAGAGGCGCTGATTGTGGACTCCAACCGGCGGTTCGTGATCTCGGAGGCGGAAGGAGCGGAAATCTGGTGGACGGAGGATGACGGCCTGCACTGGACTCACCTGTACTCCCGCCCGGTGACCCGAGGCTACACCGCCATCACGAGCCCCGCCGGAGGCCGGCTGATCGTGGTCAGCACGGACGGCGATCTTCTGTGGAGCGACGACCAGGGGGAGAACTGGACCAACTTCACCCGAGCGCCCGGCGACGGGCATCGCGTGAACTTCGGCGCGATCGCTTCGCTCCCCGGAGGACATGGGATCGCCGGCGGATCGCCCAGTTTCGGCAATGAGCCGGGCCTCTTCATGCACACCACCGACGAAGGGAGGACCTGGGAAGAGATGCCCTCCGCGCCGAACGGCATCACACCCACCACGATCTGCTTCCGGGATGACCAGCTTGGAATCGTCGGAGGGTGGGCGAGCGGCGGTCAGAGCCGGGTGGAGCGCACCACCGACGGAGGCGCGACCTGGACCAGCCACCTGCTGTTCCCCACCTATGTGGGATATGCCATGGACATTGTTTTCGCGAGCCCGATCCGCTGCTACGCCGCGGTCTACGGCGGGCTCAACATCAACGCCGTGTACTCCTCGACCGATGCCGGGGCGACCTGGTTCCGGGCGAGCACGGGCATACCCACGTCCCAGCGGATGGAGTGCGTCTCCTTCATCGACGAGAACACCGGATTCGCGGCAGGCGGCGAGTCCGGTCCGAAGGTCTACAAGACCACCAATGGCGGACAGAGCTGGAGTGACGTGACCGGAGCCGGCCTCCAGACCGACATGGTTCGCGACATGCACTGGTTCTCGGAGAACGAGGGCATCGCGGGCGGCCTCTCCGGCATCTTCCGGACAACCAACGGCGGCGCGCTCTGGCAGCGCGTGGTCGCCGACTACATTGCGAGGATCGACTTCGAGGACGACCTGGTCGGTTACGCCTGCAACCTGCTGGAACCGGTGGTGTGGATGACGTCCGACGGCGGTGCCAACTGGGAATCGATCGATCTCTGCTGGACGGGCGGAACAGAGTGCATCGCTGCCTTCCCCAGGGGTTTCACTGTCGCCAGCCGGGCCAGCATGATCCTGAATGCCGAGTTCGTCGATCCGACATCCGTGGACGCGGACGAGGATGCGCCCCACCGCCGCTCCGCGTGGCTGCGGGAGGACCTGGGTCCAGGCCTGCAGGTTCGGCTTCTGACCCCACCGGTAAGTGTCCGCGGTTCAGAGGTAGTGCTCGCCGTCCGAGCTGGCCCCTCCAGCGAGGGATCCATCCCTCCCGCTGGCGCGGTCTACAACCTCCAAGGCGCCGGGGTGGCCGCGATGGCGTCCCGGCAGCTCGATCGCCTGACCTGGGAACTGACGTGGTCCGGCCGGGCCCACGACGGCACAGCCGTTCCCTCGGGAATATACTTTGTGCGTTTGACGCGCGGAGCCGCGGGCGCGTCGGGAAGGCTCATCGTCGTGCGATAGGGGCATTTGTCCTCTCACTCCGGGCTGAGGTCGCCGGACACTGCGGATCGGTGGAGGAAACTCGTTGGTCGGCACTACCACCACGTCCAGGTACCCCGGGTCGGGCCCCTACTCGGCGACGCGATTCCGGACCGACCCGGAGCCGAAGGGCAGAATTGCAGGGGCCGTCGAAGATAGATCGGCGTGGGAGACGGCCGAGCGGCGGTTTCTCCACGAGATGGAGAGATGATCGACGACGGTCCTCGTTCCGACCGGGATGAGTAGTTGTCGTCCATCATGCCGATTTCGGAGCTGGCACCTGCTGCGTCCCGAGTTCTCCTGGAGACGGCGCAGCAGGTGCTCTTGCCTTCCCTGAGCATGGATGCGGTCAGTGAAGGTCAGACGCGGATCACGATAGTGAGCTATCGCGAGCGGAGCCGGACAGCCGCTATCGGCGATGAAGAAGGTGACCGTGGTGGTCAAAGTCCCCAGCATGTTGGCGCCCCACTTCTGCAGGTTGGAGCGCGAACGAATCATCGGGACGTGCCTGTTGTGCGAGAGCGATGACCGGCCTGAGAAACGCGACCGGTCGGGGAACCGCGACCGGCTGGAGCGTCCCCGGGTGGGCACCAGGCAGGCGCGGAGATCACCCCGCAGGAGCGGCGAGCCCTGAGCGGAGAAGGGGCGGGGGACGGGAAAAACGAAGGAGGTGACGAAGACGAAGAAGAAAAAGAAAAAAACGAAAAAAAAGATGGAACCCGATCTTTGATAATACGTACAATCGTATGGTTCACTAGTGCATCCAATGACTGGGAGAGCATGGAGGTTACCGGAGAAGGAGGCTCCTTCGTTGGGTCACGCGCTCGCGTCCTTGGGCAGTATGATGCCGCCTGCCGCGTACGTTTCGGGCGAGCGGGCACGCGTCTATCCCGAACTCGGCGAGGAGATCGCGCACGGGTGGGCCGGACCTCGGGCCGGTGCCGGGGTCGTTCGTGA
>JAKQSZ010000041.1 GCA_029569475.1 Candidatus Eiseniibacteriota bacterium | reverse complement strand
CCCCTTGCTCTGCCAGCCGCTATCGGGCGACTTCGGCCTGCAGGTGAACTCGCCGTGCGTCGACGGCAACCTCGGCGGCTGGGAATGCGGCTTGATCGGG
Source organism: Candidatus Eiseniibacteriota bacterium (assembly GCA_029569475.1). Next base: position 43,657 of record JAKQSZ010000041.1, on the reverse strand, counting down.
GCGCGAGGCGTGGGTTGCGGCTCGCCGGCGGTGGTGCCGCTGAACTGGGGCCGGCTGAAGATGCTGTACCGGAACACGGCCAGGTAGGTTGTGGTCCCGCGATCGTGAGAGCCGGTGCGGCGGTAGGAGCGACTACGGACGGCAGGATCGCTTCCTCGAGTGCCGGATCCCCGAGCCGACCAACAACCACACCAGGCTACCGCACGAGCAGCCACGGCGGGCTCTCAAAAGGGGGCGCCATTCCGAGGCGAAACCCAGAAGGATGGTCCGGACTCTGTTGCTTTGTCGCTTTGACAGCTAGCCGGTGCCACCCGCCCCACTCTGACCCCGCGGGTGCCGCCGCCGGGCCGCCCGCAGGTAATCGCCATTCATCGCCGCAATCGTGGCGAACTTGATCCCCTTCGGGCAGACCGCCTCGCACTCCCGCTGATTGCTGCAGTTGCCGAACCCCTCGCGGTCCATCGCCAGGATCATCTGCTCGGCTCGCGCCAGCCGCTCGGGCTGTCCCTGCGGCAGGTGGGCGAGGTGGCTGATCTTGGCGGCGACGAAGAGCATCGCGCTGCCGTTCTTGCAGGCCGCGACACAGGCGCCGCAGCCGATGCAGGCAGCGGCATCCATCGCGAGGTCGGCCTCTTCCTTGGAGATCGGGAGGGCGTTGCCGTCGGGCACGCCCCCGGTGTTCACGCTGACGAAGCCGCCGGCCTGGACGATCCGGTCCAGGGCGGAGCGATCGACCACCAGGTCCTTGAGGACGGGAAAGGCGCGCGCGCGCCAGGGCTCGATGAAGATCGTGTCGCCGTCCCGGAAACGGCGCATGTGCAGCTGGCAGACCGTGGTCAGGTCGTCGGGACCATGCGCGACGCCGTTGACCGCGAGCGAGCACATCCCGCAGATCCCTTCGCGGCAATCGTGGTCGAAGGCGATCGGTTCCTTCCCCTCACGCTCCAGCCGCGAATTCACCACGTCGAGCATCTCGAGGAACGACATGTCGGGGCTGATGTCCGAGGCCTCATACGTGACGATGCTTCCCTTGTCCGAAGGGCCGGCCTGCCGCCAGACCTTGAGCGTGAGGTTCACTTGTAGCTCCTCTGGGAGGGTTTGACATACTCAAACGCCAGCGGTTCCTCATGACGCCGCGGCGATTGTCCCTCGCCGGCGTACTCCCACACCGCCACGTGCGAGAACCTCGCGTCATCACGCTGCGCCTCGCCGTCCGGCGTCTGGTGTTCCTCGCGGAAGTGGCCGCCGCACGACTCGTCCCGCTCCAGGGCGTCGCGCACCATCAGCTCGGCGAACTCCAGGAAGTCGGCCACCCGGCCCGCCTTCTCCAGGCTCTGGTTGAGGTCATCCGCGGAGCCGGGAACGATGACGTCCTTCCAGAAATCCTGCCGCAGCTGCGGAATGCGTCCGGCGGCCTCGGCCAGGCCGGCCGCGTTACGGGACATGCCGCACTTCTCCCACAGGAGCATTCCCAGCTCGCGATGGAAGGAATCGACGGTACGCTTCCCGCGCACTCCCAGGAGACGCCTGGTCCGGTCCGCGACCTCCCCCTCCACCTGGCGGCAGGACGGATGCCCGGCGGTCATCGGCTCGAACTTGTGGGAAGCGAGGTAGTCGCCGATCGTGTAGGGAATGACGAAGTACCCGTCGGCCAGACCCTGCATGAGGGCGCTGGCCCCGAGCCGGTTGGCGCCATGGTCGGAGAAGTTGGCCTCTCCCAGGACGAAGAGCCCCGGAATGGTGCTCATCAGGTGGTAATCCACCCACAGGCCGCCCATGGTGTAGTGGACAGCAGGGTAGATGCGCATCGGCACCTGGTAGGGATCCTCGCCGGTGATCTTCTCGTACATCTGGAAGAGGTTGCCGTAGCGCTCCTCGATGGCGCCCCGTCCCACCCTCTGCAGGGCGTCGGCAAAATCGAGATAGACGCCGTAGCCGGTCGGGCCGACGCCATAGCCGGCATCGCACCGCTCCTTGGCCGCGCGGGAGGCGACGTCGCGCGGCACCAGGTTGCCAAAGGCAGGATAGCGCCGCTCCAGGAAGTAGTCCCGCTCCCCTTCGGGGATCTGCCGCGGGACCCGCTTGTCCCCCTTCTGTTTCGGGACCCAGATGCGCCCGTCGTTGCGCAGCGACTCGCTCATCAGGGTCAGCTTGGACTGATGGTCCCCCGTGACCGGGATGCAGGTGGGGTGGATCTGGGTGAAGCACGGGTTGGCGAAGCCCGCCCCCCGCTTGTAAGCCCGCCAGATCGCGGTGGCATTGCACCCCTTGGCATTGGTGCTCAGGAAGAAGACGTTGCCGTACCCGCCGGTCGCCAGGATGACGGAATCGGCGACATGCGATCGGACCGTGCCGTTGACCAGGTCGCGGACGACGATGCCGCGGGCCCGGCCGTCGTGCACGATGAGGTCGAGCATCTCCGTGCGCGGGTGCATGGCGATGCGCCCGAGGCCGACCTGGCGCGCCATGGCCTGGTAGGCGCCCAGCAGGAGTTGCTGGCCGGTCTGTCCGCGGGCGTAGAAGGTGCGCGAGACCTGCGCGCCCCCGAAGGAACGGTTGGCCAGGAGCCCGCCGTACTCGCGGGCGAAGGGCACGCCCTGGGCCACGCACTGGTCGATGATGTTGACGCTCACCTGGGCCAACCGGTAGACGTTGGCCTCGCGGGCGCGGTAGTCGCCGCCCTTGACCGTGTCATAGAAGAGGCGCCAGACGCTGTCGCCGTCGTTCTGGTAGTTCTTGGCCGCGTTGATCCCGCCCTGGGCGGCGATGGAGTGCGCCCGCCGGGGGGAGTCCTGGAAGCAGAAAGCCTGGACCTGGTAGCCCAACTCGGCCAGGCTGGCCGCGGCCGAGGCTCCGGCCAGGCCGGTGCCTACGACAATGACGCTGTACTTCCGCTTGTTGGCGGGATTCACCAGCTTGAGTTCGAAACGCCGTTGATCCCATGCCTGTTGGATCGGGCCCGATGGAATGCGGGCATCCAGGCGGAAGGATCCGGCGGACGCCTGGGCCGGGGGCGCGGGGGCCGGTGTCGCGGTGACTCCAGCGGGGGTCGCGGTGGCCCCGACAGCGGACGGATGGGTTCCGGCAGCTTCGCCGGCTCGGGGGCTCATCGCACCACCCCGAAGAGGACGACCAGGGGCAGCGCGATATTGCCGACGGCCAGCAGCAGGGCCAGGATGCCGCCCAGACGTTCCACGCCGCGCTCATACTTCGGATGACTCGCGCCCAGCGTCTTGAACATGCTTTGGATCCCATGGGAAAGGTGAACGTAGAGGAAGATCTGCCCGACGATGTACAACCCGGAGATCAACGGATCCTGGAAGCCCCGGACGAGATTGCGGTAGACGTTGCCGTGCTCGAACTCGTAGCCGGAAGGGCCGACCGTGCCCAGCGTCAGGTGCAGCACGTGGTAGACGACGAATCCCAGGACCACCAGGCCGGTGTAGATCATGGTGCGCGAGGCGATCGACGCCTTGACGGTGCTCCGGCAGGCGTAGGGCACCGGGCGGGCCGAGCGGTTCTGCAGCCAGAGTCGCACCCCGAAGATGACGTGCAGGGCGGCCGCCGCGAAGAGGATCACCCGAGCCGTCCAGAGCAGGGGCGGCTCCAGGCGCAGCAGCTGGGCGTAGGCGTTCAGATGCTCCTCGCCCTGGAACACCTGCAGGTTGCCGAGCAGGTGCACGATGACATAGAGCACCAGGATCACGCCGGTCACCGCCATGACGGCCTTCTGGCCGACCGAGGAGGTGAGAAAGACTCCGAGCCAATGCCGGGCTCCGACGCCGGGCACGGCCGGTGGGACCGAGACAACGCCCTCGGCGGATCCGTGGACTTCGGGTGGACTCATCCCGACGACTCCTCTCTGGTGGTGAGGACCGAAACGCGAGACGCCGGGACGGGCGCGGGCTGGCCAGCCCGGCGGCCAGGTTCGAACGCGCAAGCCTAGCCCCTGTCTCGTCCTGCGGCAAACATGGTTTTGCCCGTCCTGTCCCGGCGGGCGGCAGCGGTGCGTGAGCCAGCTCGCCATCCGGAGTGGCGATTCCTTGCCGCGGATGAGCAGAAGTGATGGCACTGGATCCACCGCCCGGATGGCGGGAGCTCGATCTTGCGGGGAAAGCGGGCGTGGCGGACATGCCGGAGCCGTTGGAAGGCTCCACGTCAACGAAACGAGACTGCATTATGCATAAGGAACACGGATCCTTCTCTCCGCTCCCGCACGGCGTCGGGCCACCAATCGCTTCGACGCACGAGGAGCATGGCCCTGATCCGATGCGCGGCGCAGGAGTCCGGCGGGCCGGGCACTCGGTAGGTTAGGATCAGGTCAGGATGACCTCCGCCAGCGGGCAGGACGATCGGTGCAAAAGAAACCGTCAGCCGCTCGAAACTCGCCCCGCGGCCGAGTCACTGTGGCCCCCGTCGGGGTGCGCGGAGGTCCGGGCTTGGATCCACCTGGAGGAAAGGCTTGTCCGACAGCCCTACCGTCGAACCCGCCTCGCCCGGCCCCACCGGGTTGGGATCCAGCCTCCCCGCACGCATCGTCCCGGGCGCTTCGTGGCCGGGGGAGTGTCCCGTTTGCGGCCCCTCCCGTCTGAAGCTGCTGCCGTTCCGCTATGCCTACCGGGGAGCATATCTGCACGGGGTGGCTTGCGCCCGCTGCACGCTGACCTTCCTGCATCCCATGCCGGGGGATGAAGAGCTGCGCGAGTTGTACAGCGAGGAGTACTTCACGAGCTGCACCGAGGAGTGCGGGGCCCACGGAAGGCGCGCCTACGTCGAACTGGCGGAAGAGACCGCTGCCTCCCGGGCCGCGTCGGCACGCCTGGTCGACCGGTCGCTGCGACGTCATCTGGGTTTGCCGGAGGGGGGAAACTTCCTCGAGGTCGGCTGCGGGCCGGGGCACTTCCTGGCCGAGATGACCCGCCTGGGTTGGAGAACGCGGGGCCTGGAGATTTCGGAGTTCGCGGCGCGAGAAGCGAGGGAGGCGCTCGGCCTGGACGTGGTCCAGGGGGCGATCGCCCCGGGCGTCCTGCCGCAAGAGGCCTTCGATGCGGCCTTTCTGGGGGATGTCCTGGAACACCTGCCCCGCCCCCTGGAGTCGCTGGCGGTCGTCCGCGCGGCGCTGCGGCCCGGCGGGATCCTGGCCGTGGCGGTCCCCTCCACCCTGAACCTGGTTTCGGGGAAGCTCGGCCTCGGGTTGTACAGGGCTCTGGGACGTTTCAAAACCCTGCGGATCCCGCCGTATCACCTCTTTGAATACACGCCGAGAACTCTGCGTCTGGTGCTGACGCACGCGGGCTTCGAGGTCATCGCTTTGCGCCAGGGCGCGGTCGGCATAGGCCGGATGGGGCTGCGGGGCCACCCGTTGGAGAATGCCGGGAAGGTGGCGTTGCAGGTCCTGGCGCTGACGACCTCCCGAGTATTCAATGTAGGTGGCGATCGTCTCCTGGCTCTGGCGCGGCGGAGCGGGTGGGGCGCCGCTGCGGGGGTGTCCGAGTGAGCGGCCGAGCGTGACTGGAGTCCCGGCCAGCCCAAGCGATTCAATCGAAAAGAGAAACCAATCCGAATCCGGACGTCTCTGGCGTTCCCCTACCTCGCTGGGGACCGATGCTCGCGTCCTTCGACTGTGAACCATCGCCCTCTCGGAAGAGGCCACGGAATATCGCACGCCAGCATTTCGTCTGCTGGTGGTTCCCTCACCAGGCCCGGATAAGCTTCTCCCGGAGTTCCCGGTCGCCATACTTCAAACGCGCCAGGTAGAGGCCCGCCGGCGCGGCCTCGCCCCGCTCGTTGGCCCCATCCCACACGACCAGATGTACACCCGGCTGGAGTGCGCCGCTCACCGGCGTGCGTACCTGCCGCCCCTGGACATCGTAGATCGAGAGGTCGCCCGCTGCCGCTTTGGGGATGGCGAGGCGCAGCGTCACCGCGTTGGTGAAGGGGTTCGCCGTGACCGTGCTCAGGTCCAGCACCACCGGAGGCGCGGCCTCGACGCCTGAGACTCCCGGGTCGATGAGGCGGATCTTGTAGCTTCCGCCGGCACTGTTCTGGTTGTACACGACCAGGCCGTACCAGTCCGCGACCCTGAATTGGTGGGAGATCCGCTCCGTCCCGCCGACCCCGGCGGCGTCCGCGCTGATCACCGCATCCGGCAATCCCGCGGAGTAGTGGTTGGAAGGCGGTCGGTGTAACGGACCAGTCAGACCCTGGGGCGCGCTGAAGTCAGGTGATCGACGAAGTCCAGAAGGTGCCGGCCCTCCTGGATGAGGTGCATTGGCTGCTGGAGAACAGCGCCGTTCGCTTTGTCCTCTGCGGTTCCAGCGCGCGCAAGCTGCGGCGCCAAGGGTGGAACCTGCTGGGCGGCCGGGCGACGGAGCTCCGCCTCCAATACGCCAACATCGCAAGAGAGACCAACGTCGCTGCCGCCGCAGTGTGAAGCTACTACCAGATCCTCGGTCCCGGCGCTTCGCGCCGTGACTTCGGGCCGAGGCGGCCCTCACTCTCTGGCCGGCCTGACGCTGGCGCGCTCCGCGCGCGAACCCCTCTTCGCGGTCGATCGAATTGTCGAACACAACGGGCATGGGACTGAGTGGCTGGTCGCCCGTGACGACACGCGTGCGAAGCACCCACAGCAAGGCGGAGCGAAGCAGTTGGAGCGAAGCGGTCGGAGCCGGACGCCATTCATCCGCACACCAGGCCACCAAACCTGAACCGAGGACCTACCGAGTGGTCGAGCCTGACAGCCTCCCGGGAAGAACTGCAAAACCCATCCGCTTGGCATTCTCGCGCATGCGGGCATCGAAGGTGCAGACGGCCAGCGGTCCCCGTATGTCGCGCCCCACCTGGGCCAGCGTTGCCAGATGGATAGCGTCAAGACAGCGCACCGGCTCCGAAGGGAATCTCTCCCGGGCGCGGTCGACGACCGGGTCGATCGGCAGCAACTCTACCTGCTGCATGAGGTCGACCCACCTCGCATGCGCTCGCTCGAGATCATCCGCCGCCAGCTCTCCGCTGACCTCAACCCTCACCAGCACGCGATGCAGCTCAAGCTCGGTGAGCCTTGAGGCGACCAGCCGCGATGCCCCCTCCAGGAGGTCGAGCGCCGACTCGTCCCCTTGTATGGCCCGCACCGCTGCGCTGGTATCCAGGTATACGACCATCAAGCCCTATCGGCGCGCTCCGCCGCGAGGAGCTCGGCGAGCCGATCGGTGCTGATCGGGATTCGACCGTGTGCGGCCGAGTCGCTGCGCAGTCGATCTATCATCTCGCGGATGCCCTTCCTTCGGGCCTTCGTTCCCATCAGGTCCTTTCGGGCACGCAGCTCATAGCCGTCGGCCCCACGCTTGGTGATCACCACCAGGTCGCCTTCGTCGGCCGCCCTGAGGTAGCTCGAGAGGTGGTCCTTGAACCTGCGAATCCCCGTTCTCTTCATATTCCGAAGGTAGCCTCGCCGCGAGGCTACGTCAAGCCCTGCTCTGCTGGGGGCAGTCGGAGAGTCCGTCGCCGGTCCAACCGACCTGCCTCCCGTTGGTCCCAGAAGGGCTCAGTCGTCTTGCCCTTGTCCTTCCCCGCCTGGACCAGGGAGTGCTCAGTCGCCCGCCGAGTACTCGGGCACCTGCCCGCGAGCGTGCCCGTACTTCGGGCTCTCGACCTCGGGGATACGGCGTTGGTACTCCGCTTCGGTGATCTCGGTCTGCCAGTAGCCGGCCAGCTTCGCCACGCCGATTCCGCCGAAGAAGAGCAGCACCACGAGCGCCCCGAAGACGATCGGGCGCACGACCCGATGTGGAGAGCAGGCGACCCGTCCGGACCAAGGCCAGGGACGGCCGTCATCTGACGGCCGGCGCCCCGAAGGCGCCCCGGCGGCGCGCCGGGAGCGGAACCAGGAGGGAGCGGGGGCGGACATCTGCAAGGCCGCGGGAACAGGGCAGGACGCGACGCAGGAGACGCACCCGATGCACTCGTCGGAGTCCACCCGGCGCAGGCGGTCCACCTTCAGGTTCGCCGGACAGGCGCGGGCGCAAAGGCCGCAGTCGATGCAAGCGGTGGCATCGCGCCGGATCTTGAGCGGGGACAGCAGGGAGAGACCGCCCAGGAGGGCGCCGTAGGGGCAGAGGTAGCGGCACCAGAAGTAGGGCACGACAAAAGAGAGCAGGAGGAGAACTCCCAGCACCTGCAGCGTCAAAGTCGACGGGTGCAGGAAGAAATGCAGCATCTTGATGTCCGCGACCTTGTTGTACGGGGAGTTGAGGAAGGTCGCGATTTCGGGCGGCGTCATCTTGATGAAGACGGCGTGCAGGAAGAAGGCAAGCAGCAGGTACTTGATCGAGCGCAGAGGGTAGTCGAGGAAGCGCGGCAGCTTGATCCTCCTCCGCCAGAGCGAGCTTCCCATTCCGGCCAGTGACTCGGAGATCGTGCCCACCGGGCAGATCCAGGAGCAGAAGGACCGCTTGAGCAGAAGCGCGTTGGCCGCGATCAGGACAAGGATGACGAGGCCGGCCGGGTGGACCCGGCTGGCCTGACCCGTCTCGAAGAGGTGCCGCAGACTGATCAGAGCCGAGATCGGGAGAAATCCTTCGACGCCGGGGGGCCGCGAACCGGCGGGAATGCCCTTCTCCATGGACAGGACCCAGTGGGTGAACTGGGCGCCGATCCAGACGATGACGGCGAGGGACAGAAGTTGTACACCCAGCCGCAGGTTTTCTATCCGCTGCCGGCGGCGCCGTAGTTGGGCTCCCTTCAGGATGGGCACTCCCCCGGTCCACTCAGCGGAGTCCACCACAGGTGGAAGCACTTCCGCCAACCTGGCGGCGCCGGCCCCTTGAACAAGGTCGTCCGGCGTGCGGGTCACTGCCGGCCGGGCGGTCTGTCCCTCAGGCCTCATACTCTCCTCCATGAAACCCCTTCAGGATGTCGCGGTCCGTCCTTGAGCCTTCCGCGCGCGGTGGCCTTCACCGCGGTCCCGTTCCGGCTCTCGCTGCTGGTCTCTTTCCGGCTCGCGTTCCTGCTCTCGCTGCGGCGCCCGCTCGGGCTCCCCTGCGGGGATGCCTGGAGTCCCCGGAGCCGGTCCGGGAAAGGGAGAGAGGCCAGTCGATTCGTTCTTCGCTGAGATCTCTAATGCTGTGTCTCTCCAACACCTCCATCATGGCCGCCCGAATCCCGCCCCACACTTCGTGGAGCGGACACGGGGACTCGTCGGAACAAGACGGCAGGCCGAAGAGGCAGGCGAGGCCAAATCCCGGTCCTTCGGTGACCCTTACGACGTCGAGCAAGCGGGTGTCGGCCGCCGGACGGGCCAAGCCATAGCCGCCTCCCGGACCGGGACGGCCGGACACAATCCCATGCCGGGAAAGACGATGGAGGACCTTGGCAAGCATGGGCCCGGGGACCTGGGCCTCTTCGGCTAGAACGCCAAGCACCTGGCGTTCCTCGTGGCGGGCGATGGCCGCCAGAACGCGGAACGCGTGTTGGGTCTCGATCCGGAACATGCGAGCCTCCGTAGGCGTTCCTTCTCCGGCCGGTGGCGGGGGTACGCCACTCCCCCGGTCGACGCTCTACGACACGGCAGGTCGGGGCAGCTCGCCGAGAGGTCGAGGCGGTACGCCGGCCTGTTGTCGTCGGGCACGTCCGGGCCGTACGCCAGCCGGTCGACCTCGCGCACGTACCAGCCGGTCCCAAGATCTCCCCTGTTGGCCGGGAGATCCCTGGGGCCATCGTGGGTACGGTGGGACGCCGCCAAAATCCTGAATCAACGGTCAGGATATCATGAATCGACATACAATCCAGTTTTTTCGCGGTTCCCGAGGGCGGCCGGGAGTGAACGGGCGAACGATACGGTGGCGGATTGAATCACAATTCTTAATACAACCCTGCTGGACACACTCCTTGAACTGATCGTCTCGGTGGGGGTACTCTGTCAAAGGTTATGGGCGGGGGCCGCAGGGCGCGGCAGGGCTGGGGGCGCAAGCCACTCCCTCCTTGGATCGCACGATTCCATCGTGACGCATACGGAGGCACTCGGATGTCTGAGCGCAGGATGATCACCATCGACGGCAATGAGGCGGCGGCCAGCGTGGCCCACCGGATCAACGAGGTCATTGCCATCTACCCGATCACGCCGTCGTCGAACATGGGCGAATGGGCCGACCAGTGGTCCTCCGAGGGGAAGCCCAACATCTGGGGCACGATCCCTCTCGTGGTGGAGATGCAGAGCGAGGGGGGCGCGGCCGGGGCCGTGCATGGCGCGCTTTCGACGGGCGCGCTGAGCACCACGTTCACGGCCTCCCAGGGCCTGCTCCTCATGATCCCGAACATGTTCAAGATCGCGGGCGAGCTGACGCCCACGGTCTTTCACGTCTCGGCCCGATCGGTGGCGGCGCACGCGCTCTCCATCTTCGGCGATCACTCCGACGTCATGGCCACCCGCACGACCGGCTTCGCCCTGCTGGCGAGCAACTGTGTGCAGGAGGTCCATGACTTCGCCCTCATCGCCCAGGCGGCGTCGCTGAAGTCGCGGGTGCCGTTCCTCCACTTCTTCGACGGGTTCCGCACCTCCCACGAGGTGCAGAAGATCGAGGAGCTGACCGACCAGGACCTGTACGGCTACCTCGATGCGGACCTGATCCGCGCGCATCGCGACCGGGCCCTGACGCCGGATCGCCCGGTCCTGCGCGGGTCGGCCCAGAACCCCGACGTCTTCTTCCAGGCGCGGGAGCGGATCAACCCCTTCTATGACGCCTGCCCGCAGATCGTGCAGGAGGCGATGGACCGGTTCGCCGCCCTGAGCGGCCGGGCCTATCACCTCTTCGACTACGTCGGCGCCCGCGACGCGGAGAAGGTCATCGTCCTCATGGGCTCGGGCGCCGAAGCCGCGCACGAACTGGTGGAGCACCTCAACGCCCAGGGCGAGAAGGTCGGCGTCCTCAAGGTCCGCCTCTATCGCCCCTTCTCGGTGGAGGCCTTCGTGCGGGCCCTTCCGCCGACCGTCCGCCGGATCGCCGTGCTGGACCGGACCAAGGAGCCCGGCGCCGCGGGAGAGCCGCTCTACGTCGACGTCATCACGGCGCTGGCCGAGGCCAAGGCGGCCGGGACCTCCCCGCTGCAGCACGATCCGGTCGTGGTGGGCGGCCGTTACGGTCTCTCCTCCAAGGAATTCAACCCGGCCATGGTCAAGGGCATCTTCGACGAGCTCGGCAAGGAGCGCCCGAAGAACCATTTCACCATCGGCATCGTCGACGACGTCACGAACACCAGCCTCGCCTATGATCCGGAGTACTCGACCGAGCCGGCGGACGTGGTCCGCGCGCTCTTCTACGGCCTCGGCTCGGACGGCACCGTGGGCGCGAACAAGAACTCGATCAAGATCATCGGCGAGGACACCCCGAACTTCGCGCAGGGCTACTTCGTGTACGACTCCAAGAAGGCCGGCGCCATCACGGTCAGCCACCTCCGCTTCGGACCCCGGCCGATCCACTCGACGTACCTGATCAACCAGGCCAGCTTCATCGCCTGCCACCAGTGGGTGTTCCTGGAGCGCTACGACATGCTCAAGAACGCCATCCCCGGGGCGGTGTTCCTGGTCAACAGCGCCTACGGTCCGGACGATGTCTGGAACCACCTGCCCCGCGAGGTGCAGGAGCAGCTCATTGCCCGCCGGATGAAGATGTACACCATCGACGCCTACAGCGTGGCGCGCGAGACCGGCATGGGGGTGCGCATCAACACCATCATGCAGACCTGCTTCTTCGCCATCTCGGGGGTCCTGCCGCGCGAGGAGGCCATCACGGCCATCAAGCACGCGGTCAAGAAGACCTACGGCGGCAAGGGCGAAGAGATCGTGCGCAAGAACTACGAGGCCATCGACAAGACCCTGGCCAACCTCTTCGAGGTCAAGGTACCGCAGAAGGCCACCAGCACCATCACCCGTCCGCCCGTCGTGCCCGACACGGCGCCCCAGTTCATCCGCGAGGTGACGGCGCCGATCTACGCCGGGGTGGGCGACTCCCTGCCGGTCAGCCGGATGCCGGCCGACGGGACCTTCCCCACCGGCACGACCCAGTGGGAGAAGCGCAACATCGCGCTGGAGATCCCGGTGTGGGATGCCGACGTGTGCATCCAGTGCGCCAAGTGCGCCATGGTCTGCCCGCACGCCGCCATCCGGGTGAAGATCTACGAGCCTTCGCTCCTGGACAAGGCGCCGGCCACCTTCAAGTCGACGAAGTACAAGGGCCCGGAGTATCCCAACACGGTCGTGACCTATCAGGTCGCGCCGGAGGACTGCACCGGCTGCGCGCTCTGCGTCGACGCCTGCCCCGCCCGCAACAAGGCGGAGGTCAAGCGCAAGGCGATCAACATGGAGGACCAGCCGCCGCTGCGGATGCAGGAGCGGGAGAACTACAAGTTCTTCCTCGACATCCCGGACATGGATCGCTCCAAGGTCAAGGTCGACTCGATCAAGGGATCGCAGCTCCTGGTCCCGCTCTTCGAGTACTCGGGCGCCTGCGCCGGGTGCGGCGAGACCCCCTACCTGAAACTCCTCAGCCAGCTCTTCGGCGACCGCGCCATCGTGGCCAACGCCACCGGCTGCTCCTCGATCTACGGAGGCAACCTGCCGACCACGCCCTGGTCGCAGAACCGCGACGGGCGGGGGCCCGCCTGGTCGAACTCCCTCTTCGAGGACAACGCCGAGTTCGGCTTTGGTTTCCGTCTGACCCTCGACACCCTCAACGACCACGCGAAGGCGCTGCTCCGGCGCCTGGCCGGCCGGATCGGGGACGGGTTCGTCCAGAGCCTGATCGACGCCGATCAGACGAACGAAGCGGGAATCCTGGCCCAACGGGAGCGGATTGCCGAGCTGCGGCGTTCGTTGGCCGGCATCGACAGCCGCGAGGCTCGAGACCTGGAGAGCATCGCCGACTACCTGGTTCGCAAGACCGTCTGGATCGTGGGCGGCGACGGCTGGGCCTATGACATCGGTTACGGCGGCCTGGATCACGTCCTGGCCTCCGGGCGCGACGTCAACCTGCTGGTGCTGGACACCGAGGTGTACAGCAACACCGGCGGCCAGGCTTCCAAGTCGACCCCGCGCGCGGCGGTGGCCAAGTTCGCCTCGGGCGGCAAGCCGGTGGCGAAGAAGGACCTCGCGATGCTGGCGATGGCCTACGGCTCCGTCTACGTCGCCAAGGTGGCTTTGGGAGGTCGCGACATCCAGACGCTGCAGGCCTTCCTCGAGGCGGACTCCTATCCGGGGCCGTCGATCATCATCGCCTACTCCCACTGCATCGCCCACGGCATCAACATGGGCACGGGCCTGCAGAACCAGAAGATGGCGGTGGAAAGCGGTCACTGGCCTCTCTTCCGGTACGATCCTCGCCGGGCGGCGGCGGGCGAGAATCCGCTGAAGCTCGATTCCAAGGAGCCCAAGATCCGGCTGAAGGACTACGCCTACACGGAGACGCGATACAAGATGCTGACCAAGAGCAAGCCGGAGGACGCGGCCCGTCTCATGGTGGAAGCGCAACACGACGTGACGACTCGCTGGAAGTACCTGGAGCAGCTGGCCGCTCTCAAACCGGCGGACGGCAACGGAAACGGACGCAAGGAAGGGGAATCGAAGGAGTAGTCCGGCCGCGATGGCGGCCTGGGCCGGGCGCCGCCCACGCGGACGGCGCCCCCACCGGCAGCAGGCTGGTCACGCTGGCCGGGATGCAATCGGCGACCTTTCGGGCAGGAAAGGAAGAGAGATGGATTTCACCACGAATTACATGGGTCTCACGCTGAAGAGCCCCTTCGTCCCGTCCTCCGGTCCGTACTCCGAGAAGGTGGAAAACCTCAAGCACATGGAGGACAACGGCGCCGCCGCCGTCGTCCTGCACTCGATCTTCGAGGAGCAGATCCGGCACGAGGAGCTGGAGCTGGTCCATCACCTGGAGAAGGGCAACGAGAGCTTCGCGGAGTCGCTCAGCTACTTCCCCGAACTCGGACACTACAAGTTGGGACCCGAGGAGTACCTCACGCACATCAGCCGCTGCAAGAAGGAGCTCGGGATCCCGGTCATCGCCAGCCTCAATGGCCTGACCACCGGCGGCTGGACCTCCTACGCCGCCAAGATCGAGCAGGCCGGGGCCGACGCCCTGGAATGCAACATCTACTTCCTCGCCACCGACCCGGAGGAGAGCGGGGCGGCGGTGGAACAGCGGTATCTCGAGATCGCGCGCGCGGTCAAGGAGCAGGTAAAGATCCCGGTGGCGATCAAGCTGTCCCCGCATTTCAGCTCGATTGCGTGGATGGCCAAGCGGCTGGACGAGGTCGGCGTCGACGGCCTCGCGCTCTTCAACCGCTTCTACCAGCCGGACATCGACCTGGAAGAACTGGAGGTCGTGCCGAACCTGGTGCTGAGCAGCTCCTGGGAGAGCCGGATGGTCATGCGCTGGATCGCCGTCCTGCACGGCCGCGTCCGCGCTTCCCTGGCGGCGACCAGCGGGGTGCATCGTCCCGAGGACGCCATCAAGCTGATCATGGCCGGGGCCGACGTCGTCCACCTCTGCTCCACCCTGCTGCTCAACGGGCCGCAGGCGATGCGAGGAATCGAGACGGGGATGCGGCGTTGGATGGAAGAGCGGGACTACGAGTCGCTGGCGCAGATGCGGGGCTCGATGAGCCAGCGCAACTGCCCCAACCCGGCGGCCTTCGAACGCGCCAACTACATGAAGATGCTCGCCAGCCATCGCTAGGGCTGGGCAGCATCGCGAATCAACGCAAGGAGTCATGGTCCCATGGCCAACGTCCGTCCCTTCCGTGCCTACCGCCCGCCGCGCGCCTTTGCGGAACGGGTCGCCTGCCCGCCCTACGATGTCCTCAACACCGAGGAGGCGCGGGAGATGGCGCGGGGCAACGAGCTCTCATTCCTGCACGTCAACAAGCCCGAGATCGACTTTCCGCCTGACCACGATCCCTACGCGCCGGATGTTTATGAACGTGGCCGGGAGAACCTCGCCCGTCTGATCAGCGAGGGTGTCCTGGTTCGCGACGCTTCCCCCTGCTTCTACATCTACCGGCAGAAGATGGGCGATCACGTCCAGACCGGGCTGGTGGCCGGCGCCAGCGTTGCGGAGTACGAGGACGACCGGATCAAGAAGCACGAGTTCACCCGGCCGGACAAGGAAGACGATCGCACGCGGCACATCGACGTGCTCAACGCCAACGACGAGCCTGTCTTCCTCACCTACTACGCGCGCCCGGGGATCGACGCCCTGATTAGCCGGATCCAGAAGCGCGAACCGGCCTATGACTTCATCAGCGCCGACGGCATTGGGCACACCCTCTGGGTGGTGGACGATCCGAAGGAGGTCGCGACCCTGGAGGGGCTCTTCGCCGAGGTTCCGATCCTCTATGTCGCCGACGGCCACCACCGCAGCGCCGCCGCCACGCGGGTCAGCCGCGCCCGCCGGCAGGCCGATCCCTCAGCTCCGGCCGGGGCCGCGCACGACTTCTTCCTGTCCGTCATCTTCCCCCACGACCAGATGATGATCATGGGTTACAACCGGTTGGTGAAGGATCTGGCGGAGATGGGCGTGGAGGACTTCCTGGCGCGTGTGCAGCAGAAGTTCGAACTCCATCCCGCGACGCACGGCGAACCGAACCGAGGGCGCAGCTACGGAATGTACATCGGCGGCAAGTGGCTGCGGATGGTGCCGCGGCCGGGAACCGTCCCGGAAGACGATCCGGTCAACTCCCTGGATGCCGCCATCCTGCAGAACAACCTGCTGTCGCCCATTCTCGGGATCGAGGACCCTCGCCGCGACAAGCGGATCGACTTCGTCGGCGGAATCCGGGGCACCGCCGAACTGGAGAAGCGGGTCGAGAACGGAAAGGCCGCCGTGGCCTTCGCCCTCTACCCCGTCAGCATCGAGCAGCTCATCCGCGTGGCCGACGCCGGCCAGGTCATGCCTCCCAAGTCGACCTGGTTCGAGCCGAAGCTGCGCTCCGGGCTGTTCGTTCGCCCCCTGGCCGACTGATTCGCTCGGGGGATCCCGGACGGTCAGCTCGGGGTATCACGGCCGGCGGACGGCCGATGGCGTGTAGCGCCTCGGGGGGTTACCCGGGGCAGGTGAGGTGAGGTGAGGTGAGGCGCTCCCGGAGTCCCCGGGGGCAAGGAGGAACCATGAAGATCCTGCTTTCGGACTCCTTCGATCCGTCGCTCCCTGGCCGGCTTGCGAAGTTCGGCACGGTGACCGATGACAAGACCCAGCTGCCCGACTGTGACGTCGTGCTCATCCGCAGCAAGACCAAGGCGACGGCTGACTACATCGCCGGCGCGCCCAAGCTCAAGATCATCATCCGGGGCGGCGTGGGGCTGGACAACGTCGACAAGAAGGTGGCCCAGGAACGCGGCATCAAGGTCTTCAACACTCCCGAGGCTAGCAGCGTGGCCGTGGCCGAGCTGGCCTTTGCCCTCCTCCTCGCCATCCCCAGCAAGATCATCGAGGGGCACACGTCGATGAAGGAAGGGAAGTGGCTGAAGAGCGAACTCAAGAGGACCGAGCTCTTCCGCAAGACCCTCGGCATCATCGGCATTGGCCGGATCGGCACCGAGGTGGCCCTGCGGGCCAAGGCCTTCGGGATGACCGTGATCGCGTCCGACCCCGAGGTCAAGCACCACACCGTCGCGGAGATGGTCTCGTTGAACGAACTCTGCGCCCGCTCCGACTACATCTCCTTCAACACCCCCTTCAATGACGCGACCTGCGGCATGCTGAATGCCGGCATGATCGACCGCATGAAGAACGGCGTGGTCATCGTGAACACCGGCCGGGGCAAGTGCGTGGTCGAGGCCGATCTGGCAGCGGCCCTGGAGTGCGGCAAGGTGGGCGCCTACGGTACCGACGTGTGGGAGAGCGATCCGCCCCCGGCGACCTCGCCGCTCCTGAAGGCCAAGAACGTCTACATGTGCCCCCACATCGGGGCTTCGTCCAAGGAAAACCTGCTCAGGATCGGCGATCAGATCGTCGACATCCTCGAGCGCGAACTGGGCAAGTAACCGGGAGGGAACTCATGGCGCGCGCGTACAACTTCTTCGCCGGACCGGCCGTGCTGCCGGTGACGGCGATCGAACGGGCACAGCGGGAGCTGCTCGATTGGGACAACACGGGCACCTCGGTCATGGAGACCAGCCACCGCTCCAAGGAGTACGAGGCGGTCCACAACGAGGCCATCTCGCTGGTCAAGGAACTGATCGGCCTGCCGCCCGAGTATCACGTCCTCTTCCTCCAGGGGGGCGCGAGCATGCAGTTCGCGCAGGTTCCGATGAACCTCCTCTCCACGGGCCAGACCGCCGACTACGTGAACACCGGGACCTGGGCCAAGAAAGCGATCGCCGAGGCGAAGCTCTTCGGCACCGTCAACGTGGCCTGGGGCGGGGACAAGGGCAACGCCACCCAGATCCCGAAGACGGCCGACCTCAAACTGACCACCGGTGCTCGCTACGTCCACCTCACCAGCAACAACACGATCGAAGGGACCCAATACCACGGCTTCCCGGACACCAAGGGCGTCCCGATCATCTGCGACATGTCCAGCGACTTCCTCTGGGCGCCCTTCGATCCCAAGCCGTTCGGGCTGATCTACGCCGGCGCCCAGAAGAACATCGGCCCGGCCGGCGTGGTCGCGGTCATCATCCGCCAGGATCTCCTGGACCAGTGCAAGGACGGGATCCCCACGATCTTCAAGTACCAGACCCACGCCAAGGACAACTCCCTCTACAACACCCCGCCCTGCTTCGCCATCTACATGGTTCGCAACGTCCTCTCCGTGGTCAAGGAGATGGGCGGCCTGAAGGCCATGGAAGCGTACAACCGCAAGAAGGGCGGCCTGATCTACAGCCAGATCGACGCGCACCCCGACTTCTTCCGCTCGCCGGTGGACCGCGACGCCCGCTCCTACATGAACATCGTCTTCCGGCTCCCCAAGGAGGAGTTGGAGGAGAAGTTCGTGGCGGAGGGAAAGAAGCGCCGCTTCCTCGGCCTCAAGGGCCACCGCTCGGTGGGCGGGATCCGCATATCGACCTACAACTCGTGTCCGCTGGAGGCCTGTGAGCAGGTCAGCGACTTCATGAAGGAGTTCGTGAAGGCGAACGGCTGATCCGGCTCTCTGCCCGTCTGGTTCTGACAAGGCGCGTCTGGGTTCATGCCCAGGCGCGCTTCTCTTGTGTGGAAGGAATCGTGTTGGGCGAGTCGCAACACGATTGGCTCCACCATCTGTGCGTTTTCCCCCTCCTGCCGTGTTGCTCCCCCGGGGAATGACACCGGATGAACCAGGCCGGGACCGACCACAGTCCGTCCCGGCATTATCGATTCCGCGCCAATCCGAGCGAGGAATCGCAGGAGGAGCTGTGAGGAGCGACTGGACTACAGGAGTGAAGCGATTGCCAGCCATCTGGCGCGGGATTGTCTTCGGCGGGTGCTTGCTCGCCTCGGCCCAGGGGACCTCGGCCCACCCGACGGGGACAGGGGCGCACCCGGGTTTCGTGGGAGCGCAACCCGGGTGGTGGGAGGCGGTCACGGCCCGGATCCATCAGGAGGAGTACCGCCCATCGCGGGACGCCCATGGACTGCAGGCGCCCAATCGGGCCAACCACCTGAGGACCCGATTCCGCGCCGGCGGGATCGACGTGGCGATGCGCGAAGGAGAAGATGCCGGCGCGCAGGTCACGTGGCGAACCGAGAGTTGGGGCCGCGCGCGGACGCTCTCGCCCGTGGAAGGGGCGGCCGCCCCGGTCGTCGCCAATGAGGGGGACTTGGACATCCGGAAGGTGGTCTACGCCCACGCCGGCTTTGATGAGTGGTACATCAATGGACCTGACGGCGTGGAGCAGGGCTTCACGATCCACCAGCGGCCGCGAGGACAAGGGCCCTTGATCCTGCGCGGCCGCTTTGGAGGAGTGCTGGAACCCGTGCAGCGCGGCAAGGAACCGGTCCTCGCCTTCATCAACGACGACGGTCGGGAGTTGCTGCATTACGGCAAACTGCACGTCTACGATGCCGACGGGCGGGCGCTCCCCTCGCGGTTTGACCTCGATGGCCGGGAGCTCTCGATCCAAGTCGATGATGGCTCCGCCGCGTATCCGATCACCATCGACCCCTTGATCGACGCGCCCGACTGGGTGGAGGGCGGAAGCCAGGAGGGGAGCGAGTTCGGGCTGTCCTGCGGGACGGCCGGCGACGTCAACGGGGACGGGTACTCGGACGTCATCGTGAGCGCCCCATACTTTGACGGTGGCGAGGCGGACGAGGGACGGGTCTTTGTGTATCTCGGCTCGCCGTCCGGCCTCTCCGAAGACCCAGCCTGGCACGCCGAGCCCGATCTGGAGGGCGCGGCATTCGGACTCACGACCGCCGCCGCGGGCGACGTCAACGGGGACGGCTACTCCGATGTCCTGGTCGGAAGCTGGATGTACAACAACGGCCAGCAAGCCGAGGGCTGCGCCTTCCTCTATCTCGGCTCGCCGTCGGGTCCTGAAGCGACGCCAGCCTGGTCCATCGAGGGCAATCGCGAGGTCGCCGCCATCGGGATGTCCCTGGCCACCGCCGGTGACGTGAATGCCGACGGCTACTCCGACGTGGTGATCGGAGCGATCCGCTTCGGCGGCGCCCCCGAGAGCGGCTTCGCTCTGGTCTACCACGGGTCCGCCCAGGGTCTGGGAGCTCTGCCGGCCTGGGTCAAATCCGTGAACGTCCTCGGCTCCGGGGTCTTCGGCTGGTCGGTCGGCACCGCCGGCGACGTCAACGGCGACGGCTTCGGGGACCTCATCGTGAGCTCGGGGGCAGGCGGAAACCCCGATGGTGCGGTCTATGTCTACCATGGCTCGCCCGATGGCCTGTTTACGTCCCATGCCTGGAGCCGGTTCTCCGACCAGGATACCGCCAGCTTCGGCTACTCGGTGATGACGGCGGGAGATGTCAACGGGGACGGCTATGCGGATGTCATCATCGGCGCGCCGCTCTATGACAGCGGGGAGGAAGACGAGGGTCGAGTGTACCTCTACCAAGGCTCTGCCGATGGGCTTCTCGCGGCCCCGTCCTGGTTCCAGGATGGCGGCCAGATCGACGGGCAGTTCGGCCGGACGGTGGCCCCTGCGGGGGACGTCAACGGAGATGGGTTCGCCGACATCATGGCGGGGACGATGCGCCATGACGGCGCTGGCGTCGACCAGGGGCGCGCCGTCTTGTATCTCGGGTCGGCCAGCGGTTTGGCCGCTTCGCCGGAGTGGCAGACCGAAGGCAGCCATGCTCAGGCCTACCTGGGCTGTTCGCTGGGGACAGCCGGAGACGTCAATGGCGACGGTTTCTCCGACCTGATCGTGGGCGAGTTCGGCTACAGCGTGGATAGCTCCTATGCGGGCCGGGCGCTCGTCTTCCATGGCGCCCCCCACGGCTTGTCCGCCTCAGCCTACTGGCGCGGCGAGTCGAACCAGGTGAACGCCCGCTATGGCAACGCGGTGGCCGCCGCCGATGTCAACGGCGACGGCTACTCCGACGTTTTCGTGGCGGCGTCTGAGTACGATGAAGGCCAGGCCGAGGAAGGGGCCGTCTACGGTTACCACGGGAGTCCTCTCGGCCTGCCCTTCTCGCCGCGCTGGCTCACGCAATCCAACCAGGCGGCGGCCCTGCTGGGCTGGAAGAAAGGGCTCGCCTCTGCCGGGGACGTCAACGGTGACGGCTATGACGACCTCATCACGGGGGCGCCCCTCTTCGACAACGGGCATGACAACGAGGGCAAGGTTTGGGTCTACCACGGCTCCTCGGTCGGTGTGCCCTTCTTCCCGTCGTGGACCGCGGAGCCGGATGCGGAGGCCCGCGCCTTCGGGATCTGCGTGGCTGCGGCCGGCGACGTCAACGGCGATGGCTTCGGCGACGTGATCGTTGGATCCGATCCCTCAGTCCTCAACGGCGACGCCATCGGGCGGGTCGATCTCTACCACGGATCCCCCAGTGGCCTCGGCGTCTCGCCGGCGTGGAGCGTGGCGGACGACCAGCCGGGATCCGGTTTCGGGGCGGCGGTCGCGTCGGCCGGGGACGTCAATGGCGACGGCTACTCCGACGTGATCGTCGGCGCACCTTCGCACGATCAGGGCCAGGCTGATGAAGGCCGCGCGTTCCTTTACCTGGGAGGCCCCGCCGGTCTCTCCACCGAGGCCGCCTGGACGGTGGCGGGCGACCAGGCCATGGCCCGGCTGGGCAGCGCGGTGGCTGGCGCCGGGGACGTCAACGGTGACGGCTACTCCGATGTGATCGTGGCCGCGGAACTCTACGACGGCGGGGAGACCGACGAGGGACGCGCCTGGATCTATGCCGGTTCACCGGCAGGCCTGCTCACGGAGCCGATCTGGATGACCGAATCCAACCAGCCCCACGCCGGCCGGCACATCGCGGTTGCGACCGGGGGCGACGTCAACGCCGATGGCTATTCCGACGCGCTGGTGGGCTTCAGCGAGTACGACAACGGCCAGAGCGACGAGGGGGTCGCTCGGCTCTTCCTCGGTTCGGCCGCGGGTCCGAGCCTGGAGCCCTCGTGGCAGATCGATCCCAACCAGAGTGGAGCCTATCTGGGGATCTCGGTCGCCTCGGCCGGCGACGTCAACGCCGATGGCTTCGGCGATGTGATCATCGGCGCCGATGGGTATACGTCGGGCCAGGGCGATGAGGGCGCCGCGGTGGTTTACCTCGGTAATGGCCGGGGAGGTCTGGAGCGCATTGCCCAGCAGGCCCGCTCCGACGACTCGGCCCGCATCGCCGCGCTGGGCCGCTCGGACTCGGAGTCTGCCTTCCGCATCCGGACGTACGCCCGGACCGCGGCCGGACGCGGCCTCGTGCGCCTCGAGTACGAGATCAAGACTCCCGGCCTTCCCTTTGACGGCGACGACCTGATCACCGGGTCGCTCATCGACACCGGAACCCCGCATGGCGGGAGCAGCGCCGTCCAGCTATCCGAGCTGGTCCAGGGGCTGCTCCCGGGAACGCTCTACCACTGGCGTGCCCGCCTGGTCTCGGACTCGCCCTTCTTCCCCCGTTCGCCATGGTTCACCCTGCCGGAAAACGCCGGTCATGAGGGTGATGTGCGCGCCGGAGGCTCGATCAGTTCGAATCCGAATCAGGACAACCTCACTTCTGCGGCCGGCGAGCGCCTGCTGGAACCGCTGGCCAGTCCTTTTGAGGGCGCTCTGCGGATCTCCTACCGGGTACCCGAATCCGGGCGGGCGCGCCTGACCGTGCACGATGTCACCGGTCGCATGGTCGCCTTGCTCCACGACGAGTTCCACCATGCCGGCGTCTGGTCGTCCATCTGGGACACCGGCTCGGCCGCGGCGAGAGGCACCGCCGCCGGCGTGTACTACGTGAGGCTGACCATCGGGAAGCGGACGGAGACCCGAAAGGTGGTGCTCGCGGGCTAAGGCCATGTGTCCTCCGCTTCGGCTGGCGAAGAGGACAGCCAAGCGGCAGTTCCTCCAAAACGATGAAGACGGCTCTCAAAGCTGGCACCTGCTGCGTCCCGAACAGTCCGCTCGACGGCGCAGCAGGTGCTCTTGCCTTCCTTGACCATCGGTGCGGTCGGCGAAGGCGCCCGCCTCTCCACCTGAAGAAGGACGGACCTTCGGGGTCCATGCGCTCCCTCACCCACCTCATGCCGAGATTGCGCGCCTGTGGGCCCCGCGGTGGAACCCACCTCACCGCCTGTTCGGGCACGGGCCGCCGCTCGAGTCAGTTCAGAACAACGTAAGGCCGGTCCCGGGATAGTGATAGTCGAGGATCGCGGCCAGCAGGAACAGATCGATGATCAGGTGGACGAGGATGACCCAGATGAGAGCCCTGGATCCTTCGTACATCGCGCCCTGGGTGATCGCGAGAGCGCCGACAAAGAGAGGACCCCACCCGGTGAAGGCCATCTTGTAGAGGACGGACGTATAGATGACGGCGGCGCCGAGGTTGGCCAGCCGCTTGTGGTAGAGCGAGCGAAGCAATCCGTACGCGGTATTGACGAAAAAGAGCTCATCCCAGATCCCCACCAGGTTGATCCCGATCGCCAGCCGCGTGACGGCTTCCCGGCTGGCCGGTTGGGGCAGGGGCCAATGCCCCGGCACCTCGGGGCTGAGATGGAAGAAGTAGACCTTGAAGATGAGCCAGGAGAGAGGAATCGAGATGACGACGTAGACGAGATCCCGGATGCGCAGACGCTGCGGCAGGATGCGCCAGGCGATGACCCCCGGGTCGCTGCGCTTCAGCAACAACGTGGGGACCAGGACGACCGCGAGGAAGCAGGACCCCAGAACGAGGAAGTGGAGGTTATCGGTGGCGGTGTGGATGGGCGCCCAGGCCAGGACCATCACGCAACCCAGAAGCACCGACATCCGGCGACGAAACGGCCGTTCGCCCGCCTCGTTCGACGGGAGGGGAGACGATCCTTCGGTTGATCGACCCTTCCCCGGCAGCCAGACCGCCAGGACCGCGGCCAGCCAGGCAGCGAATCCCGCCGGATGGCGGTCGAAAGGAATGAGCAGCACCGTGGCCGCCGCGTAGGCGGCCAACACCCCGACGCGACGGGTGGTTTGGATTCCGTCGCTCTGTCCCCACACCAAGCCCCGGATCACGCCCTCCAGAGTACTCCCAGAAGACTGACGCCATCCAGGGGAAGCCGGACGTCAGCTCGCAACGGCCGCCGTCATCCGCGCGGGGACCAGCTTCAGCCGCGTCGGGACCGGCTTCACCGGAGGATTGCTGTCGGCCTCGACGGCACGGTTTCTGCGGTCACCTCGCGAACACGAGAGCCGTGGACTGTGGGAAGCCCAGATCGCAAGGAGATCCGATGCCGAAGCGGAAGAACCAGCAGGTCAATATCGCCGCAGCGCGCGATTCGCGCGCTCGATCGCAACAGAACACTCCGCCGTCCCCCGGAAGAGGGGCGGGAAACTTGCGCTTGTCCGATCCGTCCAACGCGGATGCCGCGTCCCCTTCGAGCGTGGTGGCCGGCCCGGACCTGAGCGCCCAGGCAACCGCTCGTGACGCCGATGTCACCAGGGAGGTCGTGCGGGAGGAGTTTTCCAACGCCCAGCGTCGCGGGGCCGGCAGCGGCGATCTCGCCAGGCGTCTCAATCAGCACACCAGCGAGGACCCGACCCTCACCGGCGGGGACGTGGATGCGGACTGGGCTCGATCCGATATCGGCGAAGAAGCCGTGGGCGGGAGCGTCCACACGCCGGATCAGGACGTCGTCGAGGAACTCGGGCGCGCCCTGGGAATCGAGTATGAGGATGGCGAACCCCTCCACACCGAGGAGAAGCTGCTGCACCGGGACGAGGTCCGCTGGGAACTGAACCCCGGCTCCTCCGAGGACTACGCAGACGGAGAACGCCTTCTCGATGACGAGTCGTGGGATCCCGGCGCGGTTTCGGCGGCCGGACTCGATCCTGTCGAGGACGTCGCGGAGAACGCCGCTGCTCCTCTCGGTTATCGCCTTCCCGAGGATGGAGACGACGAGGACGGTTTGGCCGTCGAGGAAGACGAGGACGACGACATCGTCGAAGAAGGAGAAGAAGAAGAAGAAGATGATGATGATGATGATCTCGATGAGGACGAGGATGAGGAGGATGACGAGGACTACGGGGACGATGAACTCGATGACGAAGACCTGGATGAGGACGAGGACATCGAGGACTCGGAGGACGAAGAAGACGACCGATGACCGGCAACGCCTTTGCCCGGCGGGTGCCGGCCGACTGACCCTAACCCTCCCGCCATCCGCGTGCGGCCGGCCGACAAGCAGGCCTGGCCTGGAAGCCGGCTACGAGCATCGCTGCCCCGCCGGTGCCTTGCGGGTCCGGGGGCTGTTGGGATAGGCTCGAAACAGCGGAAGGGCTCGTGGCGGCCTCGATGAGTCCAGGTTGTCGGCGCTCACCGCCTTTCGACCGCAGCCATTGACGGCTTCAGACACTACCCGGCACTCGGCAGGGACCATCCATGAATCGTCGTTTCTTCTTCTGCCTGGCGCTATCCCTCCTGATCCTGGCGGCATGGATCAGCGTCCCCGCGCAGGCTGCCCGCCGCGGCCCCGCGGAGATCACTCTCCTGTCCTTCGGGTCGATGAGGGGGGAACTGGTCACCTGCGGTTGCCGCTCGATGCCCAAAGGAGGCCTCGCCCGCCGCGCCGCGCTCGTCGATTCCCTGCGAACCGCCGGAACGCCCTTCCTTCACCTGGAGCTGGGAGACTTCTCGCAGATCGACGGCCAGGACCCCGCTTTCGAGACCGGGTTCATCTGGAGCATGCTCGAGCGAACCGGCGTCGACGCGGTGGCGTTCGGGCCGCGCGACTTTGCGATGTGGGAGACGATCGAGCCGCTCCTGGCGAAGACCAGCATGCGCGCCATCGTCTCCAATGTCTCGGCGACCAGGGACGGCCGGGCGGTGCCGCTGGGCCGGAAGTCCGAGGTGCTCGAGGTCAACGGAGTGCGCGTCGGCCTCTTCTCGCTCGTGGGGAAGGCGGAGGTCACGCGCGCCCGGCTGCCCCGGGGCATGGCCCTGGAGGGCCGCGATCCTCTCGAGACCGCTCAAGAGCTGGTGCCGGAGCTCCGCGCGCAGGCCGACATCGTAGTGCTGATGTCCCAGATGGATCCCTCCGACACCAATCGCCTCTTGGAGACGGTGGATGGGATCGATATCGCCCTCTACGGGCAGAGCCCGGTCTGGGAGCGCGAGGCGCGCCGCGTCGGCCGGACCATCGTGAACGAGACAGGCGATCGTGGCCAGTTTTCCGGCGAGCTGACCCTCGTGGTGGATCCGCGGGGCGAGATCACCTCCTTCGTCTCGCGCAATCGCGCCCTCGGCAAGCTCGTGGCCGAGGACGCCGAGGTGGCCGGGTTGATCTCCGGCGTGGAAGCCAGGATCAAGGAGATGGAAGCGGAGGCTCGCCGGAAGGTGATGGCCGCGGCGGCCAGTCCGCCGGGTCAGACTCCCGAGCAGTCACAACCGGTCGATTCCGGGCAGATGACCGAGCCCCACGGTCCCACCGAACCGATTCGGACCACAGAGTAGGTTGTGCGGTAGCGTGTTCCCGGAGGGCGAGGCAGATCTCCAGCTCTGAGGCGGGTCGCCGGCTGTGACGTGCATCTCCGACTGTGAGGTAAATCTCCGGCTCTGAGGCAGTTCTCGACTGTGACGTGCATCTCCGACTGTTAGGCAGATCTCCGGCTCTGAGGCAGATCTCCGGCTGTGATGCCGCTACTCCCCCGACGACCTGCGCCCACGGGCCAAGGAGATCGGGATCCCGCAGGCCGCAATCAACGCTCCAGCCGCGATGGCGGCGCGGGCCGAGGCCTGGATCCCTGTTCCGCCGGTCGTGGCCGAAACGTAGATCGCCCCCGCCACCCCCACGCCGAGCATCATCCCCAGATTGCGGGCCGTGGCCAGCACACCCGATGCGATCCCCTGCCGGTGCCGGGGTGCGGCGCCCATGAGCGCGCTGCTGTTGGGAGAGGCAAAGATGCCGTTGCCGAGCCCCATCAGGGCCAGGCCGGCCACTACCCAGGCTAGTGGAGCGTTATCCGGCAGGCGCGAGGTCAGCAACAGCCCGCCGGCCAGGATGGCCATCCCCAGCGAACTCGGCAGCCTTGAACCGATGCGATCGGACAAGGCGCCGCTCAGCGGCGTGCACACGGCCATCACCAGTGGCTGGGCGGTGAGCAGCGCGCCGGCGGCGCCGGGCGCCAGGCCGCGTCCCTGGATGAGGTAGAAGGGCAGGACGAACGTGGCGCAGAAGACGGCGACGTAGTTGAGCGTGGCGCTGATCATCGCGGCCGAGAAAAGGCGATCGCGAAAAAGCGACAGATCCAGCAACGGCGCCGCCGCCCGATGCTGGCGCCAGATGAAGGCAGCCAAGAGGACGAACGCGCCTCCCAGCAGCGCGGCCAGCCCGCCAAGATCGCTGCTGCCCCGTGACATCCGGCCGAAGGCGAGCATCAGGACCACGAGGGCCAGGGCAAAGAGGACCGCGCCCGCGACATCGAACCCGGCCTCGTCCGCCCCGGGACGCCCGTCGGCGGTGGCGGCGCGCCTCGATCCCGTCCGAGGCTCGGGAGGGACGAAGCGCACGGCCAGGATCATGGCGGCGAATCCGAAGGGGACATTGAGATAGAAGACCGCGCGCCACGTCCAGCTCTGGGTCAGCCAGCCGCCCACCGACGGCCCGACCGTCAGGCCCAGATACGTCGCTGCGCCCAGGAGCCCGAGGGCCCGGCCCCGTTGCTCGGGAGGACACGATCGCGTCACGACCGCCGGGCCGCTGGCGAAGAGCATGGCAGCGCCGAGCCCTTGCAGAGATCGGGCGGCGATCATCATCGCGGGGCTGTTCGCGATGCCGCACAAGACGGAGCAACCCACGAAGACCGCGAACCCCGCGAGGTAGACCCGCCTGTGGCCGATCTGGTCGCCGATGCGCCCGAAGGTCAGCAGGAGGGCGCTGACCACCAACAGGTACGTCGTCACGATCCACTGGATGGTCGCCACGTCGGTATGGAACGCCAGCCGGATCACCGGTAGCGCGGTGTTCACCGCGCTGCCATTGAGCGCCGTCATGAACGTGCCGGTGCCGGCGGTGACGAGGATCCACCGGAGCCCGCGGGTATCGGAAGCACCCGGCGATGCCGGCACCCGGACCGGGGACCGGGAATCATCGTGCATGACGAGTGTGGATCATCATCCTGTGGGGTCACGCACACACCCGACGGCGGCTCCGTCGGGCCGCGTGCGAAGGGAGCACCCGGCGGCTCGGATGCTGGACGGACGCTGGTCGCACCGGAACCGGCCCCGACGCCCGGCGTTGGGAGCGCTGGTCGCTCGGGGCAACCGTCCGGCCCGTCTCGAGCGCGGGCGGCGGCGCGGCTACTTCTTGATCTGCTGATCCTGTTTTTTCTTGGCCGCCTGGGTGTCCCTTGAGACCTTTTGCTTCGCCGCTTTGTCCTTGTCCTTCTTTCCCTTGTCGCCCATGGCCAGTCTCCCTGTGTCGAAGGCCCATGTTTCAGCCGCGACGGGCTGACCGCTTCCGCAGACTTTGGCCGCATCATACCGATTGCCCAGGGCCTGTCTAATGAAATGTCCGCACGGCCAGCGGCGCGGACGAGCGCGGGAGGCGCCTGGAACCTTTTGCGGCTCGCAACGTAGGAATGCGTCCGGCCCCGGCCGGGCAGTGACCAGGACTGGCTCGATCACGAAGCGCGGCCCCTGCGCTCAGGAGAAACCCATGAACTCGCCCCGCCCGCTCAGCCGCTTCCGGCCCGTGCCCTGGGCCGCGGTTGCGGCTTGCCTGCTGCTGCTCCACACCCCAGGCCGCGCTCCCGGCGTGGAGACGCCCGAGGTCCGTTTCGAGAAGTTTACCCTCGCCAATGGCCTCGACGTAATCCTGCACGAGGATCATCGGCTCCCGATGGTCAGCGTCAACGTCTGGTACCACGTCGGCTCCAAGAACGAGAAGCCCGGCCGCACCGGCTTCGCCCATCTCTTCGAGCACATGATGTTCCAAGGCTCCAGCAACTCGGACACCGACTACTTCGTCCCGCTGGAGCGAATCGGCGGCCAGGTCAACGGCTCGACCAACGAGGACCGCACGAATTACTGGGAGGACGTCCCTTCCGATCAACTGGAGCTGGCTCTCTGGATGGAGGCGGACCGCATGGGATGGCTTCTCCCGGCCATGACCCAGGAGAAGCTCGACAACCAGAGGGACGTGGTCAAGAACGAGAAGCGAGAAGGCCTGAACGCGCCGTACGGGGGCGTGACCGAGCTGCTGCCGCGCCTGGTCTATCCCGGGGATCATCCGTACTCCCACTCGGTCATCGGCAGCATGGAAGACCTCTCCGCGGCCACGCGCGAGGATGTCTCGGAGTTCTTCCGCCTCTACTATGCGCCCAACAACGCGTCCTTGTGCGTCGCCGGAGATTTTGATCCCGGGCAGGCGCGGGCCTGGATCGAGAAGTACTTCGCCCCCATTCCTCCCGGCGCGCCGATCGATCGGACGGAGCGCTGGCGGCCGGAGCTGACTTCCGTCCGCCGCGCCACGCTGCGTGACGACGTCAGCCTGCCCCGGGTCTACCTGCGGTGGATCACGCCGGCCTGGTTCGAGCCCGGTGACGCGGCCATGGACCTGCTGAGCCACGTCCTGACCGGCAACAAGACATCGCGCCTGTACAAGACGTTGGTCTACGACCGCCAGGTGGCCCAGGAGATCTACTCGTACCAGGACAGCAAGGAGATCTGCGGAGACTTCGCGATCGTCGCGACGGCGAGGCCGGGGCACGACCTGGCCGAGTTGGAGCGGCTGATCGAGGAGGAGATCCGCCGCGTGGCCGAGAAGGGCATCACCCGCGAGGAGTTGGAACACGCCCGCATCGCCTTCGAGACCAGCTTCGTGCGCCGGCTGGATCGCATCGGCAGCTTTGGCGGCAAGGCCGACCAGCTCAACCGCTACAACACCTACTGCGGCGATCCGGGTCAGTTCGACGAAGACCTCCAACGCTATCGCGACGTGACCGCCGGGGAGGTCGCGGAGGCCGCCCGCCGGTATCTGGACCCGGAGCGCCGTGTGATCCTCCACGTGCTTCCGCAAGGGAACCTGGCGGCCTCGGCCAAGGAGACGGATCGCTCCCGGGCGCCCGCGGCGGCCGCCACCGCCGGCTTCCAGCCCCCACAGGTGCAGACGGCCGAACTGGCCAACGGCATCCGGCTCTGCCTGGTCGAGCGCCACGATCTCCCGCTCATCGACGTCTACTTCGGTGTGCTGAGCGGCTGGGCGGCCGATCCCCCGGAACGTGCGGGAACCGCGGGGATGACGGCAGCGTTGCTCGACGAAGGAGCCGGAGGGATGAGCAGCCTGCAGATTGAAAGCGCGGCCGCCGCGATGGGGGCCCTGCTCGAGACCGAGAGCGAGACCGAGGGGTCGTGCGTCCATCTCAACGTGCTGCGCGAGCATCTGGAGGAGGGGCTCGACCTGGCCGCGACCGTGCTGACCAGGCCGGACTTCCCCGCCGAAGAACTTGAACGCCAGCGCGCCGACGTGTTGACGCGCAACCGCCAGGAGATGGATCAACCCCAGGCGCTGGCCTTCCGGGCCCTGGTCCGGAGGGTCTTCGGACCGGAGCATCCTTACGCCCAGCCTCCGTCCGGCCTGGGCACGACCGCCTCGATCACGGCCCTATCGAGAGAGGACTTCGTCTCATTTCACCGCGCTCACTACCTGCCGAACAACTCCGTCGTGGTGATGGTCGGCGACCTCACCATGGCCGAGGCGACACAGCAGCTCCATCGCGTGCTCGGAGACTGGAAGGCGGGATCTCCTCCCGCGCGGACGGTTCCGGAGCCGCGGCCGGAAGAGGGCTCGAGGCTGGTGCTGATCGACCGGCCGGGGGCGCCGCAGAGCTTCGTTCTCGGCGGTCAGCCGGGCATGAGCCGGTCCGATCCCGATTACCTGGCATTTGAGATCATGAACACGGTCCTGGGCGGCGAGTTCAGCGCGCGGATCAACATGAACCTGCGAGAGGACAAGGGCTACTCCTACGGGTCCTACTCCTTCCCGATCGCCGGGCGGCACGGCGGCATGTTCGTGGCGATGGCTCCGGTGCAGACGCAGCACACCAAGGAGACGATCGCCGAACTGCTGAAGGAACTCCGGGATGTCGGTTCGGAGCGTCCGATCACGGAGCAGGAGATCCGGGACGCCAAGACCCGCCTGCAGCGCAAGTATCCGCGGGACCTCGAGACGATGGGGCGGGTCGCCTACACCATCCTGTCGCTGGCCATGAATGGAGTCTCCATCGATGAGATCGAGACGAGGATCCAGCGGATCGCCGGGATGCCTGCGGCGGACCTGGCCCGGGTCGCGCGGGAGGACATCGACCCCGACAGCATGGTCTTCGTCATCGTGGGCGACCGGGCCGTGGTCGAGCCCGGCCTTCGGGATCTCGGACTGGGCGAGATCGAGGTCGTCAACCCCGGCTCCCTCTAGGAAATGCCCCGCGGCGAGCGGTCTCCACGGGGCCGGGCCTTCGGGCGGGACGGGAGCCCAGCGCCCCGTGGAGATTCGGCAAAGAAATGACGATAGGAACCGCGCGGGCAAAGTTCTGTTAGAATGTCCCGACGCCCAGGCCGGAAGCCGAAACGGAAGTCGACAGGGGCTGACTTCCCCGCCTCTCCCCTCGCCGCGTGCACGCGGCCGGTTCGCAGAGGAGGGGCCCGCCCGGCAGATCCAGGATGCCAACCGAGAAGGGGAACAGCCCCACATGCCACAGCAGTCCCGGCACGCCCGCAAGCCGATCAACGGCTCGCGGTACCAGGATGATATGGCCTGCAAGAAGGCCGACCTCCATCTGCACTCGCACTACTCCTACGACGTGATCAACCTGCCCGAGCTCTCGCCGCGCTCGCTCTACGACAAGGCGGTGGCGATGGGCATGGGGTACTTCACCCTGACCGATCACGACACGCTCAAGGGCATCGAGGCGCTGCGCGCCGAGTTGGAGCGCGAGTACGGGGATTCCCCGCCCATTCCCCTGATCAATGGGATCGAGATCAAGGTGAAGGACCCTGCGGTCGGTCACACCATCCACATCAACGTCCTCGGTCTCGACCGACGGCAGATGGGCCAGCTGGCGCGCCGGCGCCGGTCTCTGGAAGCCTTCCTGGACTACTGCAACGAGCAGGACCTCTACCACGCGTTGAACCATCCGTTCTGGTTCGAGCGCGGAGAGAGCGCCAGCCTGAAGACCCTTTCCCAGATCATCGCCCGGTTCCCGTTGATCGAGCTCAATGCCGGGCGGATCCCGCAGCTCAACCTGCTGACCATGCAGATGGCGCGGATGCACGGCCGCCACCTGGTCGCGGCCTCCGATTCGCACACGGGTCAGGTGGGCAAGGCCTATACGGCAGCGCCGGGAGACACGCCCGAGGAGTTCCTGCGCAACGTCCGGACGGGGATGAGCCAGGCGGTGCCGAGCGATTTCTCGTTCCGCGAGTTCATGCACGAGATCCGCGAGACGATGGACCTCGTCTTCGTGAGGCAGTCCGCCTTCCAGCCGAAACGGACCTTCCTCAAGCAGACCCCGGTGGCGCGTAGGATCGCGCGGACCGCGCTGGGGAGCGAGGTGTTGATGCGCCCCAAGCCGCTGAAGATCGGCCTCAAGGCGGCGCTCGGCGTCATCGCCTACGGGCCGGCCTTCGCCTTCATCATGCAGCAGAGGATGATGATGCGGCGCCTGGGGCACCTGGAACCCTCGGGAGTCTGATCCCCGGCCGCTTCGGAACAACCTCGTGAGCGAACCGGCCTGGGGGTTCAGCCGTCGATCGGAGCCTCAGCCGTCGATCCGGATCCGTCCCGCGGTCCGCTCGATCAGATCGGCACGAAACCTCTCGGCCCGGCTCCGCACGACCTCGACCACGAAGCAAGGCCCTGTCTCGAATTCCCGGCGAATGTCCCGGAGATCTCCCGCGGTCCGGTGGAGGCAGTTCTCTACGACGCCCAGGTCGGCGTAGTCGCAACGCAGCGACAGCGTCCGGGTCAGCCAGATCACGCGCCGCGCGGCGGCTGCCAGCGCGGTTCGGGCGGCCTCCCCGTAGGCGCGGGCCAGACCGCCGGTCCCCAGTTTCACGCCGCCGAAGTAGCGGGTGACGACGATCATCGCCTGGGTGAGATGTTCGTGCTGAAGGGGCTTCAGGATCGGGGGGCCGGCCGTCCCGGACGGTTCGCTGTCATCGTCCCAACGCTCCATCGGCCCGTCCAGGCCGATCCGCCAGGCCCAGCAGTGGTGGGTTGCGTTGTGATAACGGCGGCGCACGGCGGAGACCCGCTCCGCGGCGGCCTCGGGCGAGTCACAGCCGAAGGCCTGCCCCAGGAAACGGGACCCCTGGACGACGATCTCCGTCTCCGACCCATCTTCGATCGAAAGAACCTGGTCCTCTGACATCGCAGCGCTCCGCGAGCGAGGGTGCCGGATCTCTCTGGCCCTCGCCAGGTCGATGGGCTACGGGAAGATGCCGAGCGACATGTACGCCTTGGCGATCTTCTCGATGGCCAGCACGTAGGCCGCCGTACGGAGGTCTTTGACCTTCGGCCGGCTGCGCAGGATGTCGCGGATCTCGCGGTAGGCTTGCACCATGGTGTCCTCGAGCCCGGACGTGACCAGCGAGAGCTCGTCGGCGCCCTTGACCAGCGTCTCCCGTAAACGCGGGGCGAACCGCTGATCGACCAGCGTCTCGATCGAGTCCAGGAAGCCCGTCCGCCACCGCTCGTCGAGTCGCTTCTCCAGCATCCCGTAGCGCATGTGGAGGAGATTGCGGCTCCACTCGAAGTAGGAGACGGTGACCCCGCCGGAGTTCAAGTAGACGTCCGGGATGACCAGGACGCCTTTCTTGAGGAGGACAGCTTCGGCGCCCGGCGTGGTCGGTCCGTTGGCGGCCTCCGCCAGGATCTTGCAGCGCAGACGGTCAGCGTTCTCCAGGGTGATCTGATTCTCCAGCGCCGCCGGGATGAGGATGTCGCACGGCACCTCGAGCACGGCGCGCGAGGAGGCCAGGGTCCGCGCTCCCGGGAAGCCGCGGATCGAGCCGGTCTTCAGGCGATGCTCCTGGACGGCCACCGGCGAGAGTCCCTTCTCGTTGATGATGGTGCCGTCCCACTCGCCAATGCCGGTGAGGATGCAGCCGTCCTCTTCCACGAGCAGGCGGGCCGCATGGTAGCCAACGTTGCCCAGTCCTTGGACAGCGATTCGTTTGCCCTCCAGGCCAGGTGACAGGCCGACCTTCTTCAGGTCGCTCTTCTCCTGCATGGCCTCGCGGATGCCGAACTGCACTCCGCGTCCGGTGGCCTCGGCCCGGCCGGGGATGCCCCCAAGGCTGACCGGCTTGCCGGTGACGCAGGCCATGTTGTCGATGCCACCCCGGTGGAAGGTGTCGTAGGTGTCGTAGATCCAGGCCATCTCCCGCTCGCCGGTGCCCATGTCGGGGGCCGGGACGTTGATGCCAGGGCCGATGAAGTTCTTCGAGAGCAGCTCAGCAGTGAATCGCCGGGTGACGGCTTCCAGGACCTCTGGCTCATGGACGCGGGGGTTGATGGCGACCCCGCCCTTGGAACCGCCATAGGGAAGATCGACGATCGCGCACTTGTACGTCATGAGGGCGGCCAGGGCCATCACCTCGTCGGCGGTGACGTGCTCGCTGTAACGGATGCCCCCTTTGAGCGGTTTGTGGTGGTGACTGTGCTCCGCCCTCCAGCCGGTCACCACCATCATTTCCCGACCCAGCCGCACCGGGAAGGTGAACTGAACGATGTTGTTGCATGCCTTGATCTGCGCGAGCAACGCCGCCGGATAGTCCAGGGTCGCCGCGGCCTTGTCGAACTGACGGGATACGATAGAGTTGAGATTGAGGTCTTCGGTGACACCACCAGTCTTGCGCGGCATGAAACTCCTTTGGGCGCCCCGCGGGACGCCTGGATGACGCCTTGGATGTCGGATACATTCCTTGCGCTGGTCAAGGGCAATTCCGGAGAGACTAGACTGAATCCGCACCAAGGTGCAATCTGTTCGCGCAATGCCTTCAAGCGTTCTCATCGTAGAAGACGATCCGAAGATCGCGCGCCTCCTCGCCCGGAATCTCGAGGCGATCGGGCTGGGATCCCGCATACTGGCCGATGGCATCACGGCCATGCGCGACATCGAACGGCAGCCGCCGGATCTGGTGATCCTGGACTTGATGATCCCGGGGGCCGATGGGCTGGAGGTCTGCCGTCGCGTTCGGCGCCGCAGCGACGTGCCCATTCTCATGCTGACCGCGCGCAGCGGCGAGGCTGATAAACTACTGGGCTTCGAGGTCGGCGCCGACGACTACCTGACCAAGCCGTTCAGCACGCACGAACTGGTGGCCCGGGTGCGCGCGTTGCTGCGCCGGTCCGGCGCTCATTCTCAAGCGGCCGTCCTGGAGCGGGGCGAGCTGCGGATCGACCCGCAGCGGCGCCGGGTCGACCGGGGACAGACGTTTCTCCCGGTGACGACCCTGGAGTTCGACTTGCTGCTCTTCCTGGCGCAGCATCCCGGCCGGGTCTTCAGCCGCGAAGAGCTCCTGCGACATGTCTGGGGGGAAGATCGCGTGGTGGACTATCGATCGATCGACAGCCTGGTCAGCCGCCTCCGGCGCCGCATCGAGCCGGATCACGAGAACCCCCGGTACATCCAGACCGTCTGGGGCGCGGGCTACCGCTTTGCGGAGACTGGGGAAAGCAACCGCTCTGCGGAGACAGGGGACAGCACGATCGCCGGTGATGCCGGACCGAATTCCCAGGTGGGGCCGCCCGACGATCCAGGCCAGGGTTGCGATCCGGCGGGTTCTCGCGGGGGGCCCGCGGTGGTTGCATGAAGACCGGCGACGGTGGGAGCAGGGGGCGCGCCAGGCCCAGGCTTCGGTCCAGCCTGGTCTGGACCTTCGCCGGCATCCTCCTCGCGGTGCTCGTCCTCGGCGGCCTTCTTCAGGGGCTGGTGACTGCGGCGGTCGTGCGGCCGGTCACCCGGCTCTGGATGCAAAACGTCTCGGAGATTGCTGCGAGGGATGCGGCCGATTCCATCGGTCGGTCGCTGGAGGCGGATCCCCACGCGCCGGTGGGCGACCTCCTGCGGCAGGCGTCCAGAGGGCAACGCGGCCTGGTCCTCTTCTACCGCGACACCGAGGGGACGATCCAGTCCTTCGATCGCCTCCCTCCGCGCGGACGAGAGCGTCCGGGGCCGAGGCGACGCTCCATGGCACGGCCCGACCCCGAGGAGTTCCTGGTAGCTGCGGCGCGGCGTCCCGTGGAAGTCTCCGGGGTGCCGGCGGGAGAGATCGTGGCGGGGTTTCGACGCGGCATGGCTGCCCGGCTTCCGGGGGGCCCACCCCGCCTCCTGTACTTCATTCCCGTCGCGGCGCTCGCCGCCGGGGTCGCCGGTCTCGTGTTGGTGCGCTTGCTCGCCCGGAGGTTGCGGCGCCTGGAGGTCCAGGCCGTGCGCATCAGCGAAGGGGACTTCTCGGCCCGTATCACCCGGCCCGCCACGGACGAGATCGGCCGTCTGGAAGAGAGCTTGAACCGCATGGCGGTCAGCCTCGAGGCAGCTCGGACGAAAGTGGAGGAAACCGAACTCCAGCGCCGCCGCTTCCTGGCCGACGTGACCCACGAGCTCTCCACGCCCTTGACGATCATCCGGGGCTACGCCGAGACGATGCTCGACTCCGGCGTGGCCGTCGCCGACGCCGAACGCGAGACCTATCTGAACGACATCCTCGACGCGGCGCGCCGCATGGATCTGCTCGTCCGCGATCTGCTCGACCTGGCCCGCCTGGAGTCCGGGGTCGGAGAACTGGAACTGGTCGCGTTGGATCTCTCCGGGTTGCTGCAGGGATCGCTGCGGCGGCTGCAGCCGTTGCTGCACGAGGCCGGTCTGACCGTGGAGTGGTCGGGTCCGGCCTCCCCGGTGATGGTCCGGGCCGATGGCCGGCGCCTGGAGCAGGTGTTCGACAATCTGATCATAAACACCATCCGCTACGTCCCGCGGGGCGGTCGCGTCAAGGTCACGCTGGAGAAGAGAGAACGGGTCAAGCTGACCGTCGAAGATAACGGGCCGGGCATTCCGGAACCGGACCTGGAGCATGTTTTCGATCGCTTCTACCGCGCCGATCCCTCCCGGTCGAGCGCTGGGACGGGGTTGGGGCTGGCGATCGTGCGGGAGATTGTCCGGCGGCACGGCGGGTCGGTGAGTGCCGGACGCTCGGCCGAGGGAGGGGCCCGGCTGATCGTGGAACTGTGACCGGCATCCGGAGTCGAACACCCCCGAGAGCATCTTTCGCAGTCTGTCACGCCCCTGCCACATCTCTGCCACATCTCGGAGGTAGTGTGTCCTGGTGATGATGTCCAGCTGCTGGGCACGACCGGCCCCCCGCATCGATCCATCGGGCGCCGGCTCGGTCCATCGCCCAGATCAGGACTGGCAAAGGAGGTAGAGCATGTCACACCGACTCGAAGAGAATGCCGGCCTCTCCCGGCAGATCAACGCGGAGACCAGCGGAGGGCGGGAATACGGGTCATCCCGAGCACGGCCCGCAAGGCCGGCCTGGAACCGCTTCACCGGTTTGCTGATGGCCGGAGGTCTGGCGATCGGCGGCCTCCTCTGCGGAGGCTGCGACGACGAACGCGCTTTCGCGGACACGCTGGCCCCGCGGGTGGACGACCGCGCCGCGGGCGCGTCGGCCCTGGTGGATGATCTGCAACTCGACGATCTGCCAGGCTCGCTCAACCTCACGGCCGAGCAGCAGGAGAAGATGCGATCCGCCCTGGCCGGCCTGCGCTCCGCTCGCCAGGAACGCCGGGAAGAACGACGGGAGTTTCGCGACGGGGAGCGGCGCGGCCGCGGACGGGATGGCCTGAAAGGCCGGGATCGTTGGGATGGCCGGCCTGATCGGAATGATGGGGAACGCCGGCGTGGCGGCCGCGCTTCCAGGGGACTGGAGGGACCGGGCCCTGGTGCGGCGGGGCCGCGCCCGCTCATGGAGTTTCTCGAGCGAAGCTCGGACATCCTCGACACCCGGCAGTTCACCACGCTCGCGGGCTTCCTTGTCGAACGCCGGGAGGCCCAGATCGACCAGTTGCGTGAGAACAGGCCTGCGCGCGCCGGTGAGTTCAAGATCCCGCGGCGGGTGGCCCGGCACATGGATCTGACCGACGACGAGCAGGAAAGGCTCGGCGAGTTGTACGCCGCACAGGCCCGGCAGGGAACGGAGATCTGGCGCGCGCTGGAGTCCGGCGGCATCACTCCCGACGAGGCGCTGCGCCGGGTCCGGGAGGCGAGGACCGAGTTCGAGGCCCAGGCCCGGGGGATCCTCGGCCAGGAGAGGTGGGAAAAGGCCCAGGCTCTCCAGGAGCGCCAGCGCGTGGCGCGGCGGGACAGAGCCCCGGAACGGATGGATCGGCTGGCATCCCAGGCGGAGCGGATCGGGCCGCGCATCGAGTTCCTCGAGCGGGTCCTCCACCTGGATGCGTCGCAGCGGGAGCAGGTCGCGAGCATCCAGCGCGAGACTGAGCCCGCGCGGCGCCGGGTGTTCGAACAGGCACGGGAGGGCGCGGTCGAGCCCGAGGAGGTTCCCATCCTCATGTACCAGGTGGAGCAGGACGCGACGCGCCAAGTCCGGTCGATCCTGAACGAGGACCAGGCGCGGCGATTCGATGCTCTGCAGGCGCTCCTGCCAGGCGGGCTGCGGTTCGGCCCGATGGGTGCCGGAGGCGGATTCGGCGCACATCGGGGAAGGACGTCTCGGTAGTCCCGGGGACGTCTCGGCGGTCCCTTTGCCCTACGGATGCTCCACTGCGATTGGGGCGAAGGTTGGCTCTGAGTCGGGTCGCCATGGAACCTCAAGGTCCTGGCCGGTGTGTAAGAGACGAACGCTTAACCTCCTGGGCGTTCGGATGGAGAGAACGGGTTGGTGCTGACCCGAGCCGATCAGGCCCCCGGCGGAATCCGGACCTGACCGGCGGCGGCACTAGAGTGGGCAGCGGTACCCAACGGAGAGCTTTCGAGCCCGCAGGCTCGGGGCTCTCCGTCCGTTTTTGGGGGCTTTTATTGGCGGGATTCGGGATCCAACAGGCCGCCAACGGGATTCCGCCGCACGGACGTCGTTCGGTGTTCCTCCGGCGACGTGGGCGCAGTCCGGTCCGCCGGATCCGGTCCGCCCGGTCCCATCCTCCCCGGTCGCGGTCTGCCTGGGTCCCGATCCGCCCCGGTCGGCTTGAGTCCATCCGCGCAGTCCGACCCGCCTGCTCTCAGGCTCTGTGATCCGACCTGACCGGGCGCTACGGGAGCAGGTGGGGTTTCTTGCCTGGTACGGGGTGAGGGAGCTTGGAGGAAGACGGTAGTCTCGGATCGTAGGAGTTGTCCGACCGTACTTGATTCGCCTAATCTTTTGGGAAACCCTGCTCCGCGGTGATTGTGCCTCGCGGAGCTCGAGTCCTTCGCACGTTCCACGCATGGTCGGGGCGGTGGCCGATTGCCCGCCTCCCAACGAGGTAGAATCCATGATATCCAGCGCCTGCCAGACGCGTGCCTTCGTGTCGCGTCCGTGCGCCACCCTCCTGGCCGCGTTCATCATCGCGACCTTTGCGTCGTTCGCTTCCGGACCCGGATCCCGGGCTCTCGCCGGCGAAGACTCCGGCAGCGCCCCGGCGGAGAAGAAGTCGCTCTCCACCGCTCCTGATTTCACGGGAAAGGGTGTTGACGGCAAGACCTACCAACTGAAGGAGCTGTTGAAGAACGGACCGGTCCTGCTCGACTTCTGGACCACCTGGTGCAAGCCATGCATGGTGGAGCTGCCCAAACTCCAGGAGGTTTATGAGAAGTACAAGGATCGCGGATTCACGCTGGTGGGCATTCCTTCGGACGACCAGAAGAGCGCCGCCAAGATCAAGCCGATGATCCAGTCAAAGAAGTTCAACTTCCCGAACGTCCCCGACACGGACCGCAAGATCGGCAACCTGTACAACGTACGCAACTTCCCCACCACGGTCCTCATCGCGCCCGACGGCAGCATCAGCGTCGTCGCGCAGGGATACCGGCCGGGGGACGAGAAGGAGCTGGAGGAAAAGATCGTCGCCCTGCTCGGCGGCGGAGAGACAGCCAACTAGGGATACGCGACTGCGGGAGCGGGGCTTCCCGCGGCCCGCAGGCGGGAGGAGAGTCGAGGATGATGTCAGGGATGGGTGGGAGGCTACGACTCCCGGCTCGCCTGCACCGGCGGGCGCTGGCGGAGGGATTCGCCATCTTCGTTCTCGTCCTTCCGGGCGCATCGGCCTGCCGCGGGCAGGATAGCCCGGAGACGACGTTTCAGGTCGCCAATCAGTTCGAGTTCTATTACGACACCGACCTGCGCGAGAGCGTGATGGACGACCGGATGGATGTCCTGGCCAGCCGAGGGCCATACCGTCTGGGGGTGACCTTGCTCAGCCACTCCCCTTCCAACGAGGCCGCGCTGGATCCGAACAACTACGGCCGGCAGCGGCAGGGGATCCGCAAGCGCTGGTTCGAGGCGTCGGTGGATGAGTACGCGGCCCGCGTCGGCACGGTCTACGGCACCCACGGGCGTGGGCTGGCCTTGTCGATCTTCGAGGACCAGATCGTTGACTTCGACAATGCCCTTGACGGATTTGCCGGGCGCGCTTCTCGCGGCCCGCTTACCGTCGACGTCATCGGAGGGACCAACGCATTCGGACCCGCCGCGCTCACCCTCAAGGCCGCCCGTGTCGGGGTCGGCCTCCCGGCCGGATTCCAGGCCGCGGCCGAGGGCACCTGGGCTGACTACCAGGAGGGCCCAAAAGATGCCGAGGTCCGTACCGGGGGCGACCGCCTCTATGGAGGGCTGCTCCAGGGCACGATCCTCGGCCGTGTCGATGCCTATGGGGAGTACGTCGTGCGGGACAACCGCGACAACAATGGCGATGCCGGGCCGCTGGCCCAGGGGCATGCCGGTTACGCCAGCGCCAGCTTCGGCGTCGGACCGCTGCAGGTTCTGGGCGAGTTCAAGGACCTGCTCCGTTACGACCTGCCGCAGTACGCCCGGGAAGACGGCACGTTGGTCCCCTTCGTATCCCCACCGACCGCGGTCCGCCAGCACGCGACGACCCTCCTCAATCGGGCAACTCATGTCTCCCGTATCCGGCCGGAGGATGAACGCGGGGGGATCGTCGAGGCCTACCTGGGCGTGGGCGAGAACACGCGCCTGACCGGCAGCTTCAGCTCCTCGCGGGCGCGCCACCGTGCGGCCGGAAGCGTCTTCCAGCCGCCCGATCTCCCTCCGGGGGTTCTCCAGGGGACGGACTTCCGGGCCTGGGAGGCATATGGCGAGGTGGAACAGCACTTCCCCGGCGAGATCGAGGTCATCCTGCGGGTGGCCGAGTCGGAGGAGGAGATCGAAGAAGGCGGGGTGCCGTTCTTCTTTGAGCGGATCACCGCGGCGGTCAGCGTGGTCGCGCCGCTGAACGAGACCTGGAGCATCGACACCACCGTGGAGACCCAGAGCACCCAGGAGAACCTCATGGCCCGGGTGCCCGAATTCTACGAGCAGGAGGACTTTCCCACCACCGTGGCGACCTTGACCGTCTCGCGCGCCCCCAACATGTCCTGGGCGCTCACCGGGGAGTGGACCGGCGATGACCGGGAGCCGCGCAAATCGTGGCTTTGGGGCGAGTGGAATTACCGGGTCAGCGACCGCAACCAACTCGTGCTCGCCGGGGGCCGCCTGCGCGGCGGGCAGGTCTGTTCGGGCGGCGTCTGCCGTCTGGTGGATCCCTTCGAGGGGGTGCGGATCGAGGTGCTGACCACGTTCTGACCTGGCAGAGGAACCGGCCGCTCAATACCTGGATGGATGGAGGCTTGGAGACCGATGAACTTCCTGCCGAATCTGCCCGCCCACGCGAAGGGAAGATTCTTCCCGACGCTCGCGCTCTCGGCGGCCGCGCTGACCGTCGTGATCGCTCTTGCTTCATGCCGTGACGATGTCGCCCGGCCAGTCGATGACCAGTCGCCCGCGGCGGTGAGCGACCTGCGGGCCGCCGCGACCGGCTCGGACTGGGTCGACCTGCGCTGGTCCTCGACAGGTGATGACGGGCTGGACCGGCCCGCGGTCAGCTGCCTCCTGCGGATGCTGCCCGGAGGAGAGATCGCCACCGAGGAACAGTGGGCCGGCGCCACCGCGGTCGAGGGTGAGATCCCCACGCCCGGTGATCCCGGATCGGAGCTCGCCTTCCGTGTAGCGGGCCTGGCGGCCGACAGCCTGTACGGCTTCTGCGTGCGCCTGGTCGACAACAGCGGCAACGTCTCTCCCCTCTCCAACGCGATCGCTGTCCGCACGGCTCCGCCGCCTCCACCCGACGCCGGGCTTCTCCAGGTGACGCTGCAATCGCAGACCAACGCCTACCAGGGCGCCCGCATCGTCTGGGACGTGACGTCCGATGGAGTGGATCCGGCTGACTCCGTGCTGGTCGCCGACGTGGTGGGCGATTCCTACAGCGTCCCGCTGCTCCCCGGCCAGTATCGCGTGGCCCTGGTCCTTGACTGCGCGGTGATCACGCCGGAGGCCGAACTGGATGTCACCATCCAGTCCAACCAGACTTCGAACGTGACCTGGAGCGCCGAAGCGGTAGCTCCGATCACGGTCGAGAGCTCGGTTCCGGGGGCGGCCATCTACCTGGATGGGCAATCGACCGGCGAGGTGACGCCGGCCGTGCTCAACTGCCTGGAGCCGGGCGAGCACACTCTCTCGCTGCGCTGGCCCGGGGGCTTCACGCCCGCCGACTCGGCCCGGACGATCCAGGCCGGCACGCAACCGGCGGCGCTGGCCTTTGACGTCAACCAACGCGTCTCCTTCCTCGAACTGCTGACCGCGACCCTCTGCACGTACTGTGTCTACGCGGACTGCGCGGTGGAGAGCCTCTGGCGCCACGAACCGGTGGCCTCGCGAGGCTACATCGGGGTCCAGGTTCATCTGCGCTGGATGCCCAACATGCCCGATTCCTTCCGGGACGCTCCGGGCGTACAGGACCGGATCGTCTATCTCACGGGCAAGCACGCGCTCAGCGAGGGATCGGCCCCTCTGGCCATCTTCAACGGGCGTGATCCCCTGGTCGGCGTTCCCTCGCAGAGCCGCTCCTGCGGCGGCACCCTGAACCGCTATCTTCCGAAGATCGAGGCGGTGCAGAGCGGGACGGCCCCGCTCGCCCTCCAACTCATGAACGCGAGCTACGATCCCGTGATGGGTATCACGGGCACGCTGCGGGTCATCCTCACCGAGGATCTGCCGCCCTCCGCCGAGACGCGCATCTACGCCGGCTGGTACAAGGACCGCCTGCACACCGGCGCGGAGAAGCCCGAAGAGATCTTCTACAAGGTGATCCGCGGGTATGAGATCCTGGGCACGGCCGCGGAGCACGGGCTGGCGAACCGTTGGGACTCGGTGGATCTGCCGATCGCGTTCGACGTATCGGGCGACACCCGGTTCCCCGACGATTTCATCGGCCTGCTCGGCTTCGTGCAGAACATGGACACCGCCGAAGTCTATCAGGCGGTCCATCAGTCGTTGCGGCCCTGACAGCGGACGCTCCCGGCGATGGCCGGCCGGGCGCCGCGCGCGTCCGGCCGGCAGTTTTTTGGGGAGATCATGGATACTCAAGGGGCGCGCCGGCGGATCGAGGAGCTACGGCGGGAGATCGAGCGCCACGACCATCTGTACTACGTTCTCGCCACCCCCGAGATCAGCGACCGGGCCTACGACCGTTTGCTGGAGGAGCTGACCCGCCTCGAGAAGGAGCATCCCCAGTTCGACGACCCCGCCAGCCCGACGCGACGGGTCGGCGGATCGCCCATCGAGGGATTCGTCTCCCGGCCCCATTCGGCGCCGATGCTGAGCCTGGGCAACACGTACTCGCGGGATGAACTCCTCGAGTTCGACGGACGGGTGCGGCGTTTTCTCGGCCGCGAGGAGCCGGTCGCCTACGTCGTGGAGTTGAAGATCGACGGTGTGGCGGTGGCCTTGCGCTACGTCGATGGCCGGTTCTCTCTCGGGCTCACCCG